>CAMOKD010000023.1:0-30075 GCA_946617435.1 uncultured Clostridia bacterium | reverse complement strand
GAGCAGAACCACTGGGGGGTGGCCCGGAAGATGATGGGGCTCTTGCAGCGCCAGCAGTGGGGATAGGAGTGGACAATGTTCTCGCTGGCCAGGAGCATACCACTTTCCTTCATGTCCGCGAGAATGATGGGGTTGGATTCCTCGGTTTTCAGGCCGGCGTACTTGCCGGCGTAGTCGGTGTGGCGGCCCCGGTCGTCCACGGGCACCACCAGGTCCATGCCGTAGCGCATACAGGTCTGGTAGTCGTCGGCGCCAAAGCCGGGGGCAGTGTGGACGCAGCCGGTACCGGAGTCCATGGTGACGTACTCGGCGTTCAGCAGCCGGGAGGTCTTTGCCAGGAAGGGATGGTGGGCCAGCATATTCTCAAAGAAGCTGCCGGGATGGGTCTCCAGGATCTGCCAGGTGTCAAAGCCCGCCACCTTCATCACCTTTTCCGCCAGGGCCTCGGCCAGGACGTAGCACTCCCCGTTGGGAGCCTGGACGATGGCGTAGCTGTCTCTGGGATGGAGGGAGATGCCCATGTTGCCAGGCAGGGTCCAGATGGTGGTGGTCCAGATCACAAAGAAGAGCTTGCTGTGGTCCAGGTGGGGCAGCTTGCCCAGGTCATCCGCCAGGGGGAACTTGACGTACACCGTGGTGCAGGGGTCGTCCTGGTACTCGATCTCCGCCTCGGCCAGGGCGGTCTCGTCCTTGGGGCACCAGTAGACGGGCTTGAGTCCCTTGTAGATGTAGCCCTTGCGGTACATCTGGCCGAAGACCTTGACCTCCTCGGCCTCAAAGGACTTGTTCATGGTGAGATAGGGCCGGTCCCAGTCCGCCAGGATGCCCAGGCGCTTAAACTGGTCCCGCTGGCGGTTGACAAAGTCCTGGGCAAAGGCCTGGCAGGCGTTGCGGAAGTCTGGAATGGACATGGCGTTGCGGTTGAGCTTGTTCTTCTTGATGATGGCGGACTCAATGGGCATGCCGTGGTTGTCCCAGCCGGGGGTGTAGGGGGTGTCGTAGCCCCGCATGGCATAGGAGCGGACGATGAAGTCCTTGAGGGTCTTGTTCAGGGCGTGGCCCATGTGGATGTCGCCGTTGGAGAAGGGAGGGCCGTCGTGCAGCACAAACCGGGGCTTGCCGGCGTTCTTCTTGCGCAGCTCGGCGTAGACGTCGATCTTGTTCCAGCCCTCCAGCATGGCGGGCTCCCGCTGGGGCAGGCCGCCCCGCATGGGAAAGGCCGTCTTGGGGGTGATGATGGTGGTTTTGTAGTCCATATGATTTTGCTCCTTATTCGCAAGGTTTTTGTATGAATTGAGAAGTGAGAATTGAGAAGTGAGAATTTGAGGAGATTTTCAAATTGCCATTTGAAAATCAGGATTCTTTTGTGGTTTTTACAATGCTGGCAAGAATGCGTCTGATTTCGTCGCAGTCCTTATAGATGGAATTGAACTCCCGATCTGACAAATAGCCTGTTTCGTGAAGCAGTCTGAGCCAATAGGCTGTTTCCACCGCTTCTTTCAGCGCAATGGAGTTTTTAGACAGAAAATCAGCCCGGCTCTGGCCCTGCTTTGCTTCGACGACGTTTGCACCGATGCTGCAGCCGGATCGTTCCAGCTGGTTTGAGAGAATATGCTCCCTTCTCCGCTCGCGAAGGATACGGCACAGCCGAACGATGCGCACGGAAAAAGTGAAGGATTTGGCTTCAATCATTCAACTCTCACTTCTCCATTTTCAATTCTCAATTGAGAAAAACGTCCCTGTCTCAGTAAGAGACAGGGGCGTTTTCCTCTGCGGTACCACTCTTTTTGCCGCGGGGGAAGCCCACGCGGCCGCTTTCTCATGGGGTAACGGCCATGACTCGTCCCGGTCTACTGGCAAAAGGCGGTTCGGCGGGATGCTCGGGGAGGATCTGCGGGCGGGTGTGCCGCTGCCTTGCACCAACCGGCAGCTCTCTGAGGGCAGGGGCCTGCTCGCCTGTTCCCTTCAACGCATTGGCAGGATTTACTTGTTGGGGGTGTAGTTCTTGCCGAACTGGAGATCCGCAAACTTTTCGCTGGTCCGGCGGTCCAGATCCAGGGCGGGCATCACCCGGGTGGCGGCGCTGAGATCGGGATTGGGAATGCCGACCACGGCCTTTTCCACGTTCTCTTCGATCTGGGCGGCAATCTCCTCCTCGGTGGGGTGGCGGTTCTTCCGGGCGTCGTCAGACTCAGACTCGTAGTCGTAGGCGGCGCGGCGGTTTCTCAGCCCGGCCTGGGCAGGGGCTGCCGGGGCGGCGGCGGAGAGATTCATGCTTTTCAGGGCGTCCAGGGCGCTCTGCTGCTTGGCCAGCTGGGCCTCAACGGCGGTGATGAACTCCGCAGTGGCGGCCTTGGCCCGGCTCAGCCGCTCCTGCTCGCCGGTGACGGCGGTGTCAAGGTCACGGCTCTTGTACTGGGCGCTCTGCTCGGCCTGGCGCATCAGCTCGGCGCTGCGGCGCTGGGCCTGGGCGATCATCTCGTCGCACTTCTGCTGGGTCTCGTCCATGGCGGCCTTCATCTGGCCCTCGCCGGCCCGGTATTCCTCCAGCCGCTCTACCAGAAGGCGCATCTTGCTTTTGAGCACGGCGTTTTCTTTGTAGAGGGTGAGATAGTCGTCAATCAGCGGCTCAAGGAAGTCGTCCACAGACTTCATCACATAGCCGCCGAAGGTTGCCTTGTCAAAGGAAACCTCTTGGAGATCTTGCGGTGTAAGCATGATGTAGCTTCCTTTCTGTTAGAAGTAGATGCCGTTGTTCTCCAGCTCTTCCACCAGGTCGCCCACGATTTCGACGTTGTAGGGGGTGATGATGTAGGTGGAGATGGCAACCTTCTTGATCTTGCCGTCCAGGGCATAGGCGCAGCCGGAGAGGAAGTCAACCAGGCGGCGGGCCACGTCCTTGTTGGTGGATTCAAGGTTCAGCACAATGGACTTTTTGTCCAGCAGGTGGTCGGCAATGTCGGAGACGGTATCGAACCGGTCGGGCTTGACCAGAATGACCTGCATGGCGGCGTTGGCGTTGAGATTGACCACCTTGGAGGGGCCGGGGTTGGCAGCGGCGCGGCGGCCGGTGTCGCGGGGTTCTGCGGGGGCGCTGTAGGAAGAACGTCTGGCCGGAGCAGCGGCAGGTGCCGGGGCGGGTGCTTCGGTCTCTTCTTCGTCACCGTAATCGAAATCGTCCACGTCGTCCTCGTTGTACGGCCTGGTCAGCTTTTTGAGTTCATCCATAAATCCCATGGTGAGGTTCCTCCTGTATCTATTTTCATTTTTATTTTTCTTGTGTAGGGTAGTGTCGGGCGCCGAAAATAGCGGTGCCCACACGGATCATGGTGGAGCCGCAGGCAATGGCGTCTTCAAAGTCGTCGGTCATTCCCATAGAGAGGCATACCATGGATACATTATCGTATTTTTCCCCGGCAATGTCAATATAAAGATTTTGCATTTTTTCAAAATATTTACAATTATCGCCCTTTTTTTCGGAAATGGGAGGAATTGCCATGAGTCCCCGGAGAAAAACCCCGGGATACTCCCCCATCCGGGCGGCCAGCGCCCTGGCCTCGGCAGGGGTGAAGCCGGACTTCTGGGGCTCGGCGCCGATGTTGATCTCCAGCAAAATATCCTGGCGGATGCCCAGGCGGCGGGCGGTCTTGTCCACCGCCTCCAGCAGGGGCAGCCGGTCCACAGACTGGATCAGGTCCACCCTGCCCACCACCTTGTTCACCTTGTTGGTCTGCAGGTGGCCGATGAAGTGGACGGGCACCCCGGTATAGGCCCCCTGGGGCAGCTTTTCGGTCAGCTCCTGGACCCGGTTTTCCCCGCAGCAGTCCACCCCGGCCTCCACGGCCTGGCGGACGGCGGCGGTGTCGTTCATCTTGGTGGCGGCCAGCAGCTGGATCTGCCCCGGGTCACGGCCGGCGGCCAGGGCCGCGGCGTCCATCCGCGCCCGGATGGCGGCCACGTTTTCACGGATACTCAATTGAACATCACCTTTCCTTCAAACATCTCCTCCTTGGTGAGAATGATCTCATCGTCGGGCCAGAGATTGTCGGTGCTGGACTTGTCCAGCTCTACAATATAACTCTCGCCGTTGTCGTAGAGGATATTCACCGATTTCCAGGCGGCCTCGGCCCCCTCCAGCACGTAGACGCCGCTTTCCTTGCTGCCGTCCTCCAGGTCGCGGACGTAGATGGCCGTTTTGGGCACCCGCAGGCCGGAGATGTCGTCAAAAATCAGGTCTGCAGACTGGACCCGGGTGACCACTGCGTCCTGGATATACTGCTCGGAGGACAGGACGATCACACACCGGCCGTCCTCGTCCGGGCCGATGCGGTCAATGCGCATGGGGACGTTCTCGTAAAAGTCATAGGCAAAGCTCACCTGGACCTGCTGGCCGGTGCGCCGGCCCTGGATGCTGTCGCTGTCCACCACCGCCAGGTACCGCCAGCGGGGGGAGAGCACCAGCTTGCCGATGACGTCTCCGCCCACCTCCAGGGGCCGCACCTGGTCCACCTGGGAGGGGGTGGCACTGTTCAGAAAGTCCAGGGTCAGGACGGTCTCATACCCGTCCACCATGCCGGAAAAATAGCCCGCCTGGTCGGTGAGAATGCTGCCGGTCTCGGTTTTGGACAGGGTGTAGAGCTCGCTGAGCTGGTCGCGGGTGTCGGTGATCCGCTTCCAGAGGGTTTCGGAGTCCTCGGCGGTGATGTACCGGCGCAGGATGTAGGACTTCAGCTGCTCGGAGGAGCCGGCGGCAAAGTCAAAGTCCCGGCGCTCGTTGTACACGGTGATCTGGTTGATGGTGCGGATGATGTCCGCATCCAGGGTGGCGGACTCGGCATCGGAGGCGGAGAAGGAATAGGCGTACTCCATCTGGGCCAGCTCCTCCTCCAGGGCGTCGATGCGGTTTTGCCGGGCCTGGGCCTCGGCGTCGTGGAAGGTGGAGGCCACGCTCTGGCCCTTGCCCACCCGCTCGCCCTCTGACCGGGTGAGCACCACAATGTCCCGGGCGCCGGTGATGGTCTGCTCGTCACGCACCACAAAGCCGGAGGTGGAAATTCCATCGCCGACTTCATACAACACCGCTTTATAAGTGGCATACCCGCTGTTGGGCGTGCGTACCACGGAAAACACAAAATAGCTTGCCACCACGCTGCACAGCACAATGACAATGACCCGTAAAAACTTCTCCCCACGCATGGGCGGACGCTCCTTTCAGACCTCCGCCGCCGGGCCCGGCCGGGGCCGGACCCGGTGTGCCGGGCTCAGCCTGCCGCCGGGGGTCCGAGCCGGACCGGATGGGCCGGCACCACGGTGGAGATCGCGTGCTTGTAGATCATCTGCTGCCTGCCCTCGCTGACCAGGCAGACAACAAAGCTGTCAAAGCCCGTGATGGTGCCCTTCATCTGGAAGCCGTTCATAAGAAACACGGTGACCAGCTGACGCTCCCTGCGGGCCTCGTTCAAAATCAGTTCCTGCAAATTTTCTGTAGCTGCCATTGGGATTCCCTCTTTTCTGTGTGGATGCCCCTATGGTAGCACGGCAGGGCTGTCGGATGCAGTTGAAATCCGGCAGGGCTGCTCAGGTTGTTTTTTTCCCCCCCAGCAGGGCCAGGGCCGCTGCCAAGGGGTCCGGGGTCTCGTCCCGGAGGATCCAGTGGATTTGATCGTTGCGGCGCAGCCATGTGAGCTGTCGCTTGGCGTACCGGCGGGAGCCCTGCTGAATTGCCAGCCGGGCCTGGTCCAGGGTGAGCTCCCCCCGCAGGGCGCGGACAATCTCCTTGTAGCCGATGGCCTGCAGGGCGGTGGCCCGGTCAGGGATGCCGGTTTGCAGCAGGCGGGTCACTTCCTCTACCAGGCCCTGGGCAAACATCTGATCCACCCGGGCGTCGATGCGCCGGTAGAGCTCGGCCCGGTCCCCATAGGTCAAAGCCAGCCAGAATGGTCGGTACTTGGGGGGCTTGCGCCGGGTTTGGGCGTTGTGGTAGGAGATGGGCAGCCCGGTCTGCAAAAAGACCTCCATGGCCCGGATGATCCGCTTTTGGTCTGACAGGTGCAGCCGGGCGGCGGTTTCGGGGTCCGCATCCAGGAGCATATCGTAGACAAAGCCGATGCCCTTCTCCCGGGCCGCCTGCTCCAGCAGGGCCCGCTCGGCAGAGGGCGGGGCAAACTCCCGGCCCTGGACCAGGCTGTCCATGTACAGGCCGGTGCCCCCGGTGATCAGGGCGGTTTTGCCCCGGGCCAGAATGTCCTGCAGGATCTCATCGGCCATGGTCACATAGCGGCTGACCGAGAACTCCTCCCCGGGGTCGGCCACGCTTAGCATATGGTGGACCACCCCGTCCATCTCGGCGGCGGTGGGCTTGGCGGTGCCGATGTCCATGCCCCGGTAGACCTGCATGGAGTCGCAGGAGAGGACCTCCCCGTCCAGGGCCTTGGCCAGGCCCACCGCCAGGGCGGTCTTGCCCGAGGCCGTGGGGCCGGCCACACAGATAATTTGGTTCATAATGCCTCCTTGGGGCTCAGACGATCCGCTTGAACTGCTTTTCCAGCTGGCGCTGGGTGAGCACCACGCAGATGGGCCGGCCGTGGGGACAGTATTTCAGGTCCTCCCGGCTGAGCACCTGCCGGGCCAGCTTCTCCCGCTCCAGGTCGGAGGTGATGTAGCCGGCCTTGATGGCCGCCTTGCAGGCCACGGTGTGCAGCAGCTCGTCGCGCAGCTCATCGGCCTTGTCCAGCTTGCCCCGGCGCAGATGCTCGGCAATCTCCTCCAGGGTGGCCTGGGCGTCCTGGGGCAGAATGTCTGCAGGGATCTGGCGCAGCAGCAGGGTGCCGCCCTCCAGATCGTCCAGGTCGTAGCCCAGGCCGGAGAGCAGCTCCCGGTGGGCCAGCAAAGCGGCGGCGTCCTCCCGGTCCAGGCTGCAGGTGATGGGCTCCAGCAGCAGCTGGCCCATGACCTCCACCCCCCGGGCCTTGAGCTGTTCAAACAAAATGCGCTCGTGGGCGGCGTGCTTGTCGATAAATATGATATCCGTGCCCTGCTCCACCACCAGATAGGTGTTCAGCACCTCCCCCACCACCCGGAAGGACGGGGTCTCGGGCAGGGGCAGGCTCTGCTGGACGGGCGCCGGCGGAGACTCCGGGTCCGGAGGCGGGACGGTGGTCAGGGGCGGGACCTCGGGGTCCGCGGCGGTGCGGGGCAGATGGACGTTTTGGCGCAGCAGCGCCTCGTCCTCATCCTGCTGCTGCCGGTTCTGCTCCCGCAGGGCCCGGAGCAGCGCGGGGCTGGCGTCGGGCAGCAGGGCGGGGTTCAGGGCGGCGGTCATGGCGTCGTACTGGGCCCGGGTCATGGTGCGGAAGGGCGGGGCCTTGGAGGGCTCCGGACGGGGCTTGGCGGGCGCAGGCGGCTTGGCCGCAGAGATGTATTTGCGGTATTCCTCGGCGTTCATCACCTGGAAATAGCCGGGTCTGGGCTCCGCCGCGGCCCGGGGCTGGGGCGCCGGCTGGGGCCGGGCATCCGCAGCAGGCCGGGGCGGCTCGGCAGCGTCAGGCCGGGGGGCCCGGGCCGGCTCGGCCTGGGGCCGGGGGGCCTTGGGCTGGGCGGCGGGCTGATCCGGCAGCTGCATCTGCACCTGGCCGGGGGCCTTGCGCAGGGCGCCCAGCACGCCGTAATAGACGCAGTCAAAGAGCTCCTTCTCCCGCAGGAACTTCACCTCGGTCTTGGCCGGGTGGACGTTGACGTCCACCGCGGACAGGGGCACGGTGAGATTGAGCACGCAGGCGGGGAACCTGCCCACCATGATCTGGTTGCGGTAGGCCTCCTCCAGGGCGGCGGTGAGGGTTTTGGAGCGGATATAGCGGTGGTTCACAAAGAAGATCTGGCCGGTGCGGTTGCCCCGGGTGGCCGTGGGCCTGGACACAAAGCCGGAGACGGAGAGCTTTTCCCAGCTGCTCTCCACCGGGACCATGTCCCCCGCGGCCTGGCGGCCCAGCACGGTGTACACCGCGGAGGCCAGCGCGCCGTCGCCGGGGGTGGAGAGCTGCAGCTGGCCGTCCCGGATCAGCCGGAAGGAGATCTCCGGGTGGGCCAGGGCCTGCTTTTGCACCACGCCGGTGACCGCAGAGCCCTCGGCAGTGTCCTGCTTCATAAACTTCATCCGGGCGGGGGTGTTGAAAAACAGATCCCGGACAATGATGGTGGTGCCCACGGGGCAGCCCGCCTCCTCCCGCTGGAGGACCTTGCCGGCCTCCAGGTGCAGGCGGACCCCCAGGGGATGGCCGGCGGTGCGGGTCAGCACGTCGATGCGGGACACCGCCGCCGTGGCGGCCAGGGCCTCACCCCGGAAGCCCAGGGTGCCGATGGCCTCCAGATCCTCCTTACAGCGGAGCTTGCTGGTGGCATGGCGGAGAAAGGCGGTTTCCACCTCGTCGGGCTCCATGCCGCAGCCGTCGTCCTGGATGCGCAGGAAGGTCATGCCGCCGTTTTGGATCTCCACGGTGACGGTGCGGGCCCCGGCGTCCACGGCGTTTTCCACCAGCTCCTTGACCACAGAGGCAGGCCGCTCCACCACCTCACCGGCGGCAATCAGATTGGCCAGATGGGGGGAAAGCTGAATGATATGGGGCATGAATGCACCTCCAAAACAGGTTACAGGGGCTACACCGGCAGCTGCATGGACATGGCCAGCACCGCCAGGAAGGCGACGCCGTTGTTGAGCATATGCAGGGCGATGGAGGCCCAGAGATTGCGGCAGCGCTCGTACACCCAAGCCAGGGCAAAGCCCATGGGCAGATAGGTGACAAAGCTGACCAGCACGCTGACCAGGGGCTCACCCCCCAGCAGGGGCTGGTAGACGTGCAGAGAGGAGAACAGGAACATGCTGACCGCATAGGCCCAGAAGCGGGATTTGCGGTGCAGCAGGCCGAAGACCAGGCCCCGGACCAGGGTCTCCTCCACAATGGGGGCGGAGATCACCACCATCACCAGGGCCGCCAGGGGCGCGCCGGAGATGATATCCTCGGCAGCGGCCTGGTTGGCGTTGGAGGTGACGATGCCGGCGCTCTCCAGCAGGCTGGTGAGCAGGCCGGAGAGCATATTGCCGCCGAGGATCATGGCGTAGCCCAGGAAAATCGTGCCGATGGTCCGGCCGGGCCGGGCAAAGAGCCGCTGGGGCTGGTGGGTGTAAAACCGGAAGAAGATCAGCCCCACGGCCACCAGATTGACCAGGTCATTCCAGAGATTCAGCCGGACTAAGGTATCCTGGGCTTCCAGGTCATAGCCCAGCAGGGCCAGCACCGTGCCAACGATCACTTGGGTGAGCAGGATGAAAAAAGGCAAGTAGACAAAGCCCAGAACCTTTTCGTAGGTCTTCATAGGGGCAAGACGCTGTGCTTCCATAACAGTCTCCTATAGCATTTGCTTGAGCTCGTAAAGGACGTTCATGGCCTCGATGGGGGTCATGGCCTCTACGGTGATTTGTTCCAGCCGCTGCCGGATGGCGCCAGCCCCCAGGTCCGCCAGGGAGATCTGGGGCTCCGCCGGGGCGGGGGCAGGGGCCGGGGCGGGAGCGCCCTGGGTCTCCAGCTGCCGCAGCAGGTCTCTTGCCCGGCGGATCACCCGGTCGGGCAAGCCGGCCAGCTTGGCGACCTCAACGCCGTAGCTGCCGTCGGCAGGGCCGGGGAGTATTTTGCGCAGGAAGAGGATGTCGTCCTTGCGCTTTTTCACGGCGATGTTGTAATTTTTGACCCCGTCCAGCTCCCCCTCAATGTCGGTGAGCTCGTGGTAGTGGGTGGCAAAGAGGGTCTTGGCCCCCAGGCGGCGCTTGTCTGCGGCGTACTCCAGCACTGCACGGGCAATGGCCATGCCGTCAAAGGTGGAGGTGCCCCGGCCGATCTCGTCCAGGATCAGCAGGCTGCGGGGGGTGGCGTTTTTCAGGATCTCGGCCACCTCGGTCATCTCAACCATAAAGGTGGACTGGCCCGCCGCCAGGTCGTCGGAGGCGCCGATGCGGGTGAAGATCTGGTCCACCACGCCGATCCGGGCCGCCTTGGCCGGCACATAGCAGCCCATCTGGGCCATGAGCACAATGAGGGCCACCTGGCGCATATAGGTGGACTTGCCCGCCATGTTGGGGCCGGTGATAATGGCCACCCGGTGGTCTGTGGTGTTGAGATGGGCGTCGTTGGGCACAAAGAGACTGTTTTTCAGCACCTGCTCCACCACGGGGTGGCGGCCGTCGGTGATGGCAATCTCTCCGCTCAGGTCCACCTCGGGCCGGCAGTAGCCGTTTTGCACCGCCAGCTGGGCAAAGCAGCTGAGCACGTCGGCCTGGGCAATGGCCCGGGAGGTCTGCTGCACCCGGGGGGCGTTGTCCGCCAGGAAGCGGCGCAGATCGGAAAACAGCTCGTATTCCAGGGCGTTGACCCGGTCCTTGGCGGTGAGGATGGTGTTTTCCAGGTCCTTGAGCTCCTGGGTGATGTAGCGCTCGCCGTTGACCAGGGTCTGCTTGCGGATATAGGTGTCCGGCACCAGGTCCACCTGGCCCTTGGCAACCTCGATATAATACCCGAAGACCCGGTTGTAGCCCACCCGGAGATTCTTGATGCCGGTTTTTTCCTTTTCACGGGTCTCAATGCCGGAGAGCATCCCCTTGCCCCCGGACATGATATCCCGCAGGCGGTCGATCTCCTGGTTGTAGCCCGGGCGGATGAGTCCGCCCTCCCGCAGGGAGAAGGGGGGATCGTCGGCAATGGCCTTGTCAATCTCATGGCGCAGGTCGTTCAGGGGGTCCAGCTGCCGGACGATCTGGCCCAGCAGGGTGCCGGAGAAGGGGGTGAGCACATCCCGCAGCCGGGGCAGCTCACGGCAGCCCTGGCTGAGCTGGACCAGGTCACGGGCGTTGGCCGCGCCGGTGACGATGCGGGCCATGACCCGCTCCAGGTCGGTGACGGATTTCAGCGCCTCCAGCAGCTCCTGCCGGGGCAGGGTGGCCTCCTTCAGCTCTTCTACGGCGGACAGGCGCTTGTTGATCTCTCCGGGGTGCAGAAGGGGCTTTTCCAGCCAGGCGCGGAGCATCCGGGAGCCCATGGGGGTTTTGGTCTTGTCCAGTACCCAGAGCAGGCTGCCCTTTTTGTCCTTGGTGCGCAGGGTCTGGGTCAGCTCCAGATTCCGGCGGGCGTTCAGATCCATCTCCATAAACCGGCCGGAGAGATAGTACTCCAGGGTGCGGATGTGGCTGAGCTCCGCCTTTTGCAGGCTTTTCAGGGTCTGCAGCAGGCTGCCCACCGCCAGGATCACCGCCTGGGGCAGCGGGGGCAGGTCTGCAAACTGGGCCATGACCGTGCGCAGACAGGCTTCGGGCTCCAGCACAGGGGGCTCGGCGCCGTTGACCGCGCAGCCCAGCCGCTCCCGGACCAGGCCGTCCCACAGGGTCACGTCCTCCCCTGCCGGCACCAGCAGTTCCCGGGGCATAAAGCGGCCCAGCTCGTTCAGGGCCTTGTCCTGGGCGTCGGCGCCGGTGCAGAGGGTGGCGCTGGCCTCGCCGGTGGAGATGTCGCACAGGGCCAGACCCAGGCCCTCGGGCCCGGGGATCAGGGCGGCGTAGTAGTTGTTGCAGCCCTCCTCCAGCATGGAGCTCTCCACCACGGTGCCGGGGGTGACCACGCGGATGATGTCCCGCTTCACCAGGCCCTTGGCCAGGGCGGGGTCCTCCATCTGCTCGCAGATGGCCACCTTGTAGCCCTTGGCCACCAGCCGGGCGATGTAGGCCTCGGCGGAGTGATAGGGCACGCCGCACATGGGGGTCTGGTCCTCGTCGGCCTTGCCCCGGTCACGGGTGGTCAGGGTGAGATCCAGCTCCTTGGAGGCGGTTTTGGCGTCGTCGGCGAACATCTCATAAAAATCCCCCAGGCGGAAAAACAGAAGACAGTCCGGGTTCTGCCGGTGGATTTCCTGGTATTGTCGCATCATTGGGGTGAGTTCGGGCATGGTTTTCCCTCCATTAGAGTGTGGCCCGCCCGATCCGCGGCCGGGCGGTGCGGGCAGATTGCCCGCGCTACAGCGCGACCTGCCCAATCAATGACCAGGTGGTGCTGTCGGTAATCGTGACTTGGAGAAACTGCCCGATCAGGGCGTCCTCCCCGTCCAGGCGGACCAGACGGCCCCCCTCGGTGCGGGCGGTGAGCTTGTCGCCGTCCTTGCCGTCCACCAGGACCCGGAGGGTCTTGCCCACGTAGGCCCGGTGCTTGGACTCGGAGATCTCGTTCTGCAGGGCCACCAGCCGGTCAAAGCGGCGGTTCTTCTCCGCCTTGGGGGTGGGGTCCTCCATCCTGGCCGCGGGGGTGCCGGGCCGGGGGGAGAAGATAAAGGTAAACAGGGCGTCAAAGCCCACGGTCTGGATGAGGCGAAGGGTGTCTTCAAACTCCGCCTCGGTCTCCCCGGGGAAGCCCACGATGACGTCGGAGGTGAAGACGATGTCCGGCATCAGGCGGCGGCCGTATTCGATGAGGGACAGATACCGGGCCACGTCATAGTGCCGGTTCATGGCCTTGAGCACCCGGTCGTTGCCGGACTGGAAGGGCAGGTGGAACTGCTTGGCGATTTTAGGGTAGGCCGCCATGGTGTCAAAGAGCTTTTCGGAGGCGTCCCGGGGATGGGAGGTCATAAACCGCAGCAAAAAGTCTCCGGGCAGCTGGGCGATGGCGGCAAGCAGATCGGCAAAGTCCATGGGCTCGGCCAGGTCCTTGCCATAGGAGTTGACGTTCTGGCCCAGAAGGGTGATGTCTTTGTAGCCCCGGGCGATGAGATCCCGGCACTCGGCAATCACGTCCTGGGGCAGGCGGCTGCGCTCCCGGCCGCGGACGTAGGGCACAATGCAGTAGGAGCAGAAGTTGTTGCAGCCGTACATGATGGACACCCAGGCCTTCAGCCCGCTTTGCCGCACTACGGGCAGGCCCTCGGCAATGACGCCGGCGGAGTCCTCGGTGGCGGTGACCTTGCGGTGGCGGATCAGCACCCGGTACAGGTGCTCGGGCAGCTGCCACAGGTGGTGGGGAGAGAACACCCCGTCCACGTGGGTGTAGCTGGTGCGCATCCGCTGGGCCACCTGGGGCTGGCCCATCATGCAGCCGCAGACAAAGATCTTTTGCCCCGGGTGGCGGCGCTTGGTGTGTACCAGGGCCCCCACGTTGCCGAACACCCGTTGCTCGGCGTGCTCCCGGATGGCGCAGGTGTTGATAATCACCAGGTCGGCCCCCTCGGCGGTGTCGGTGAGGCCGTAGCCGCAGCGGGCCAGGATGCCCCGGATCTGTTCGGAGTCGGCCTCGTTCTGCTGGCAGCCGTAGGTGTCTACAAAGGCCACGGGGGTCTTGCCCTGGGCGGCCCAGAAATCCTTGATGTAGGCGCTGATCTCCTCCTGCCGGCGCAGCTCCTCCGGCGCAATGCGGGTGGTTTTGGTTTCCATGTGTGCTTCCTCCGGGAAAATAATACTGAACTGCAATAAAACGATTGAATCGTTTTATTGCCTGCGGCGAACGCCGCAGATGCCAAGCCAAGTGGGCTTGGCATGTTCAGCTATTGTACGTACGAATGCCTCCGCATTTCATGCGGAGCGTCGAACACTTTCCGTGTTCGACGAATAAAACCATTATAAATGATTTTATTGCATTCTAGTATAAGTGGATACAATCCCAATTTATCATGTTATTCTACCATTTTTTCGCCCTGTTTGCAAGTGTTTTTCCGAAGAAAGCGGGGCGGCAAAAAGGCAGGCCGGGAAGCCCGGCCTGCCTGGGGTTGTTGCTGTGAGGGCTCAGCCCTCCCGGATATCCACAATGGTAAAGGTGCCGTAGATTCTGCCGCCCACCTGGATGTTGAGCTGCTGGCCCGGATAGAAGCAGATGGGCCGGTGGGCGCTGTTGGCCAGGCGCATGACCACGTTGTCACGGGTGGTATTCTTGCCGATGGGGTCGCCGTTGAGATCCAGGAACAGGCCTGTGACGTCAGTGCCCCGGGGCACTTTCAGCTGGACGGTATCGCCCACCTGGAAGGGGTTGTTGCGCAGGTCGTTGAGCTCGATCTTGCCCACCAGTCTTGCGCCTTGGGTGAGATTCTTCAGCCCTGTGTTTTGGCCCACCAGGGCGTCGCCCGTCTGCACGTCGCCGCGTACGGCTTCCTTAAGCAGCAGGCCCGCGTTGTCGCCCTTTTCGGCGTAGTCCATCACCTTGTGGAACATCTCGATGCCGTCAACGGTGAATTCCTTTACCACCGACTGCTTGGTGTCGGGGTCGTAGGAGAGCAGACGGATGGTATCGCCGGTGTCCACCCTGCCGTTGACCACCCGGCCGCTGACCACCAGGCCCCGGCCTGTGACGTAAACCACATCCTCGGCATAGAACAGGAAGTCGTCCTGGCCCAGCACGTTCACGCCGCTGGCGCCCACAGACTCCACCTTGAAGGTGCGGGATCTGACGCGCTGGCCGAAGCTGTCCTTGACCTCGCAGAAGTAGCTGCCGGCCTCGTTGGTATAGATGCCCACCTTGTTGGGCTCGCCAAAGCTCTGGCCGTCCTTGTACCACTGGCAGCTCAGCGGCTCCATGCCGCCGGCCACGTCCGCCCGGAGGTAGCAGGGCATTTCAGTGCTGCAGTAGCCGTCCGGCGACTCGTAGAAGAAGGAGAGCTTGTCCGCCACATGGACACGGACCGAGCGGATGGACCGGCCCGCGGCGTCGTTGACCACGCACTCGTACCAGCCCTCCTGGCTGACGGTGACGTCGGGCATCACGGCGTCCTCAATGGGCTCGTCATAGTCAAAGACAATGTTGTCCAGGCTGGTATCCCGCAGGTCGTCGCTGCTCTGGAAACGCTGCTTGCCGCCGCCGGCCTGGGAGATGGAGGTGGTTCTGACCCTGTGCCACTGGTAGGTATAGGGGGCCGTGCCGCCGGTGACCTTGACGCTCAGGGGGAAGGTGGTGCCGTTGGCGGAGTCGATCAGGCCGCCGATGGGCTGCTCTGTAAAGCGCAGGAGGTTGCCGCCGGTGTCCGCCCGGAAGAGGAAGGTGACGATCTGGCCGCGCTGGCAGACGTTGTTGGGGGCAAAGTGGGTGGGGTCGATGCCGTTGGTGACGCCGTTCTCCACGGCCCAGAGCACCGCGTTGTAATAGTAGGCGCTGGGGAGCAGATCCACAAAGGCTGTGGTTGTGGACTTGGGCGCGGGCTCATCCATGGCACGCCAGATGAAGGTGACCACCTGGCCGCGGGTGCAGCCGTTGTTGGGGCCGAAGTGGGTGGCGTCAATGCCGTTGGTGATGCCGGCCTCCACCGCCCAGAGCACGGGCTTGAAGTAATAGCCCCCGGTGACGTCTACAAAGGGGCTGACGGTGGTCTCCGGCTCGGGGCAGCCCTTGGCCCGCCAGAGGAAGGTGACGATCTGGCCGCGGGTGCAGGTGGCGCCGGGGGCAAAGTGGGTGGGATCCATGCCGTTGGTGATCTGCGGGTCGTGGCCCACTGCCCAGAGCACCGGGTCGCCGTAAAATGCGGTCTCCTGGACGTCCACAAAGGTGTTCTCGCCCAGGTTGGTGTTCTGCACCGGGGACTGGTCGCCGGCCTCCTTGGTGACCTTGACGGTAACGGAGACAATCTTGCCGTCCGGCCCGCGGAGGGCGATGGTGGTGGTGCCGGCCGCGCCGCCGAAGCGGATCAGGCCGTCGGCCCCCATAAAGGCCACGGAGAAGTTGGTGGTGGTTGCGCTGTTGTAGTCAAAGCCGGCGGAGGCATTGGCCGGCACCGGGGCAATGAGCCGCTCGCCGGCAGCGTAGACGCCGTTTTGCACGTCGGTGAGGGAGTACTCCACCACCGAGCCCTGGGTCAGGCGCATGCCGGTGGCCGGCGCCTCGTAGTCAAAGCTCACGGTGTTGGTATTATTGTACAGCACATAGGTATTGCCGGAGAGCGTCCAGCGGGTGCCGTAACGGATGTACAGCTTGTATTCGCCGGTGGGGATCTCGTTGGGATCCAGCACGTCCTTGAAGTCGGTGGGGAATTTCAGCTGGGGCAGCTGGTCACGGCTGGTGTAGTGCAGGTCGGAGAACTTCTTGGTGTAGGTCTCGCCGGTGACGCAGGAGGTGGCCTTGAAGCTCAGGCTGTCCAGGATGGTGTAGAGCACCGTGGTGTCGTCCTTGTACTTGATGGTCACCGGGTCGGTGGCCGTGGCATACTCCTTGCCTGCAGAATAGACGGCCTCGATCTTGTTCATGGTGGTCTCGCCGCTGTCCTTTTCGGCAACCCGGAAGGCGTGGGAGGTGAAGGTCTGCTTCTTGTCGTAGACGTTGGTGCCCGGGCGGGTGTAGTTGATCACAATCGCCTTGACGCAGATGTCCTTGCCCGCCAGCTCCTCGGGGATGTAGCAGGAGTCGGTGTTGGTCTTGAAGACGTTGTTGTTCATCAGGCTCAGGGTCTTGGAGGAGTCCTTGGTCAGGTCCATCCGTTCCACCACCTGGGCGGAGTACATATGCAGCTGCTCGGGGGTCCAGCTCAGCGGGTTGGCGGGCAGGCCATTGACGTAGGTGCCGGTGGCATAGGTACTGGCCTTGGGATCGGAGGGATCCACGGTGTTGAAATAGTGCTTGCCGTCCTTGCCCACGTTCCACATGGAGGGCTTGTGGTCAGACTTATCTACGCCGCTGGCTGGGTCGTAGATGTTGTCGGTGCCGGCCAGGAGGGTGACGGGCTCGCCGGTGGCGTCTACCTCCCACCACTGGTAGTAGACGTCAAAGATCTTGTTGAGGGCGGCGTAGTCGGTCATGCCGGCCTTGCCGTTGACGATCTGCACGCTGGCGGTGCTGCCGGCCTTGGGGGTGTCCACCCACTGCAGGGCGGTAAAGTCGTGATCTTTGTACGCGCCGCCGTTGTCCTGGGTCTCGTTGACGTCGGTGCAGCGGAAGAGGATGGTGGAGGTGGTGTGGGCCACGGGCATCTTGGCGCCGTAGGTGCTGCCGTTAAAGCCGATGCCCATGTGCTCTTCAATGTCCAGCACGATGCGGTAGTACTCGCCGGACTGGTAGCCCGGCCAGTCGGGCCGCAGCTGCTTGAGCTGCTCCTGGACCTCCAGCAGGGGGAACTTGCACTTGAGGGAGCCCGGGGAGGTGCCGTAGGTGACCTCAAAGAGGGGCTCGTCCACGCCGTAGACGTTGGATTCGCTGAGATTTTCCCGGGTCAGGGGGTCTACGCGGTACATCTTATAGGTGAAGTGGCGCATATTCTCCCGGACGGCGCTCTGCACGTTCAGACTGTAGAGCTGGATGCTGTTGGGATCTACGTTCTTGAGATTGGTGTTCCAGGTGTTTTCGTCGTTGAAGCGCTGGGACAGATAGATGCTGGACCCCTTCTTGCTCACCGCCTGCAGTCTCAGATCGGTGAGGGACACGTCCTCGATGGGATTGTTTTTGGCGTCCTTGGGGGTGGGATAGTACCAGATTTCGGAGTCGTCCAGGTGCTTGCCGTAGACGTCGTACTTGCCGGACTGGGTGTCGTGGAAGTTGGGCATGACCGCGTAGTTGGCGGCGTCTGAGTCGTTATACATAAACTCAAAGTACCGCTCGGTCTGGGTCATGGGGGTGCGGATGTTTTCCTTCTTCTCATCATTCAGCCAGAGCTTGTTGGCGGCCTTCTCGTTGTCCTGATAGGTGGCCAGCTGCATGGAGGCGGAGGCGTTGGTCACGGCCTCGTTGGGCATGACCTGCAGGTAGTTCTTGGCACGGAGCTCCGTGCTGGAGCAGAACAGCCGGTAGTGATACAGCCCCGCGTTCTGCACCGCGGCCGCCTCTTCGGTCCGCTCGTCCAGCAGCACCAGGGCGCCGTCGCCGTAGGTGTCGATGAGCTGGATGCGGCCGTCCTGGATCAGGTCGTTGCCGAAGGACTCCGGCCCCAGGTTCACAGAGCCCGAGGTGCCGGGGAACTTGGTGAAGTGCTCGTCGCTGCCGTCCTTGGTGGCCACGTTCCACAGGTCATAGTAGCAGCGGAAGGTGCCGCCGCGGACCTGGACGTTGGAGGTGTTGATGGGGGTGAAGGCAAAGCCGGGCTTGAGGATGTTCTCCTGGTTCTCGTAGTAGAGGATCTCCAGCTTGCCGGTCTCCTGGTCGGTGAGGGTCTTCTGCGTGACCGTCTGGTTGCCTTTCTCATCCTCGGTGACCCGGTAGACGATCTGCTTGCCGTTGTTGGCCTTGACCATGTTGAACACGTTGGCGCCGTTGTAGGCGTTAAAGGTGCCGCCGTAGATGTAGGCCAGGCCGCCCTGGTACTTGGTCTTGTCGTTCACATTGACGGTGGAAAGGCGGGTGCACTCAATGACGGCGTTGCGGGTATCCGGGGTGGAGCCGTAGCCGTTGAAGGTGCCGCCGTAGCAGACAAAGGTGCCGTCGTTGCCGATGGTGACCACAGTGCCCTTGATGGACTGGCAGACCCGGGCGCTGCCGTCGTTGGTAAACAGGCCCTTGATGCCCTTGGCCAGGCCGAAGGCGTCCTTTACCATGGTCTTGAGCTTGTTCTCGTCGAGAAAGGCCTTGACCACGTTGTTCTCGGCCTCGGCCAGCTTTGCGTTCTTGTCGTTCTTGGCCGTGGACGCCTGGCCGTTGTTGCCGGTGCTGCTGCCCTCGGGGGTGGCGTTCTTTGTGCCCTCGGCAATGGCCTTGTTCTTGTCGTCCTTCTTTTCCTGGACGGTCTGGTTCCGGCCCGCGCTGGTGCCGTCCTGGCCGGCCTCCTTGGCGGTGTCCTCTTTCTTCTCCTTGGGGGCGCCGGAGCCGTCCTTCTCCTTTACGGTGTTGGGGCCGGACGCCTGGTCGGAGTCGGATTCGTTTTTCGGGGTCTCCTTGGGCCCGCTGACGGTGCCGGCGGCGTCCTTGGCCGCCTCAAGGATGTCCTGGTACTTGGCCACCTCGGTGTTGCAGCCGGTGGCGTACTCGGCAATGGCCACGCCCAGGCTCACCGCCTGGCCCACAATGGTCTCAAAGTCGTCAATGCTGACGTCCTTGGACTGGTACTTCTTGCGGCCGGCCTGGAAGGTGCCGCCGTAGATGACCAGGTTGCCGTTGGTGACCTTGAACAGGTCACGGGTGGTGTACCAGTCGATGTCGTAGTGGAAGGGGCTGACCATGTAGCCGGTGAAGGAAATTTCACCTTTGCCCTTGCCGTAGTTCTCCCCCCGCCAGGCGGAGGAGTCGATGATGGTCAGGGTGGCGCCGTTGGTGATCTCAAAGGCGATATTGTTGTGCGTATAGGCGGATTTGTTCTGGTAGCGGTCATATTTGGCGTTGTTCCGGTTGTTGTTCAACTGGATTTTCATCACATGGCCGTTCAGGTCCAGCACCTTGTCGGTGGTGATGACCATGGTCTCCCAGGCCTCGGCCTTGGTATGGTACTCGCTCGTGTCGTCGCCGGTGAGACAGATGTAGGTGTCCTTGGGGTCGGTGGAGGTGAGATACTTGCGGATGCTGCCCTCTTTGTCTTCGTTGACGGTCCACTTCCAGGCATGCCGCCACAGATCGGGATTGTTGGCGGCGTCCTTGTAGACCTGCTCGTTGGCCACGCCGGGACCGGTGTAGGAGCCGGCGTCCTTTTTGCCCATATCCGTGAGAATCTGGGCGGGGGTCATGCCGGTGTACTCGTCCTCATGCTTCAGGTCGATGGTCAGGTCGGTGTAGTCTTCCTCTGCGCTGGCCGGCAGAACCAGGTGCAGCTCCTGCACCGGCAGCAGCGACGCCACCAGCAGCAGCGCCAGCAGGGCAGAGAAAATGCGAGTGCGTGTTTTCATGAATTCTCCTCCTTCGTGTTGGAATGGGCGGCAGCGGGATGCCCCCTGCCGGGCGGGTGGGTGTCTCAGCGGTCGCCGGCGCCGGCAAGCCGGTCAGACTCGCTGACCACTATGCCAAGACGCGCCGCCTGGGCCACCAAAGCGGTACGGGTGTGGAGCCCGGACTTTTCCATCAGGTCGTCCAGATACTCCTTGACGGTGTTGGGACTCAGATACATTCGCTCGCCGATCTCCCGGTTGGTCATGCCCTCTACCAGGCAGCGCAGCAGCTGGCGCTGGCGCTTGGTGAGTCGGCTGGCCGGCAGCTGCCCCAGGCTGACCCCGGGGGCCGAGGCGGGATAGACGTGCTCGCCGGCCATGGTGCGGTCCATAATCTCCAGCAGGGGCAGCTCCGGGTAGGTTTTAAACCAGAAGCTCTCAATCCCCGCGGCCCGGGCCTTGTCCAGCCAGTCGGCATCGGCCATGGAGGTGGCAATGATGATCCGGGTGCGGGGATAGCGCTGCTTGAGCCCGGCGGCAGCAGTGAGCCCGTCCACCCCGTCGGCCATCATCACGTCCATCAGCACCAGATCCGGCGGGCCGTTTTCACGGCACCAGGTCAGCACGTCGGCAGCAAAGGGCAGGGCCGCCGCCACCCGGTAGCTTTTGGAGGGCTTGATGAACAGCTCCATATACCCCCGGGAGACCAGGTCGTCGTCCACAATCACCACGGTTGCGGGTGCTTCTTCCATTGTATCACCTGCCTTTGTCGGGAGCGGATCGGGATACTCCCCCGTATAAGCATTTACATTATACACGACGAATTCCTTCCCTTCATCCCCCCAAACGGGGGGTTTTTCACCCGGGGCTGCCTGCAAAAAAGCCCGGCCGTCATGAGGCGGCCGGGCATGGGTCAGGGCAGGGTGATGCGCAGGGCAAAGACCGGCGCACTTTGGATGGTCATGACCCCGCCGGCGGACTCCACCGCCCGGCGCAGGGCCGCCAGGCCCCCGGTCTCCGCCACGGGGCCCGCGGGGGGCGTGCCGTTGTTGGTCAGCTCCAACCTCCAGCCCTCCGGGCCGGTGCGGAGGGTCACCGTCAGCCGGTCGGCGCCGGCATGGCGCACGGCGTTGGCCCCGCACTGCGCCACCGCCTGGGCCAGCAGGCCCAGGGCAGGCTGGGCCGTGGGCACCGGGCCCAGGGTCTCCACCTCCAGGCCGATGCGCCGGGCATTGTCCAGGGCACGGTCCAGGTCGTCCGGGGGCGCCGGGGTCTGCTCTGCCTCCCCCAGGAGGAAATAGTTTTGATACTCCAAAAGGTGCAGCAGCTCGGTCTCGTCCATGCGCTCGGGGTGGTCCATGTAATACTTGCCGATGAGCAGCACGTTGCCCAGCTGGTTGTGCACCGTGGTGCGGGCGTTTACCAGCTCCCGGGCCGCCACCAGGCCCCGCTCGTCGGCGGCCACCGCCTTCAGCCGCTGCTGCACCTGCTTCAGCTGCCGGTTCTTGGCGGCCAGCTCCCGGGTGATCCGGTCCCGGTCGGTGACGTCGGCGGCCAGGATCTGCTGCTCCGGCCCGCCCTGCAGGGGGCTGCAGGAGAACAGCCAGGCCTCGTCATTGGGCAGATGGACCAGCAGCTGGCCGTCCCGGTCCTCCCCCAGGGCCCGGACCCGGGCCCAAAACCGGTTGGCGTCGGTCAGGGGGCTGCCGGTGAGGGCCCGGCACAGGCGGACCATATTTAAATTTGTGAGCAGTACGGTGCCGTCCGGCCGGCTGACGCACACCCCCGCGGGCAGCAGATTCAGCACCCGGCGGATGGCGTCGGGGGTCAGATTCCGGCGGCGATAGACCAGGGCATTGGCCATCGCCAGGGCAGTCAGCACCCCCAGCACCAGCTCCAGCAGGGCATACCACAGCCAGGGCAGGTTCCGGACAAAGCCATCCCAGGCGTACCACTGCCGCCCGGGCCAAGCCAAATCCACCACCGCCACCGCCAGCACCAGGCCGGCCAGCAGCAGCGCGCAGGCAGCCAGGGTCCAGCCCCGGCCCCGGCGGTCCCGCACCGTCAGCACCAGCACTGCCGCCTGCCCCACCACCAGCACCAGGATCAGCAGGAGGAGGAGATACCCAGGCAGAGTTCCCGCCGCTTGGGACAGTGGAATCATACGCCGTCACCTCCCAGGTCGATCTGCAGGCGGAGCTGCCCGTCCTCGCAGGCGGCGGTGCAGGGCAGGGGCAGCGCCGGCAGCGGGGGCACCCGGTCCAAATCCGCCAGAAGCAGCAGGGTGCGGCCGGACAGCCGGACCCAGAGCTCCCCGGTCAGGTCCAGCAGGGTCTCTGTGGCCAGGGCAAAGCTGTCATAGGCCGCCATGGCCGCCGCCCGGGGCAGGTTCTCCTCCCGGGCCAGGCTGATGGTGGTGTGCAGACCGCAATAGCTCAGATAGTGGGCGCTCTCCTGCAGGGCGGCGCAGAGCTCCCCGGCGGTGACGGTGTCCCGCTCCGCCCCCAGCATGACAAAATTCGCCTTGCGCTTGACGTAGGCCGTCAGCACCAGGATGCGGGCCATGTCCCGGCGGAAGGAGGGGGTATCCGGCCGGGCCTGTTCCAGCAGGTCGGAGATCCGCTTTTGGGCGGGGTACACCGCCCGGGCCGTCCGGTCAAAGAGCAGGCGGCGGCTGTCAATGCCCGCCCGCTCCTCGGCCAGCTCCCGCTGGCGGCGGATGATCTCGTTTTCCATGCCGAGCAGCCCGTTGGCCTCCTGCAGGGCCCGGTCCGCCCGGCGCAGGCCGCTCTCGTCCACGGTCCAGAAGGCCAGGCCCGCAGGCAGCTCCATGCCAAAGAGCCGGGTGTCGGCGGGCAGCTCCACAGGCCCTTCCAGGGCAGCTTTTAGCAGATCCCGGTCCGCCGGCACGGGCACGGCAGTGGTCCACACCGGCTGCAGGCTCCGGTCGGTGACCAGGGCGGGCAGCTCCAGCCGGGCAAAAAAGCCGGTGTGGTTCTCGTTGCTTGGGATCAGCCGGGCCCGAATGCAGGATTCAAAAATGCCCAGCATCCCGAAAATATGGAGCTCCGGCAGGTGGTAGAGCTGCGCAAGCTTCAAAGGCTCCATCACCAGCAGGTTTATGAGGGTCATGCCAACCCAGCCCGCGCCCACTGCCCCAGGCCAGAGCAGATGCCGGGCAGAGCGCCGGCCTGTGAGCCAAAACAGCAGCAGGCAGCCCAGGGTCAGGCTCAGCACAATCCAGCCCATAGCCAGCCAGAACACCGGGCCGTAGGCATAGGTGCCACTGTGTAGGCTGAACTTCTCCAGAGGGACCGTGGGAAGGTAGAACAAATGATGCAGGTCATTGGTCAGCACCAGCAGCGCCAGCCCCACGCCAGGCACCAGCAGCCACAGCTCCGGGCCGTAGCCCTCCTGGGTCTCGCCCCGTGCCAGGCGCAGACAGGTCATGAAAAACAGAGTGGGGATCAGCAGCTGAGGGACGTAATACAGCTCGGTGACAGTGCGGACAAGAAACAAATATTCCTCATGTATCCGGTATTTGAAGGTCCGCGTCAGCAAAAACAGCAGCATCAGCCAGGCCGCGGTGAGCAGATAGCTCCGGCTGCGGGAGGGCAGCAGCCGCTGCCGCAGGGAGTACATCCAGGATACCAGCAGACAAACATAAATCAGGAAGTTCAGCGTGAAGCACAGAGTGTTCAGATATCCCTCGGTAGGCGTGGTGCACAGATACAGGACCCCCGCGACCAGCAGCAGCGCCACATAAATCAGAACCGGTCTGTTTTGCCTGTCCATGCCGGCACCCCCCTTCGGTTTCTTCTCTCTTTATCTTACTCCATAGAGGGTGGGGTTGTAAACCCCCATCCGGGGGGATTTTGCTGGGCAAGTTGCCGGTACGGGCTGAAATGCAGCGCTCTTTTTTTGTGAGTTCTCTCAAAATTGCGGGAATTGCCCCTGCCCGGGCTTGACATCCCCTTTGCCGGTGTGATATACTGCCCCAAGAACAAATCGGGCCCGCCCAATGGGCGGCACCCGCATGAGTCTTTCAGGCGGAGTCATGCAGCCGGAAAGGACCCCTGACACCAGCTGAGCCGCACCCATCCGCCGGATAGGGTGCGTTTTTTCTTTCGGCAATTTTCTAGAAATGAGAGGTATCCCAATGAAACTGATTTACGGCATCAAGGACAAGCCCAAATTCTCCCAGCGGATCGTGTTCGCGTTCCAGCAGCTGCTGGCCATTATGGCCGCCACCCTGGCCGTGCCCGCCATTATCAACGGTGCCATGGGCGTGGACATGGACCCCGCAGCCGCCCTGTTCGGCGCAGGCATCGGCACCATTGTGTATCTGCTTTTCACCCGCTCCAAGAGCCCCGTGTTTCTTGGCTCCTCCTTTGCTTTCATCGGTTCAATGTGCTCCGCCTTTGCAGGCGCCGCAAGTGTCGGTCTCGGGTATCTGGGTCTGATTCTCGGCGCGGCATTGGCGGGCTTGGTTTATGTGATCCTGGCAGTGTTCGCCAAGACCCTGGGCACCGACTGGCTGGGCAAGCTGATGCCCCCGGTGGTCATCGGGCCCACGGTGGCCATCATCGGCCTGTCTCTGGCCCCCAACGCGGTGTCTGACCTGCTCAAGAGCAGCGTCACCGAGCAGGTGATGGAGTACACCATTGAGATGCGCAACGGCATCCCCGCCATTGTGGAGAGCATAGTGGACGCCCCCACGGGTTCTGTCTACGTGTGCCTGGTCTGCGGCCTGGTCACCCTGTTCACCACGGTGCTGGTGTCCACCTTCGGCAAGAAGATGGCCCGGCTGATCCCCTTCATCCTGGGCATCCTGGCGGGCTACGCCTGCGCCTGCGTGTTCTATCTGGTGGGCAACGCCACCGGCAACGACATGCTCAAGGTCATCAACTTCCAGCCCTTTGTGGACTGCTTTGCCACCTTCAGCCTGAAGTCCCTGGTCTCCGTGCCCCGGTTCACCATTCTGCAGGGCACCGGCGCCTTCGGTGAGCTGAGCCTGGGCTACTTTGTCACCCTGATCTCCGCCTATGTGCCCGTGGCCTTCGTGGTCTTCGCCGAGCACATTGCCGACCATGAGAACCTGTCCTCCATTGTGGAGCAGGACCTGCTGAAGGATCCCGGCCTGCACCGCACCCTGCTGGGCGACGGCGTGGGCTCCATGATGGGCGCCTTCTTCGGCGGCTGCCCCAACACCACCTACGGCGAGTCCATCGGCTGCGTGGCCATCACCGGCAACGCCTCCGTCATCACCATCTGGTACGCCGCTGCGCTGTGCATCCTGGTCTCCTTCCTGAGCCCCTTCATCGCCTTCCTGCAGTCCATCCCCTCCTGCGTCATGGGCGGCGTGTGCATCGCCCTGTACGGCTTCATCGCCGTGTCCGGCCTGAAGATGCTGCAGCAGGTGGACCTGAACAAGAACAAGAACCTGTTCACCGCCTCTGTGATTCTCATCACCGGTGTGGGCGGCCTGATCCTGAAGATCGGCGCCGTGGAAATCCGCACCGTGGCCTGCGCCCTGATTTTGGGCATTGTGACCAACGCCCTGCTGCGCAAGTCCAACGCCTGATTCACAGCACATACACCGTGCAGGCCCGGACCCCGAAGTCCCAGCACTCCTGCAGGGTGTCGAAGTACAGATCCACACGGCTGCCCCGAAAGCTGCCGCAGTCCTCCGCCACGGCAAAGCCGTAGACGTAGGCCCCGTCGTCTGAGACGATGTACAGCCGGGTCCCGTAGGGGATCAGCTGCGGGTCTACGGCCACCACCCCTACCCGGGCCCGGGTGCCCAGGGCGGTGACCCCCTCCCCCTCCGGGCAGGTGTAGGCCGTGGCCAGCACGTGGAGCACCCGGCGATACTCCAGCGCCTTGCCCCCCAGGGTGTGCAGGCGGGGCGGGTCCCCCTCCCGCAGGTGGACCCGCAGCCCCAAATCCACCCCCCGGAGCACCACCCGGTCCCGGGCGGGACAGATCTCGCTGCCGGGCAGCAGGATGCTGCCGGTCTGCCTTCCGTTTTCATACACCACAGCCCTGGCGCTCCGGCTCTGGCCGGGGCTGCCGGGGCTGAGCTCTGTCTGCTCCCCCGGGGCAAGGCAGTCGGTGTAGTACAGCACCGTCCGGGGCGGGGTGAGGACGGTCTCGGTCTGCACCCGGCACTGGGCCGCGGTGACGCGAATCTCCATGCCGTCAAAGGTGGGCAGGGCCGCATCGCAGCACAGCCGCTCGCAGGGCTGGAGCACCACCCCGTACCGGCGCAGCAGGGCGCCCACGGTCTCCCCGTAGGACTCCAGGGACAGGGCTTGTCCCCCCCGGCGGAGGGTCAGCCGCTGCAGCCGCTGCACCCGGATGTACCGGCTTGCCCCGGCGGTGAGCTCCGCCCAGCGGTCCCCCGGCCCCAGGTCCAGGCCCAGGTCCGCCAGGATCTCCTCCGCCCGGGTCTCCTGCCCCCGGTAGAGCACGGTCCGGCCCCCGTCGGTCACCAGGCACTGTGCGGGCCGGGCCCACAGCCACAGCAGCCCCGGCGCCGCCAGCAGCACCAGGGCAAACAACTTGTATTTCATCTCGGTTCCCCCCTTTGTGCCCATTGTACCCGGGCCCCGGGGAGAGATTCCCGTGAATTTTGGCGAAGGGGAAAATTTCTCTTTCTTGAGATTTTCCATTGTTTTCTGAGAGAAAATGGAGTATGATATAGCCAGAAAAAGATCGTGAGGTGCTGATTCATGCTGAATGTGGATATTTCCAACATCTGGGGCAGCCTGAGCCTGCCGGAGCTGCTGGGCGCGGAGCGGGAGGTCTTTGACGCCCACAAGCTGCTGGTCAGCGGCAAGGGGCCCGGCAGCGACTATCTGGGCTGGCTGGACCTGCCTGTGTTTGAGCCCACCGACGAGATGATCCGGATCCGGGGCGCCGCCAAGCGGATTCAGGAGAGCTCCGACATCTTTGTGGTGGTGGGCATCGGCGGCTCCTACCTGGGGCCCCGGGCTGCCATTGAGCTGGTCAAGGGCCAGTTCCACAATCTGCGGGGCAGAGACACCCAGGTGTTCTTTGCCGGCAACAACCTGTCCACCCGGGCCTGGCAGGAGCTGTGCGCCCTGCTGGAGGGAAAGGACTTCTCCATCAACATCATCTCCAAGTCCGGCACCACCACCGAGCCCGCCATTGCCACCCGGGCCCTGAAATGGATGCTGGAGCGGAAGTACGGGGCCGAGGCCGCCAAGAAACGGATCTTCGTCACCACCGATCCCAACCGGGGCGCCCTGCGCCAGATGGCCGCCGAGGAGGGCTATGAGACCTTTGTCATCCCCCCCAACGTGGG
This sequence comes from uncultured Clostridia bacterium, assembly GCA_946617435.1. Lineage (GTDB taxonomy): Bacteria > Bacillota > Clostridia > Oscillospirales > Oscillospiraceae > JAFRPC01. The sequence goes on along the minus strand of CAMOKD010000023.1, from coordinate 2,968 downwards.
CGGCCGGTACTCCGTGCTCACGGCGGTGGGTCTGCTGCCCATGGCCGTGGCCGGCATGGACATCACCGAGCTGATGTTCGGCGCCGCCTCCGCCCGGCGGGATATGCTGAACCTCTTCTCCTTTGAAAACCCTGCCTGGCTCTACGCCGCCGCCCGGAACCTGCTGTACCGCAACGGCAAGGTGCTGGAGCTGCTGTGCAGCTGGGAGCCCTCCGCCCGGTTCTTCGGCGGCTGGTGGCAGCAGCTGTTCGGCGAGTCTGAGGGCAAGGACGGCAAGGGGATCTTCCCCGCCACGGCGGAGTTCACCGCCGACCTGCACTCTTTGGGCCAGCTGATCCAGCAGGGCGAGCGCAACCTGTTTGAAACCGTGGTCCGCTTTGCCCCCGCCCCCAAGAAAACCATCATCGACATGGACTGGAAAAATCTGGACGGGCTGAACTATCTGGAGGGCAAGAGCCTGGACTTTGTAGAAGAGCAGGCCTTCCAGGGCACCCTGGCCGCCCACACCGACGGCGGCGTGCCGGTCATCCTGGTCCAGGCCGACGAGATCGGCGACCGGGTGCTGGGCGAGCTGTTCTTCTTCTTTGAGCTCAGCTGCGGCATCAGCGCGTATCTGTTGGGGGTCAACCCCTTCAACCAGCCCGGGGTGGAGCTGTACAAGAAAAATATGTTCCACCTGCTGGGCAAGCCCGGATATTGATTCTCCAGACTTTTCCCCTTGCAAATCCGGCCAAATTCTGCTATACTGAGGTCGAACAAACCGAAAGGGAGGCGATTGCCTATGGTTAAGGTATTTATGGGGCTCAGCGGCTCCGGAAAAACAAAAGAAATGATCGGTGCCATTCAGCACGCGGTGGAGCAGGAGCCCGGCAGCGTGGTGTGCATCGAGCAGGGCAGCAAGCTCAGATACGACGTCAATTACAAGGTCCGCCTGATCGAATACCAGGAATACGGTCTTGCCGGCCCCGACGCGCTGAAGGCCTTTATCTCCGGCCTCCACGCGGGCAACTTTGACATCACCCACATCTTCCTGAAGAGCATCCACAAGCTGCTGGGCACCGACGATGCCGCGCAGCTGGCGGAGTTCTGCGCCTGGTGTGAGCGCTTCGGCGATAACAACCACATGTCTTTCACCATGACTCTCCGCTTCGACCCCGCGGCCGCCCCGGAAGAGCTGGCAAAGTATCAATAATGCTCTCCCCCCGCCCCGACAGCGCGTCCGGGCGGGGGGTTGCCGTCCGGCGGGCCGCCGGGCGGTTTTTTTCATGCAGGGCAGGCGAATTTTGTGCCTGCAGCACAAAATGACAGCGTGGGGCCCATCGTATCATTCTCCAAAGGCCAGGGCGGACAGCGCCCGGTAGAACAGCTGGCCCAGGTGCAGCCTGGGGATCTCCCGGTCGGCCACCAGAGGGATCTCGGCCAGGGTCTCGCCCCCGGCGGTGACCGTCAGGGTGCCCAGGCTCTGGCCCAGGGCCACCGGGGCCTCCACGGTCTGCACCTGGGTGATCTGACACTCCAGGCCGGCCAGCTGGTCCTTGGTCACCAGCAGCTGCCCGCCCCGGGCAGGCACCGGCACCAGCTGGGGCTGGGCGCCCAGGCGGACCTCCACCGGGGCCGGGGCGGCCTGGGCCAGGGGGTCCGCCAGGGCGTAGTTGGCAAAGCCGTAGTCCAGCAGGGCCTTGGCCGCGGTGAAGCGGTCTGAAGAGCTTTGGCAGCCCAGAACCACCGCAATGAGCTCCATCCCATCCCGCTTGGCCGAGGCGGACAGGCAGTGGCCGGCGCTGCCGGTGTAGCCCGTCTTCAGCCCCGTGGTGCCCGGGTAAAAGCGCACCAGCTTGTTGGTGTTGGCCAGGCCGAATTTGCCGTCTCGCACGGTGTCGGTCCAGATGGTGGTGTAGCGGCGGATGATCTCGTGGGTGAGCAGGGCCCTGGACATCACCGCGATGTCCCGGGCGGTGGTCAGGTGCTCCGCCGCCTCCGGGCTGTCGTCCAGGCCCGTGCAGTTGACAAAGTGGGTGTTTGTCATGCCCAGCTCCCGGGCCCGCCGGTTCATCTGCTCCACAAAGGCAGTCTCGCTGCCCGCCACGTGCTCGGCCAGGGCGGTGGCGCAGTCGTTGGCGGAGCTCACCACCACAGACTTGAGCATCTCGTCCATGGAAAGAGTCTCCCCCGGCTCCAGATAGATCTGGCTGCCCCCCTTGGCCGCCGCAGTCTCCGAGGCGGTGACGGTGTCCTCCATGGAGATTTTGCCGCTGTCCAGGGCCTCCATCACCAGCAGCAGGGTCATCACCTTGGTGACGCTGGCGGGCTCCATGGGCCGGTCGGCGTCCTGCTCAAACAGGACGGTACCGGTGGCGGCGTCCACCAGAATGGCCGAGGGCGCCGGGATCTCCGGCCCCTGGGCGGCGGCCGGCAGGGCCAGCAGTCCTCCCAGGGCCAGGGCGGCAATCAGCGCCCCCAGGCGCCGCAGCATTGGGTTCATACGCATCCTTCCTTTCCCGGATTTGTTCCCAGCTTATGCGGCATGTCCGGGATTCATACGCTTCTCCAATAAAACGATTCAAAAATCGTTTTATCATTCTGATTTGCAGGAAGAGATATGGTACAACAGATTCCCCCGGCCCTTGCCCGGGGCTGCATCCCCAAATAGGGATGCAGCATAAAAATGTTTTTAAACATTTTTACAATGTACTGTGTGAAGGATAAATAGCACTTATACAACAATCATTCTCGGAAAGCCTGCCGAAACAGAAAGGGAATAACAGAAGCAGAGACTTACCGGTCAGGAGGAGAATCGTTAAGGAGCCCACTCCTTAACCCGTTTGAATGAGGGGTGGGTCCAGGGAGGGGGGAGAGATTCGGAATCTTCCCCCTCCCTGGTGCGTCTTTGCATACTTTCTGCGCAAACAGAAAGTATGGCCGCCGGCAGGCATGACCAGCGTCCGTCCACTGCCTTGCTTCCGTTCGA
>CAMOKD010000022.1:0-30630 GCA_946617435.1 uncultured Clostridia bacterium | reverse complement strand
GAGGAACATATAGTTCAGGGTGGTGGCGCCGTCGAAGGACAGGGTGTTCTCCAGGACGTAAACCTTGGCCGGCGTGGTGGGTTCAAAGACGGCGGTGACGGTGACGCCGCTGTAGGGCATGGTGAAGCAGTTGTCACTGACCGCAACGGGATTGCCGGCCTCGTCGGCGACGGTGAGAGAGGCCAGGGTGTAGCCCTCCTCCGGCGTCACGGTGAGGGTAATGCTCTCGCCGGCCGGGGCGGTGCTCCGGCTTGGGGTGACCGTACCGTGCTCCGTCTGCGCCACGGTGATAGGATAGAGCGCAAGCTTGTAGGTGGCCTGCACCGTCACATCAGAGGCAGGCATGGTGAAGGTAAACTGGGGAGAAACCGGAAGCACAGTGCCGGCGGCGTCCCTCACCGTGAGGGTATCCAGCTCGTAGCCCGGCTTGGGGGTAACGGTCAGGGTGATGGTATCGCCCAGGCTTGCCCAGTTCTTGTCAGAGGTGATCTCGCCGTTTTGGTCGTACTCCTTCCGGACGTAGAACAATTCCTTGCTGAAATTCACAGTGACTGTGACGTCGTCCTCCGGCATGATAAAGTAGATTTGGGCTTCCTGCTGGTGGGGCTCAATGGTGTTGCCGCCGTAGATGTACCACTCCACCTCTTCGCCGTTTGACTTGGTGACTGTCAGACCGTTATAGAGATAGCCCACGTCCTTGTAGAAGGTCACGTACACTCTGTCGCCGGCGTTGGCATAGGCGGCGCTGGCCTCCAGCCTGCCGCCCTCCGGCTCGGTGAGGAGGACCTCATGGGAACGCAGCGTGAAGGTGGCGTCGATGTAGACGTCGGCCTGAGGCATGGTGAAGGTGTAGGTGTTGTCCGTCAGGGTTACGGTCACCGGGACGTCGGCATCTGCGGTCTCGTCATAGTAGGAAACCTGCACCGAGCCGGCCTCGAGATTGTAACTCGCCTGGGCGGTCACGGTGAAGGAGACCGACTCCCCGGCGAAGGCGCGCAGGTCCTCATGCCCGATCAGCTTGATTACGCCCTCTTCGTCATCTTCGTCTCTGGTGCCGCCGATGTAATAGGCCGCTTGGTTCACGCCCAGCCGGACCGTGCCGGCCTGGGAGCCGCCGTGGGTGATGGTGTTCGCCGTCCACTCGGCGCCGGGCGTTGGCTCCAGAATGTCGATGTATCTGGACGGATGCGCCAGGCTGCCCGCATAGATTGCGTAGCCCTGGTAGCCCTCGGTGTCATCACAGCTGGCATAGAGGGTGACGTTGTTCTCATAGACCTTGTCAGAGGCGGTGCCGACGGTCATGCTGTTGTTTGCAAGAATCGCGGCATTGGCCACCGCGGCGCTGCCCTGGGTGCGGTCTGTATTGAACACGATGGCGTTGAGATTTGCCTGGCGCAGGACAATGTCATTGGCCCGCACGCCGTACTGATAGGAATAGGCGCTGACCAGGGGAGCGAAATCCACATCGTCAAAGGACAGGGTGCCGCCTGCGTGAATGGCCTCGCGGGTTGCATTGGCGATCACCAGCTCGGCGCCGCCCCGGATGTGCAGGTCGTGGGCGGCATAGACGCCGAAGCTGTGCTGCTCGGAGCAGAGCGTCGCCCTGCCGTAGTCCAGCACAATGGTGAGGTCCGCGAGGGTGGTGTAGATGGGGGCGTCTTTGCCCTCCGACACACCGTCGAGGGTCACATAGCCGGACAGATACAGGGTTCTCGTGTCACCGTCAAACCAGGAGCCGGGCAGGCCGGGCAAATCATAGGCGTTTGCCGCATAAACCTGCAGTCCGTTGATCCAAAGCTCATAAGGGGTATCGTGCTCCGGCTCTTCATCCAGAGGAATAATGTAAACCGTTTTGCTGTCGTCGTGGCTGATGCTGTCCCGGATTCTGAAGCCGCTGATGTTATGGTTGTACGATGTGATTTCAGCGTTATTGGGCAGAAGGATCTTCTCCCCGCTTCCCAGCGTCAGGCTGCCTGCGACGATCCGATCGCCGTACAGAACAGTCTGCCCGAACATGGGGTAGTTCGAGCCGGTGGCGTAAACCGCCGCGTTGTTCTTCCAGGCATCGGCGCTGTCGGTACTGGCCGTGCCGATCTCGATGACGCCGCCGTTGTACACCGCCTGGTTGTACGGTATGGTGTAATAGGTGGTTGCCAGGATCGCCGTCGGCGCAGAGGCGGTGACGTTGCAGTTCCAGAAATAGATGAAGTTGGAGAGCAGCGCGTTGTTCGTCGCCTCAATGCGCAGAACGGGGCGGTTGTTTTCCGTGTCGGGATCGTCAAAATAGAGCTTGCCGCCGTGGTCGTTGCACACGATGCCGTAGGCGGTGTCGTGGATGTCGATGCTGCCGCCGCCGCGAACGTGGACGCTGCAGCCGCGTCCGGCAAAGACGCCGTAGCTGTGGCCGCTCAGGTCCACCTCTGCGCCATCTGCCAGCTCGATGATCAGATCCGTCAGCTTGCTGTAGATGGCGCAGCCCTTGCTGTCGACCAGCATGGGCCGGTCAAACACGGCCTTGCCGGTCAGATACAGGGTGTTGGTAACGGGATCGAAGGAGCAGCCTGCGGGCAGGCCGGGCAGTGCGTCCTTGTTTGCCGGACAGATCTGCGCGCCGTTGAGCCAGAGCTGATAGCCGTCCACCACCTGCGCGGGCGGCTGCTGCGGTTCGATGCGGACCTCATAGGCAGTCGTGCCCTTCTGCCCTTCAACAACCGTATGGACGCCGCTGTAGTTCAGGATGCCGCCGCCTGCGGGGATGACGATGCCCTCGTTGTCCATAATATTGAGCACGTACTTGGCATAGATGGCAAAGCACTTGCTTGCCTCGCGCCCGACGGTCGCATGGAGCGTCACAGCGCCGCTGCCTTCCGCCGTGCCGATGCGAATGTTTCCGCTCCAGTTACTGCCCTCGGCGCAGATGGCTGCATTTTCGCAATACTCACGGCCTTCTCTTTGGAAGGAGCCGGAGCAGTTGATATCCAGATCTGCCCGTTCGATCACGACGTTTTTGGCGTGAATGCCGAACTGTGCGGCGGAGATGGTCACCGTGGGACGGTTCACAGGGTCGTCAAAATACACGGTGTAGTCATAGCCATAGCCGCATTCGATGCCGGCGAAATAGCCGTACAGGTTCAGAGAACCGTTGCCGACAATATGCACGTCCGCCTTGACTGCCTGAATACCGTAGTTTTCACCCTGGGGATTCGTCTTTTTCAGGTTGTTCGTGCCGCACAGGGAGACCGTCAGCGCTGCGGTTTCGGTATATTTGACCGCGGCCTCGCTGAAGTCTGTGTAGTCGTCGGCAATGACGCCGTCGAGATAGAGTGTATGTGTCTGGCTGTCATAGACCGCCTTGCCGTCGCCCAGCAGGTTGTTTTGGTTCTGATCCGTTGCCTGGACGCCGAACATCCAAAGCTGGTATGGGGTGGCGCTTTCGCCCGGCGTTGCGATGGAGACCTGCAATGCAGCCGCGCCGGTGAGATCACGAAGGAATCTCGTTTCGCTGCCGCCCCAGGGCAGGCAGTGCTCCGGCAGCGTGATCTGTTGCGTACCGGAAATCTGAAGGCCGTTTTCGGCGTAGATGGCGCCAAGCGCACCCTCGTTGCTGACGGAGGCGTCCAGGGCGCCGCCGGTCATGTTGAAGCTGCCGGCCCTGACTGCAGCCTGGGCAGCGCTGCCGCTGACGCTGGCAGTCAGGGAGCCGCCGGACATCTCGAAGCTGTCGGCCCTGACTGCCGCCTGGGCAGCGCTGCCGCTGAGGCTCGCATTCAATGTGCCGCCGGACATGGTAAAGCTGTCGGCCCGGATCGCCGAGACAACGGTATCGTTGGTGATGTCCGCGCTCAGGGTGCCGCCGGACATGGTAAAGCTGTCGGCCCGGATTGCCGAGACAACGGTATCGTTGGTGATGTCCGCGCTCAGGGTGCCGTCGGACATGGTAAAGGTTCCCGCCTGCATGCCATAGGCTTCGCCGGAGAGCCGCAGCGTACCGCCGTTCAGGTTGACGGCGGAGCCCGCGGCGTCAATGCCGATGCCGCTGCCCCGGAGATCCAGGGTGCCGCCGTCCAGGTTGACGGTCGAGCCCGCGCCTGCGACAATGCCGTTTGCTACAAAGTTCGCAAGGCTGATGTTGCCGTTGATGGTCAGAACCGTGTTTTCCGGCACAAGAATGCCGGTATCGAGGTCAGACGCCGGCCAACCGACGGTCATGCTTTGATCGGATTGCACGACGATCTGCAGCTGAGGCAGCGTGGTGTAAATCGCGGCGGTCGCCTCTCCCACCGTGTAGCCTGACCGGAACCAGGGGCTGCCCGTAAAGGTGAGCGTGTTGGTGTCCGGGTCAAAGCTGCCGCCGCCAAGGAGAGAATTGACGTTGTCCTCGGTGACCTGATCTCCGTCGACCCACAGATCATATCGGATGATGTAGGGCTGCACGTGGATGCGCACGCTGCTGGCGGTTGCGCCTTCGCTGTCCACAATCGTCTTGCCGTCGCTGCTGATGCTGCCGTTCTCCGGCAGCTCAATGGCGTTCGGGGTGGAGATCGAGATGGTTCCCGAGAATGTGCTGATGGCAGTGCCGCCGTTGGTGCAGTTCACCTCAAGGAGCACATCGTTGGTCTCGAGCTCTTTGCTGCCCTGGCCGATTGTGATGTTTCCTCTGACGTCAAGACCCTTGCCTTCACTGCTGGAGCAGGTGATCTGCAGTACCGCCCGATAGAGTGTGATGCTGTCCGCACTGATGCCTTTGTAAGCAGACACATTCAGCGTCGGGTGATAGGTATCGTCGGTGCTGTTCGGCTCGTCAAAGAGCACGTCCTCATTGGTAAAAACGCCCCATGTGCCGGCATTGGGGACGTTGATGGTACCGTTGCCCCGGAACGAAAGGTCGGCGTCGGCGGCGCAAATACCGTAGGTCTGATTTGCGGCGCAGATGCTGCTGGTACCCTGGGCAACAATCGTAAGCAGATCGCTGCCGGTATAATAGATACCGGCGGTGCCGGACGAGTTTGCTTGCTTGTAAGCATAATCCACCGTGGCGTTATTGAGTGTCAGAGTGCGCGTGGTTGCATCATAGCTGACGGTACCGTCGCCCAGCACGTCCGCACAGTTGACGCTGTCCACCTGCACCGCGCTGACCCAGAGGGGATAAGCCTCGTAGCCCTCAGGAAGGGGGCCGACGTGAATGGTGACGTCCATCGACTCGACGCCCCCCCGGTCGGCAATGATATAAAAATAGGTGGAGTATTTACTGTCCCTCTTCACCTGGCCGTTGACGGGGATTTTGATGGCGTTGGCCTGCCCGGAGAGGTCCAGGGCAAAGCCGCTGTCAGACCCCACATAGATGGCATGGGTGTACATGGCGCTCGACGTACACTTTGCGTGCAGGGTCACGTCGTGCTCCACCGTGGCGCCGCTGCCCGGGCCGATCTGCAGGGTCTTGGTGGCATAGACAGCTGCGGCGGTGCAGTAGTTATAGTTTCCGCTGGTGACTCTGTTGCTTCCGTCGCACAGGATGTCAAACGTGCCTCGGATGAAGGAAATGTTTCTGGTATAAACGCCGTAGCGGGTACAGTTGGGAATGCTGACCGTGGGGCTGTTGTCAGCGTCGCCGAAGGTCACCGTGGCGGAGTATTTCGCCCCGATGGCAACCGAGGGGTTGCCGGCAAAGGTGACCGTGCCAGAGCCCAGGAAGGTCACATTCTGTTCGGAATAGACACCGTAAAACGCCTGGTCCGACGTGGCGCCGATGGTGTTGTCGCCGACAAGTACAATGGTCAGGGCACCGGACCCGCCATAGTAAAGGTTCGTCTCCGTGCCGGCATAATTTTGGATATACTTCCGCTGCGCCGTGATGTTTGCGTTGTTCAGCGTCAGCGTGTTGGTGTCCGGATCATAGCTGACGGTACCGCCGTCGCTCAGCACGTCGGTCTGGTTGTTGCTGGAGACCTGCGTGGTGCCGACCCAGAGATCATAGGTCGTCGCATCCTCCGCGCTCACATTGAGCGTCAGCCCGACGAGGCAGCCCAGCGCCAAAACCAGCACCACCAGCGGCACCAAAGCTCTTTTGATGAATTTCATATTGTTTCCTCCCAAAAAGGCGATTGTGAAACATGGGAACAGGATAGGATTTGTCGCGCCGCTTCCCCCAGCGGCCGGTGCCTGCATCGGCCGCTGGGGAGCCCGGCAAATCCTGATCCGTCTCTGCCCGCGTCAGGGATTGGGCTTGACCGGATGGGGCTTGGGGGCGACCTTGGGCACGTCGTCTCCCCATTCGCTCTCTCCGCCGGCAACACGGTCCAGCTCATCGTCCGTGAGGGCCTGCACGGCGGCCTCCGCCTGGTCGGCAGCCTCTTTGACGGCCTCCTGTGCCTTGTTTTCCAGATCCTGAATTGTCTTTTCCATGATAACATGCTCCTTTCAAGCGTTATTTGAATACGTTTCGTTGTATGTCCGATCCCGGTCTGCCCATTTCTGCACAGACCGGGGTCGTTTTGTTGGTTATTCCTCGCCCATGTAGCGGTAGAGGAAGGTGACGATCTCGCCCCGGGTGCAGTCCTTCACAGGCGAGAAGGTGGTGGGGCTGGTGCCGTCGGTGACCTTTTGCTCCACCGCCCAGAGGACCGGGTTGCAGTAGAATCTGCCCTCCTCCACATCGGAGAACGGATTTTCCACCGCACCCACCGCCGGGCTGCCCGCAAAGCGGTACAGGAAGGTCACAAATTCGCCCCTGGTGCAGATCTTGGCCGGGCTGAAGGCGGTTGCGGTGGTGCCGTTGGTGATTCCTTCTTCCACGGCCCACAGCACCGGCTGGGTGTAGAACACGCCCTCCGGCACGTCTGTAAAGGGATTGGTGCTGCTTGTGGGTTCAGGGCAGCCCGCCGCACGCCACAGGAAGGTGACCACCTGGGCGCGGCTTGCGCCGTCAGTGGGCGAGAAGGTGGTGGGGCTGGTGCCGTCGGTAATCTGCGGGCTGTGGTAGTAGGCCCAGTAGACCGGGGTAAAGTAGAAGTTCTTTTCGTTTTGCACGTCATCAAAGCGGAACGAATCGTCCCTGGTGACGGTGACAGTTACGCCGACGGTGGTGCCGGTGGGCACGTGGGTGGCGTAAACGGTGGTCTCGCCTGCGCCCACGCCCACAAGGCTGCCGTCCTCCACCCGGGCGACGTTCACGTCCTGTACGGAGAAGGTCACGTCCTCGCCGCCGAGCAGCTCGCCCAGATCCATGCCGGCGCTGAGGGCAATCTCCTGTCCCTCCTCCAGCGTCAGATCCTTGCCGTCCAGCAGGGTGAAGTTCATCGGCTGCCGCAGGCGGAATTCCACGTGCTCTCTCTGGCTGAGGTACTCGGGCCAGGTTTCGGAGAACTCAGAATCCGCATAGGGAATCTGGTGGCTGACCGCCGCCAGGGCGTACACGCGGCTGTAGATCCCCATCATCTCGGGGTTGATTTCCACCGGGATATCCAGGGTGCAGCACGCGCCGGGTGCAAGGGCCGGCGCCTGGGCACGGTAGAGCACCAGCTCGTCCTCCTCAAAAGCGTCCGCCAGGTCGTAGGGACCCGAGAGCCTCACAGACAGCTCGTCCTCCGCCGCGGTGGGGGCGTTGCCGCTGTTGGTCAGGGTGCCGCGCAGATGGAAGCCGTCCTCGGCCTGATAGGTGGAAAGGTCGCTGAGCTCGAAATACGCGTGCATCCGGAAGGGCTCGGTCTCGTAGCTGCTGCGGTCGCTGTAGTGGTTCTCCTGGGTGACGACGCGCAGATACATGCCGTCGAAGCTCTCCGGCAGGGTCCATTCGAAGCTGAGCGTCTCGCTGCTGTTGGGCAGCAGACGGGTGTCGGAGTCGTGGCTCCAGATGCATTCCTCGGTCTCGCCCAGAACCGCGTAGACGTCCACATGGTAGCCGTCTGCGGTGGTCAGGCCGTTGTTGCCGATCTGCAGATCCACGGTCAGGCCGTCGCCGGGCTCGGCATATTCGATCGGCGAGCGCATGGCGGTGGTCTGCTCAGAGGTCTTGGGTTCGGTGAAGGTAATTTCCGCGTTCTCGGTCACCACAGAGCCGCAGGGCGCCAGCGTGGTTGCGGCAAGGCGCATGTTGCTGATCTGAAGCGGTTCGTTCTCGTCCTCGGTCAGCTTCATCTCGTACTGGTTGTGCACCAGCAGCAGATCCTCGCCCACCAGGGTCAGCACGGCTTCGTCGTTCTGAACGCCGGAGTAGGTCAGACGGTAGGGGTTCGACCAGCCGGCGCTGACGCCTTCCTCGCCCAGGGTGGTGTTGAAGCCCATGGCGAAGAGCTCCTGCGTGCCGACAATCGAATCACCGTCGTTGACGCTCTCGGTCCAGATGATGTAGAGTCTGCCCTGGCTGTCCTCCGCCACACGGAAGTCCGCCATCGGCTTGGCCTGGCCGGAGCTGTCCTTCGCAGAGGTCACCATGATCGGCGTGAGCGTGGTGCCGGACCCGTCGGCCTTCTCTTTCAGTGTGCCGTCGGCGTTGATGCCGTCCTGGAGCAGGGAGCTGACGTCAATGTAGCAGACGTTGCCGCCCCGGTACCAGAAGAGCTTGGTGTGCGCCGCGCTCTCGTCGGCAGAGGCGTCGGCGTTCTTGGCGCGGAAGAGCTGCGGCAGCGCATCCGCCATCAGATCGTCGGTCAGACGGATCTGATAATGGGTGGCATGGTCGGCGAAGGAGTAGGTCTGCAGGAACATCTCCTTGTCGGTGTCGGTGTCGTTGCTGGAGTCGCGGTCGATGGTGTAGGCATAGACGGCCATGCCGTCGTAGGAAATCGCAGTGAAATCGGGGATCGCGTAGTATTCCGGGTCGCCGTCGGCGCCCTCAAAGGTGGCGGAATCGAGGAAGCGCTGGCCGCAGAAGTTGTCGATCAGATACTGCTCGTTCGCTGCGACCTCCTCGGGGGTCTCGCCGTAGATCTCGCCCTCGTAGAATTCGTCGGTCATCCACTTGCCCTTTGCACCGTCGTAGGGCAGATAGCAGATGATGGAGTCGTTGATATAGGGGTTGGCCAGCTCGGTGCCGTCGACGGTGGCGGAGCCGGACTTGATGTAGTAGACAATGGCGTCGCCGCTGTTGGTGTCGCAGACGACGGTGGGGTTGGCGTCGTAGTAGTGGCGCGGCTCAATTTCGCCGTCCTTGATGCGCTGGTCCTTGGAGATGCGCTGGGTCTGGCCCACAGTAACGCTGCCGTCGGCGCCGATCTCGGCGAAGGCGGCGTAGATCTCCACGCTGCGCAGATACTCGGCCAGCTCCGTGTCCTCGGTGATGTCATCCGCCTCGGTGGAGGCCCAGGCGATCAGCACCCTGCCGTCGTTGGTCTCGGCAATGGAGGGCTGGAAGTCTGCGGTGCCGTCGTTCGACACGGCGACGGGCTCGCTCCATTCACCGCCCTGATAGGTGGTGAGCATCAAGGTGGTGCGCTGATAGGGGCCCTTGGCCGGGTCGTTGGACAGGTAGGCCAGCACGACGGTACCGTTTTTCAGCGTGATGAGCTGCGGCTCGGCGTGCTCATAGCTGTGCTCCACCAGGGTATAGGTCTGCTTGGGGGTGAAGGCGCCGCGCTTTTGCGTGCCCGCGCCCAGCCACTGAGATTCCTCCGTCTCGCCGCTGCGGAAGCCGAAGGTTTCTCCGCTCTCCTCCGACCGGGTACCGGCGCTGTGCGGGCCGGATTTCTTGTCGTAGTCCTCGAATTTGCCGAACTTCATCGCGTACAGGTCCCACATCATGGGTTTGGAGTAGAGCAGCAGGTCAATCATAAAGCCGGCACGGAAGTTGATGTAGGCGCCCCAGTCACGGATGCCCTCCACGCGGGACGGCTCGTAGTTTGCAATGATGTCCACCTCGCCGACGCCGCGGATGCCGATGGTTCCGCACAGACCGACGCCGGCGCTGAGCTGGAACATGCCGTTTGCGAGAATCGACCAGTTGAAGTTGTCGTTGAACTGTCCCTCCCAGTTGATGCCGGGCTTATGTGTGGCTTCGTCGAAGGTGATCACCTCGGGCGGCGTCCCCTCACGGTGCACGCCGAAGAAGCCCATGACGGTCCCGGTGGCCTCAATGCCGATGTAGCCGGGGATCATGATGACGGGAATAATGAAGTACCAGGCCTTCTTGAAGCCCAGCGTGGCGCTGACATAGCCGCCCATGCCGCTGAAGCAGTAGTCGCGGTAGACGTTGTTTGCCTGGTCGCGGACCTCGCCGTAGTCGAAGTCGAAGTAGACGCCCACGGTAAAGTCAAATTTCCACTGTTTTGCGCCCAGATCGGCAATGTCCTTCGCGCCGTCCTTGCCGTACTCCTTGCCGTACTTTCCGAAGACCGTGGAGAAGGACTCCTTCATAGCGAAGGCAAAGGAGCGGAAGGGATGCTTCATCTCCCACATGTCGACCCAGCCAATACCGTCGTCCGCGTGGAATCTGCGCGACGGATCGTTCACGTCCATGATCTTCTCCGCAATTTGCAGCGGAGAAACGCCGATGTAGATGCGGTAGCCTTCATCCGTGGGTGTGTAGCCGATGTTTACGAAGGGGAACTGGAAGTTCTGACCGACGCTGCCCAGCAGGTCGAACTCGGCAAAGTTGAATTCGAGGGGATTGTTCAGGCCCTGCTTGACCGGCACCACGTATTCCGGCGGGGCATAGAGGCTCAGGCCGGTGCTGATGTCGGAATAGGTGAACTGCTTGACCGTGGTGGGCAGCACCAGGTCGTCCTGCTCCGCGTCGCGGGCCTCGTTGAGCTCGTCCAGGATCTCCTGGGACACGCCGAGGCCGGCGCCCTCGCTCAGAAGGTCGGTGGTCAGCCGCAGATAGAAGGTGTCGCCGGGCTCCGCCGAGAAGAGGACGCTCTCATCCTTCCAGACCTCCTCGGGGTCGCCCTCCTGCGCCAGATCCATGACCCGAAGCACATAGGGAATCTGGCATTCAAAGGTATATTCGCCGGTTACCTTGTCCACGGTGGATTCGGTCACCACGTCCCAGGCGCGGCGCTCCTGGCCGGACTGGTCCACGGTGACGAGCTGCACCGACAGGGGCTTTTCGTACATGGTCTTGATGGTATAGCCGCCGTGGCCATCGGCCATCTGGGAGGTAAAGGACACGGGCTTGACGTGCACTGTGTAATTCATATAGGTGCGGGGAATCGTTTTGAGCGGAATGAGCCCGTCAAAGTCCGCCTGCTCGCACTCCACCCGCAGGCCGCGGTAGATGGGCGAGAGCACCGGGCTCAGGCCGTTGGTAAAGGTCTGGGTGATGTTGAGCTCCTTGCCGCTGGCAGGCAGCCGGAGATCCCGCAGCACAGAAGAGCCGTTGGCGGAGATCATGCAGCGCACATAGTAGCGCTGGGGGCTGGCGGGAATGCGCATGGTGGTGGAATCCACGGTGCCGTCCTCGGCCACGATGGCGCTCATGTCGCCGGCCACCACAGCCGCGCCGGCCGCCGGCTTGGAGGAGGCCTTGCCGGAGCTCAGGGTGCGCAGGTTGTAGTCCATATAGGTCAGCGTGCCGGTGAGCTTCATGTCCGAGGCGCCGGTGGCCAGGGTGAGCTGGATGATGTTTTCCTCCGCCGCGGCAGTGGTGCTGGCCTCAAAGAGCAGGGTGCCGCCCACATAGCTTCTGCCGCTGTAGGTGGTCCAGACGCAGACGTTCTTGTCGCTGGTAGGTGTGGCGCAGATGGGATAGACTCTGCCGGCGATGGTATGGTCGGCGTCGGCGATTACATATTCGGTGTAGGCGCCGTTGCGCTTGCCGGTGAGAGCGAACAGGCCGGTGTTCTTCTCAAACTTGGACACATCCGTGGTCTTGACCCGGACCACGATCTTGTTGTCCACGGCCTTGAAGTTGGGATGGATGACAAGCTCCTGATAGTGCAGTCTGCCGTCCTTGCCGCCGCTGACGGTGATGGGATTGCCGTCAACGAACACGCCTCTGCCGTTGGGGTCCAGGGCGCCGGTTGCGCCGGTATAGAGGAAGTCATAGTACACGCCGAAGGCCGTGTAGCTGGTCTCGTAGCCTGGGCCCGCGCTCAGCTTGCTGATGGAGATGGTGTCGCCCACATGGATGCCGGGAACCTCATAGGAGTTCTTGGCGGGAACCCAGTAATCCGTGCCGCTGATGGTGTAGCAGATGGGGAAGTCCATGGGGTTTTCCAGGGTGATCTTGGCGTCGATGTAGTCAAAGACGGGCTTAAGCGGCACGTCGCCGTAGGTGGGCCGCTGGAAGCAGTAGCCGTCGTTGTCGTAGAATTTGTAGGAGCCGGGGTTGTTTTTCTCCTCCCGGTACCAGTTGAGCAGATTGGAGTTGAGCACAAAGCGGCTGCCAGGCTGCCTGAACATGGTATTCAGGTTTTCCTTCGTCAGCTTGAGGCTCGCCGAGGTGGCGGTGGTGTCGTTGACGGTGATCATGCGAACCCGGTTCTCCGGCGCGCCGGAGGGCACATAGTCCATCCCTACCAACTGGGCAAAGCGGTCGTCCTTCGCACTGTCGGGCTGCTTGACCGTGGCGGACTCATCCAGGAACAGCACGACGTTGCCGTGGACGCTGTCCTTGAGCTCCGCTGCGGTCGCGACTGTGGTGTCTTCGGCGTAGCTGCCGTCTGCCTGCAGGAACTTCAAGGGCTCTGCGTTCAGCAGGTGCACCTGGAAGGGCCGCTGGATCGGCTCGATGGAGTAGACCCAGACCCAGTTGCAGTCTTTGCATCTGCCATGGTTTGCAAGGTAGAAATACTTGGCGCAGTTGCTGTAGCGATACAAGACATCGCTCTCGTCCAGGGCCTCGGTTCCCGTGTAGAAGTCCACCGTGGTGCTGCCGAAGGCAAGTGCAGCCGAGTAGGCAAAGAAGTCGGTTTTTTTCTCAATCGCTGAGCTCTCGCCGGTGGCGCTGTAGTACAGGTTGTCGGCAGAATAGTCCATTTTACCGGAACCGGCGATGATATAGGCGTGGTGGTCGTCGCTGCCGTGGACGGGGGTGGTCTCCAGCTTGACCCGGGCGCCGGCGATCCAGAAGGGATAATAGTCGTCCGAAAGGCTCCACGAGGCGCCGACGGTGCCCATTCTGTAGTTGCCTATAGTCTCATTATAGAGATCGAAGCTGTTGCCCCAGTCCATGGCCCAGGCGTTCTTGTCGCTGTCATACTGGTTGTGGCCGTTGAAGTCGCTGGCTGTGCTCTGCGTAAGCCTCGAGGGCTTGCTGACGTCGATCCCCGGCATCGTTTTCACGGTCAGAAGGCTGTTGATGACCGCGTCGTCATCCCCCGGGTCGCGGAGGACCGGCACGTCCGCATCCGCCGCAGCACGGCTTTGCGTACCCATGGTACCGGTGAGCACGACCTTTGCCTCATTTTCTACGGTGCAGAGGCTGACCGGCTCCAGCTGCAGACCGAAGTCCGCCTCGCCGGTGAAATACTCCGTGCGCACCGGGATCTGTACGTCCTGGTGGTCGATGCCGAAGGGGAAGAACAGCTCCCGGTCCACCTCGGCGTAATCTCTGCCCTTCTCGGCGGAGCCGTCCACGGTGGTCAGGCGCACAGACACGTTGGAGTTGAGGGCGCCCTCCCGCTCCACGGTGACGGTGAGCATGCCCTCGCCGTCCACCTCGGTATAGGTGGGCTGGGTGAAGCGCACCACCGAGGGGGTCTGGGTCTCGTCGTCGGCAATGGTCACTGCGCAGGTGGAGGCGGCGCTGTTGGTTGCCCCCTCGGGGGTGGACAGGATGACGTAGAACATCCGCTCGCCGTCGCCTGTGCGGTTGTCCTTTGGGGCGAGGGCCAGGAATTTCTCGCTCTCGCCGGGGGCAAAGCGCAGGGTGACATTGGCGCCGGGCACGGCGGTGGTCATGACGTCGGCGACGTTCTGCAGCTGCTCGAAGGTGTCGCTGCTGGCGGCGACGTGCTGGGTGCTGCCCTCCACACCGGTGTAGAGATTGCGGGCCTGCTGCACGGGGTCCAGCTCCTCAGAGCCCTCCGGCAGCTCCAGGCCGCTCTGCTCGGCGAGGAAGTTCAGCGCCTCGATGACGCCGGCTTCGGCTGCCGCCATGCCCTCCTCGTCCTCGGCAAGCACGGTCTCGGCCTCGTCCTCGTCCTTCAGCTCGGTCTGCACATAGTCCGTCGAGCTGAGCAGATCCAGCATGGCAAAGTTGCCCTCCGGCACCTCCACCTCGGCGGACTCGTCCAGCACGGAAACAACGTAGTCCGTGCCGTAATGGGCCGTCATATCGGATATTTTCACCAGGACAGACGCCTCGGTGTCGGTCGGGCCGCCCCTGCCCACCCGCAGCAGGTAGCGGGTATTGGCCCCCTCCTGCAGGGTGGCGGAGGTGCTGGCAAGGTAAAACAGATTGTTTGCCAGGATGTCCTCGCTCATCTGCACCTCCGGCAGGCGCACGTCGGTGGATGCCCGCGCCGTCGGCGCTGCCTGCAGCAGCAGCACCAGCGACAGCAGCAGGCACATCGTCCGTTTGAGTTTGCTGTTCATTTTTGGTTTCCTCCTGTTCTCAAAAGCACTCGTTTTTGAGCTCGTCGCCGAACCCCATGATGTGATACATCCAGACATGAAACGCGTCCCACATCTCTTCCTCGGACATGGAGCCCACGCCTCCGGTAATCCGATCCAGCGCGTCGTCGTCCAGCGGCTCCATCTGCACCGGCTGCGCGTCGGGCTGTACCGGCAGAATCCGGTAGCCGTTGCGCTCGGCCAGGGCAAAAATCTTTTCCGCTGTGACCGTCTTCGGAATCGCAAGCATTTGGGCGTGGATGTCGGGGTCGCTTCTGCATAATTGCGCGAAGTTCTGTGCGGTAATTGCTTTCATAGCATTGAATGCCTCCCAAAAGCCAAAAGTTTTCGTCCTACAAAAGGATTTTACAGCCCAAAGCGTACAGAATCGGCACAATGGCGGCTGTAAACGGCGGTTTTTTTTCAATATTTCCCCGTTCCGCCCCATGCTGCGCCGGACCCGCTGCGGCGCGGCAAGGGATGCGCCGCCGGTGGGCGGTGATGCGCAGGGCATATTTTTCTCAAAAAGAAAAAACGCCCGAGGGCGTTTTTTCAATCTGCAATCTGTGTGCAAGGCAAAACTAATACCGAAATTCCAGCATTCCGGCGGTGATCTCCGCCCAGGAGTACTGCACCATAAACTCCCCCCGGAAGGCGTTGACGGCGTCGATCTCCCCGTTTTGCATCCGGTAGAAGTCGCAGTCAAACCGGGCCCGGTTTACGGCGATGCTGCCCCAGTGCCGGATCAGCGCGTCCTCCATGCCAATGCTCCTGAAGGTGGCCCGCAGGTCGCTCAGCAGGGTGCGGATCCGGTTGGTGGTGATCCGCAGGTCGCCCTCGTCCTCCCAAAGGGCGGCGGAGATCTCTCCGTTGGTGCAGGCAGCCCCCTCCCGGCTGATCAGATAGGCCAGCAGCTCCTTGGCCTGCTGGCGCTGAAAGTGCAGCGGCTTGTCCTGCCAGAAAGCCTCAAAATAGCCGAAGCAGCGGACCTTGATCGTGTCCGGCTTTGCGGCCAGGGCGGTGAGCTGCTCCAGGTGGGCCAGCTCCTCCTCTACCCGCTTGGGGTCCAGGGGCTTCATCACATAGCCGTTGACGTGCAGCCGGAAGGCCTCCACCGCGTACTCGTTATACCCGGTTACAAAAATCACCTTGGCCGTGGGGCAGAGGGTGCGGAGCTTTACCGCCAGGCTCAGACCGTTCAGCCCCGGCATTTGAATATCGGAAAACACCACGTCGGGCTTCAGGCCCTCGTGCTCAATGGCGTCCAGCGCTGCCTGCCCCCGGGAGAACACCGTGAGCTCCGCCTCAGGGCGCACCTGGCGAAGGATGCGCTCCATTGAGCTGCGGGCAGAGGCTTCGTCGTCAATCAAGAATATCTGCATCAGGTTTCCTCCTTCGGCAGTCGAATTGTAACCCTTGTACCGGCGCCGGGGGCCGACTGGATCTCAAGCTCGCCATGGCACAGTCGGCGCAGCCGGTCGCGCACGTTCCGCAGGCCCACGTGGGTGCTGTCTTTCTGCTCCAAAATGGCCGGGTCAAAGCCGCAGCCGTCGTCGGTCACGGAGATGGTATAACAGTCGTCCAGCGCTCGGGTTTGGATGGTGAGCGTACCCACGCCGCTCTCTGACTCCCGGATGCCGTGGCTCACCGCGTTTTCCACAATGGGCTGCAGCGTCAGCGTCGGCAGCATGATGTCCTCGCAGGCGATGTCGTAGACCACCCGCAGCTCGTCGCCGAAACGGAGCCTTTGCAGGGCCAGGTAGCTCTCCACATGCTCCAGCTCCTGCCGCAGCAGAATCGGCTGCTCGGCGTCGATGGACTGCATATTGTGGCGCAGAAAACCGGAAAAATTGTCCACGGCCTTCTCCGCCGTCTGGGGGTCGGTGTGGATCAGCTCCCGGATCACCGTAAGAGAGTTGTAGAGAAAATGGGGCTTGATCTGCGAGAGCATGAGCTGCACCCGCTGCTTCTCCCGTTCAAGGCGCACCCGCTCCTGCGCCGCCTGCAAATGCGGCCAAAGATAGTACAGGATGCAGCAGCCCACAATGGCAATGGTCAGAAACGTGACCGGCTGCTCGCAGTAACCTACGCTGTAGTCCAGCCAGATAGACAGCAGGATGATCGGCACAATGGCAATGGGAATCCAGATTTCTCTGCCCTTCGTCTTCCAGGCCTTGCGGAAGGACAGCCAGACCAGCCCGGCCAGCAGCGCCAGGCTGATGATCAGGCAGGTGCCGGAGAGCACCCCGCCCGAGTAGTGGTTGTTGGTAATAGAAAAGACAAGGGGAGAAAACAGCGTCGTGAGATACAGCGCGGTGTTGATCCCCACCAGCACCCAGCCCTGCCGGAAGTGCTGCTCCGGCTCTACCAGAAGATACAGCAGCAGCAGGATGATAGGCCGCAGGATATACCCGAGGGCCGCCAACGCGGTACGCAGCCGGTCCCGGGCTGCCCCGGAGGCAATCAGGTTTTCAAAATAGTTCTGGGCAATCAGGCCAAGCAAAAGGGCCAGGGCCAGGGTGAACGCCCGCTTTTGCCGCTTGCTGAAATAGGCGTCTGTGGACACGGCAAAGGCAAGCCCGGCCACCTGCAGCACAAGCGGCAGCATCGCCATAAGGGTATATGTGGCCTGCTGATTCAGCTGAAGCGAGAACACCCCGCAATCCCCCCTTTCTTGTTCAGTATACCAAAAGCTGGCCGAAAATGCAATCTGTGAAAAATAATTTTGAAGGGCGGACCTTTGTGACGGTTCTGTACGGTTTCAGTGATAACATTATTAGGATGTAGATGTATCAGAGAATTGCGCCATTCGGCTGTGAGGAGAGCGTTATGGAGAAATCGGAACACGTCAGCATTTTCAGAAACCAGGCTGTAGAGAAGGTCTCCTCCCCGGAGCAGCTTTCAGACTATCTGCGTGTGACCAACCCCGGCGTGTGGGTGGTGCTGGCTGTGGTGAGTTTGCTGCTGGCGGGGCTGCTGGTATGGGCCTGCGTCGGGACGCTGGAAACCACCGCGGAGGCCAGGGTCGTTGTGGAAAACCACACGGCATACGTGGCCCTCGTCTCTGGCACGGAGATGGAGGCCGGCATGCCCCTGCGGGTGGCCGGGCAGGAGACCCTGCTTGCCACCGTGACCGAGGACGCCTTCGGCCGCCCCGTTGCCGTTGCCGAAACCACCCTGCCGGACGGCGCCTACGACGGTGTGGTTGTGGTGGGAACGCTGCGTCCCATCCGCCTTCTGCTGGGCGATTGAGAGTGAAGGATACACGATGAAAAAGCAACAGCTCAAAAAGGTACCCATGGTGATGCAGCTTGAGGCGCTGGAGTGCGGCGCGGCCTGCCTTACCATGGTGTTGGCCTACTATCACAAATGGGTCCCCCTGGAGCAGGTGCGGGTGGACTGCGGCGTCAGCCGGGACGGCTCTAACGCCAGGAATCTCGTGCGTGCCGCGAGAAGCTACGGCCTTACTGTCCGCGCCTACCGCATGAGTCCGGACGCGCTGCGACAGCATGGGGACTACCCCTGCATCATCCACTGGAACATGAACCATTTTGTGGTGCTTAACGGCTTCCGGGGCAGGTACGCCTATCTCAACGACCCCGCCCGCGGGGTGACAAAGGTGCCCAAGGAGGAGTTTGACAGCTCCTTTACCGGGGTGGTGCTGCTGTTTGCGCCCGGCGAGGACTTCACCCCCGGCGGCAAGCGGGAGAGCACCGTCGCCTTTGCGAAAAAGCGGCTGGCGGGCACCGGCGCCGCCCTGGTGTTCGTGCTGCTGACCACAATTATCAGCTACCTGTTCGGCATCGCCAATTCCGTGACCGCAAGGGTCTTTCTGGACCGGCTGCTGACCGGCGTCAACCGGGAATGGCTGACGCCCTTCCTGGTCCTCCTGCTGGTGCTGGCAGCGGCCCAGCTGATCAGTGCGTGGATCCGGGCCGTCTATGCCTACAAAATCAACGGCAAGCTGGCCGTGGTGGGCAGTATGCGCTTCTTTTGGAAGGTGCTGCACCTGCCCATGGAATTCTTCAGCCAGCGGCTGGTGGGCGATCTTCAGCTGCGGCAGGATCAGAACGCCTCTATCGCCGGCACGCTGGTCGGCACCTTCGGGCCGCTGGTTCTGAACACCACGGTGATGGTGCTGTATCTGGTGCTGATGGTCGGGCAGAGCGTTCTATTAAGTGTCGTCGGGCTGGGAGTGCTGGCACTGAACATGGTGCTGGCACGGGTGATTTCCAACCGCCGCATCCACATTACCCGCCTGCAGCTGCGGGAGCAGGGCAAGCTGGAGGCCGCCACCGTCACCGGGATTGACATGATTGAGACCATCCAGTCCAGCGGCTCGGAGCAGGGCTACTTTCAGAAGTGGGCCGGCCACCAGGCGGCGCTGAACCGGCAGGAAATTTTGGCGGAGCGGACCAACCAGCTGTTGGGCGGCATCCCCGCCTTTTTGACCACCCTGGCCAACTACGCCGTGCTGGTGCTGGGTGTTCTGCTCACCATGCAGGGCCGGTTGACCCTGGGCGGCGTGATGATGTTTCAGGGCTTTTTGTCCGCCTTTTTGTCCCCCGCTATGCAGCTGGTAAACGCAGGCCAGGCCCTGCAGGAGATGCGCACCCAGATGGAGCGGGTGGACGACGTGATGGAGTACCCGGACGACCCCGGGCTGGAAGACCATGCCGCGGCCGACGCGCCCATGGCAAAGCTGCGCGGCAGCGTGGAGCTGCGGCACGTCACCTTTGGCTATTCCAAGCTGGAGCAGCCGCTGATCTCCGACTTCTCCCTCTCGCTGAAGCCCGGCCAGCGGGTGGCTCTGGTGGGGGCCTCCGGCTGCGGCAAGTCCACCGTCACCAAGCTTATTTCCGGGCTGTATCAGCCCTGGAGCGGCGAGATTCTGTTTGACGGAAAGCCCCGGGCCGAATGGCCCCGGGAGGTCATTGTGGGTTCCTTGGCCGTGGTGGACCAGGATATCATTCTGTTTGATGATACCGTCGCCAACAACATCAAGATGTGGGACAACTCCATCCAGGACTTTGAAATGATCCTGGCTGCCCGGGATGCAAAGCTCCACGACGACATTGTGCAGATGCCCGGCGGGTATCAGCACCGACTGACAAACGGCGGCAAGAATCTCTCCGGCGGCCAGCGCCAACAGCTGGAAATCGCCCGGGTGCTGGCCCAGGATCCCACCGTGATCATCCTGGACGAGGCCACCTCCGCCCTGGACGCCAAGACGGAATATGAGGTGGTCAACGCCATCCGCGAGCGGGGCATCACCTGCATTGTGGTGGCCCATCGCCTGTCTACCATCCGGGACTGTGATGAGATCCTCGTCCTGGACCGGGGCCGGGTGGTGGAGCGGGGCACGCACCAGGCCCTGATGGAGTTGGATGGATATTACGCGGAGTTAGTGGCCAGTGATTAGCGGCAGCGGTGGTTTTTTCCCTGTGATTGCTGCGCTGATCCTCTGCCCGAAGGGAGGCGCCCATGGGCTGGTTTGAAAATCAAATAGAAGAGCGGCGCAATGCCGACCAGCAGCTTCTGGAGGATTCCTTCGTCAAGGTGGCCGGGGTTGTGCTGGGCCAGCGCAGCGCCCAGAGAGTCAGCGACGGGTGGATTGTCACAAAGAACGCCATTGACGAGATTCTGAAGGCCTTCCACTACCAGCCGGTAGAGCCGCCGGAGGGTCTGGCAGACGCGGATGCGCAGCTGGACTACTGCCTGCGGCACTACGGCATGATGCGCCGGTCTGTGGAGCTGACAGAAGGCTGGTACAAGGACGCCTACGGGCCCATGCTGGGCAGGCTGGCCCGGGACGGGCTGCCCGTGGCCCTGCTGCCGGACCGCTTTTACGGGTATTATTACACCGACCCGAATACCCACGCCCGGGTACGGCTCAATCGGAAAACCGCCCCGCTGCTCTGCCCGGAGGCCGTCTGCTTTTACCGCCCCCTGCCCCAAAAGGAGCTGGGGCTGGACGACCTGCTGCTGTATATGAAGCGCTGCGTCACCCTGCAGGACATGGTCCGGATCGTCCTGGCAACCCTGGCGGTCACCCTGGTGGGCCTGCTGCTGCCCCGGCTGACCCGGGCACTCACCGGCCCGGTGCTGGACAGCCGCTCCGCCGGTGCGCTGACCGGCGCGGGGATCTGCCTGCTGTGCGTGCTCATCGCCTGGCAGCTGCTGGGGGCGGCAAAGGGTCTGATTGTGAAGCGGCTGGAGGTGAAAGCCAGCCTGGGGGTGCAGGCCTCGTTGATGATGCGGCTGCTGTCCCTCCCTGCCAGCTTCTTCCGGCGCTTCAGCCCCGGCGAGCTGAAAAGCCGGGCCATGGGCGTGAGCACTCTGTGCGCGCTGCTGATCGGCATTGTGATGAGCACGGGGCTCAGCTCCGCCTTTGCCCTGCTGTATCTGCCCCAGATTTTCGGCTTCGCCCCTTCCCTGGCGCTGCCCTCCCTGGCCGCCGTTGTGCTGACCACCGCCGTGAGTGTGCTTGCCGCCTTTGCGCAGACGAAAATCAACCGCAGATATCTGGACCACCAGGCCAAGGAGGCCGGTCTGCGCTATGCGCTGCTCTCCGGCGTGCAGAAAATCAAGCTGGCCGGCGCGGAAAAGCGTGTGTTTGCCAAGTGGCTGGATCTGTACGCCGAGAGCGCTGAGCTGGTCTACAATCCCCCCACCCTGCTGAAGGTCAGCTCTGTGTTTACCCTGGCAATCAGCCTGCTTTCCAGCATTGCGCTGTATGGTCTGGCGGTCAGAAACGGGATTGCCCCCGCCTCTTGGTTTGCCTTTTCCACCGCCTACGGCGCGCTGATGGGCGCGTTTACAGCGCTGGCGGACACCGTTGGAGCCGCGGCAAAAATCCGGCCCATCCTGGAAAATGCCGCCCCCATTCTCTCTGCGGTCCCCCAGACCAGCGAGGGCAGGGAGATTGTGACCGCCCTGTCCGGCAGGGTGGAGCTGGAGCACGTGTCCTTCCGCTACAGCAAGGACACGCCCTTCGTCCTGCAGGATCTCTCCCTGAAGATCCGTCCCGGCGACTATGTTGCCATTGTGGGCAAAACCGGGTGCGGCAAGTCCACCCTGATCCGTCTGCTGCTGGGCTTTGAGACCCCCCAGAGCGGCGCGGTTATCTACGACGGCAAGGATCTGCGCGGCCTGGACCCTGCCTCTGTGCGAAAGCACATCGGCACGGTGACGCAGGATGCGGGGCTCTTCCAGGGGGACATCTATTCCAACATTGTGATCTCCGCCCCCCAGTTGGGCCATGCGGAGGCCTGGGAGGCCGCGGAGATTGCCGGCGTTGCGGACGACATCCGGGCCTTCCCCATGGGCATGCACACCCACGTGGGCGAGGGCCAGGGGGGCATCTCCGGCGGGCAGAAGCAGCGCATTCTGATTGCCCGGGCCGTCGCCCCCAAGCCGAAGCTGCTCATCTTTGACGAGGCCACCAGCGCCCTGGACAACAAGACCCAAAAGCACATCTCCCGGGCCCTGGACGGGATGGACTGCACCCGCATCGTCATTGCCCACCGGCTGTCCACCATCCGCAACTGCAGCCGCATTCTGGTGCTGGACGGCGGCCGGATCGTAGAGAGCGGCACCTATGACGCGCTGATGGCCCAAAAGGGCTTCTTTGCGGACCTGGTGGCCCGGCAGGAGCTGCGCCCCGGATAACGGCCCTTTTGCAGCCACATGGGCGTCCGGCACAGGCCCGGGCCAAAAGGAAACAATCGGAGCGATGACAGGAAGCCTGTCACCGCTCCGATTCTTTTGCGGGCTTTGAATTAAAATTACAGCGGGGGTCAGGCACCGGCGCCCAGCAGATCGATCTCGGCAGCGTGGGCCCTCATGCCCTCGATGCAGATTTCGGCCACCTCGCTGACGGACATGCCCAGCATCTCGCAGCCCTGCAGGATCAGGGCGCGGTCACATTTGGCGGCAAATTTCTTGTCCTTGCACTTTTTCATAAAGCTCTTGGTCTCCAGGTCGGTGATGCCGTTTGGGCGCATCCAGGCGCAGGCCTGGATGATGCCGGTCAGCTCGTCCACAGTGAAGAGGCTCTTTTCCAGCTCCGACTCCGGCTTGACGTCGGTGCAGATGCCGTAGCCTCTGCCCTTTGTTTGTTATTTGGTTTGCTGCCGGTACAGGAAGGTGACCACCTGGGCTCTGGTGCAGGTGGCGTCCGGGGCAAAGGTGGTGGCGCTCATGCCGTTGGTGATGTTGTTGGCGACTGCCCAGGCGACGGGAGCGATGTAGAAGGCACCGTCCTTCAGATCGGTGAAGGGGCTGTTGGAGGTGTCCACCTCCGGGCTGCCGGCGAACCGGTACAGGAAGGTGACGATCTGGCCCCGGGTGCAGCTGCCGCCGGGGTTGAAGGTGGTGGCAGTCATGCCGTTGGTGATGCCCTTCTCCACTGCCCACAGCACTGCGTCGTAGTAGAAGGCGCCCTCCACAAGGTCGGTGAACGGGGTCTCGGTCTTCTCAGGCGCAGGCTTGCCGGCGGCTCTCCACAGGAAGGTCACCGCCTGGCCCCGGGTGATGGTGCCTGCGGGCACGAAGGTGGTGGCGGTCATGCCGTTGGTGATCTCATTCACCACGGCCCAGTCGATGGGATTGTGGGCCCAGTTGCCGCGGGCGGGCATGTCGGTGAACTGGGCAAGACCCGGGCAGGTCTCGTCGCCGGTGCAAGGCAGGCCCGGCTTGGTGGGCTCGTCGGGCTGCTCCAGCTTGGGAATGGGCACCACCTTGACCTGGGCCGCAAAGGCAGGGTTGGCGAAGGCGGCGGTGTACACAGCCTGTCCGTCGGTCTGTGCGGTGGGCTCCACCGCGACTGTGCGGTTGGAGTTCACGGTTTCGGTTTCCACATGGGAGGCGTCATGCCGGCAGGTCCGGGTGGCGGTGACGGTGCTGTTATCCGCGCTCCAGGAATAGACCGGGGCGTTCCACTCGTGGCCCAGGGCATCCACCGGCCGGGTCTCGGTCGCATCGCAGCGGGAGCAGGTGCGGGCTTCCTCGCCCGGCTCGGTGCAGGTGGGCGCCTTGCTCTGGCTCCAGGCCCCGAAGCTGTGGCCCAGGGCGGGCACGTAATCTGCGACATAGCTGTCGCCGCAGGTGCAGGTATAGGTGGTAAAGCCCTGCTCGGTGCAGGTGGGCGCCGTCACAACCGCCGTGTAGCTGTGGACGTGATCCAGGGCCGGGACCACCTCATCCCGGGTCTCACCGCAGCGGGTGCAGGTATAGCGCCGCAGGCCGTTTTCTCCCTCTGCGGGCTCTTTGATCAGCGTGCCCGCATCCCAGCTATGGCCGAGGGCTGCCACGTAGCTGTCCACATAGCTGTCCCCGCAGCGGGAACAGGTGTGCGTTGTAAAGCCCTGCTCGGTACAGGTGGGCGGGGTGACGGTATCATGGTAATCATGGCCCAGCGCGTTGATTGTCCGGGTTTCGTTCTCGCCGCAGCGGGCACAGGTCCGGGTCTCGGTGCCGGAAGCGGTACAGGTCGGCGCTGCGGTCTCGGTCCAGTTGCCCCAGTTGTGGCCCAGGGCAGGGATTTCCTCCGCGCCGCTGACCACATAATCGCAACGGGAGCAGTGGGTGCCGCCGGTCAGGCCGGGCTCGGTGCAGGTGGGCTCTACGCCCTGGTCGGTCACGAGGTCATGGCCAAGCGCGGGCGTGTAGGTGTCGATATAGTAGTTCCCGCAGCGGGAGCAGACGTGCTTGGTGTAGCCGTTCGCGGTGCAGGTAGGCGCAACAATCACGTCCTCATAGATATGGCCGCCGGGTACGACCGTCTCTTCCAGGGTAATCTCCTGATTCCCGTTCTCGTCCGCGAAATACCGATTGCACTTGGCGCAGAACCAGTATTCGATGCTGCCGTCCGTGGTGCAGGTGGGCTCCACCGCATCCACATGGGTCATTACATGGGTATGTGTCAGAATGGGATAGAGATAATCTCCTGTACCCATAGACCAAATACCATCGAAATCAAAACCCACAAAAGACTGTTGCTTCCTCATTAGGGCATCCGAGAGCGAAACGCAAGAATTTGTTGCATTATTGCCAATGCCTTGTTCTATCGTATTCAAGTAGTAACAATATGAAAAGAAATTGCTATAATTTGATCGGCCACAGATGCCTCCACAATAACTAGTATCAGTTGATACAGCTGAGATTTGACCAACATTGTAACAACAGCTAATAGTTGCTGACGATGCATTTGTTACACCGATTATACCACCTGCAAATGCATTATTACCACCACTACTTGTGTTTGTTGCATTGATTAACCCAGTATTATATGCGTTGATAACTACTCCACTTCTTACATATCCTGCTATTCCACCAGCTTTTGAACCTTTATCTACTGCATAAGTGCCATATCCATCAACACTTTCTCCGGTTATGTTTCCGCGATTCCAAACGATATTCAACGTTCCATAATTCTCTCCGGTAATGCCTCCAGAAGAGACGGTATAACACGGGTTATTACTCGTACCAAATGAAGGATAACGGTTTATTCCATGAACTGTTCCATAATTGCTGCTGTTCAAGATGGAACTGGCTGACTCATTAGAACCTGTGATTCCACCAAGATAAAGATTCAGTCCTTTTACGTTAACATCTGCGCTGACGTCAGCATAATTGTGGCAATTTTCGATTAATCCATAATTGCGTTGTGCGATACTTCCGGCATAATCCACTGTATCAGATGAAGATCCGTGTGTCAGAATGATACTGCCGCTTGCGATCGTCAAGTTTTTGACCGTTCCGGTTTCCCCAATCTGCCAGAGCAGACCGGCACCCGGGCCGTTGCAAGTCAGGCCGCTAATCTTGTGGCCGTTGCCGTCAAAGGTGCCGGTGAACTGAACGCAGCTGCCGGAAGCAGGGCTGTAGCCCAGCGCCAGCCAGCCCTCGGCATTGTACAGGTCTCCGCCCTCCGCCAGATACGGCGTCAGATCCAGGTCCGCCATCAGAATATAATTGGCGGTCAGATCGTTTTTCACAAAATAGAGATCGAACTCGTCATATATCGGCGTGTAGCCTTCTGGGATCGTGTCCTCCGCGCGGGCAGGAAGAATGGCAGAAGGTAAAAGCCCGATCAGCATTGCGAGTACCAATAAAATTGTTAGTGTCCGTTTCATGTTTTGCGCCTCCTTAGTTGATATCTTTCAAATTATCTCTTGCTACCTTATAGCGCTCAAATTCGTCGCAATACTCATCAAGCTTTGGTAATCGTAACTGAATGTCTTTGAATTCCTGCGCCGTAATGTCATTGCCAAAGGAAAACAGGCTCATGATTTCACTTTGCACCTCAGCATACTTTTGGATAATATCGGAGGCTGAGTGGTCGGCAAGATATTCAACTACTCTTTTTCTTGTGGTACCATCGAAAAAATAACCATTTACGAACTCATATTCAGGATATTGTCTTGCCCGTTCGGTTATCTTCTCAAAAATTTCATGTAGTTCAGCTATTGTCTTCGCCTTTCGTATTGTTTCATAAAAGAGCATTGCGGATACCACCTCCTTCTCCTGTAGATTTGCTGATCCGTTATACAGTTATAGCAATTTTCTTCTTTTTGCGATTTTGGGGATTTTTATCGTTCTTTTTTGGACCAGCCAGGATGAAAGAAGCCCATTCCATAAGTGTTGATTCAGACACTCGCAGGAATCCGTTCAAAACTCCCTTTTTTCGGCTTTCAAAACGATAGAGTGTACAATTGCCTGTTGTCTCACGGGTAAACGACCCATGGGCAAATCCACATCTGACATAATAAAGGATTGACGCGCTTTCTGACAGATTCCCGCACTTCTTATAGTATGCGTATTGGATTTCATCGTGCTTTGCTTCGCGCCCTTCCATTTGAAGATATACTGCTTCGATTTCTTCGCTTGATTATAGGACATGTGCAGAAATCCCTTTTTTCAGAAAATACGTGAGCTTAGCCATCGTGCTGGATTGCCAGCCAAGAGATTGAAGTGTGTGCCCTCGACATGAGACCCGTTCCCAGGTTCTCTTGTCTTTCTTCCCTCTAGGGAAAGCTACAGGGCATTCAAATAGATAGAACCGTATTATTTTTTGAAAAGGTTGGTTATGAAGCAAGCTATCCAAATCATCTTTCTCCAAATTCGATCATCTCCTTCCAGACCATACTTTTTCCTTTTTCAAGTTGGTCACCAAAGTAGAGTTTTTTGACCGGAAGCTCTTGAAATAAAAGGGCCTTTCGTATATACTATATTCGTCATTGTTCGGTAATATTTTCAGAGGACAATCGCTGGCATACAAACTCTACTTTTTTATCCAAACGCGTATTCTTTTGCCCA
This sequence comes from uncultured Clostridia bacterium, assembly GCA_946617435.1. Taxonomy (GTDB): domain Bacteria; phylum Bacillota; class Clostridia; order Oscillospirales; family Oscillospiraceae; genus JAFRPC01. The sequence goes on along the minus strand of CAMOKD010000022.1, from coordinate 3,822 downwards.
TTTCAAGAATGTGTTATGGCTCACATGGAGCTGCTTGGCGGCGGCGCGGGCGGAGAGGGTGCCGGATTGCCACTGTGTCAATAAAGGATAAAACTCCGGCGGCGGGGTTTTGGGCTCCCGGCCAAACTTGACGCCGCGTGCTTTCGCAGCCGCAATGCCCTCCTTTTGCCGCTGCCGGATGAACTCCCGCTCCGTCTGCGCCACATAGGACAGAAGCTGCAAGACGATGTCCGCGATCAGCGTGCCGGTCAAATCCCGATTTTGCTGGGTGTCCAGCAGCGGCATATCCAGCACGACAATGGCCGCCCCCTTCTCCTTCGTGATCATCCGCCATTGCTCCAGTATTTCCTCATAATTGCGTCCCAGGCGGTCGATGCTCTTGACGACAAGAGTATCGGCCTTTTTCAGTTTTCGGAGCATTTTCTGATACTGCGGCCGCTCGAAGTCCTTGCCGGACCGTTTGTCGCTGTAGATCCGATCCACCCCGAATTCCTGCATTGCAAAAAGCTGCCGGTCTTCATTTTGCTCCCTCGTAGAAACGCGTACATAACCGTAAATCATGCTTACCAGCCTCCAATCCATCTTTTTGTCGGATAAATTGTAAGCCAGTTTGCTGCCAGTATCAAAAGTACTTTTTGCTCCTGCCGCTGCCGAACATCAATCCTTTCTGTCAAGTATTTCTTTTCTCAATTTCAAGTGTTCTGCTTCGAGATTATCCCATTGCTTTTTTAGTTCGACATAATCCTCCACCGCCCGAATCATTTCCGGGCAATCATAGCCTGCGCCATCTTCAAGCAATTTGCAAATATGCGCTCGGGCTCCTTCCAGATCGATGCCAAGACTGTAGAGCCGAGCGCCACTTTTGAGCAAAAGCTCTTTTCTCCTATCCATACCGCTCTCCCTCCAAATTTGAATCTATGATACATCTTAACATAGATTTATTTGCATTACAAGTAGGATGTATAATGATTTTCAACTTGCAGGTAAAATAGCTGCAGGAAAGGTTGTGATGGGATGAACACACTGGAACGCCTGCGGCAATTATTGGAGGATCGCGGCTGGACGGAATACCGTCTTTCCAAGGAATGCGGTCTGTCGCAATCCACAATTGGGAACATCTACCGGCGAAACACCACGCCGTCGATTGACACGCTGGAAATTATCTGCAAAGCCTTTGGCATTACACTCTCTCAGTTCTTTGCAGACACCGATATGGTCGAGTTGACCCCGGAGCTGAAATCGTTGTTTGACGGCTGGGTGTCACTGACCCCGGAACAAAAAGCGGCAATCCAAAACATGATTGACGTTATGAACACGCAGTAGGTTTTGCATATTAAAAGAGCCTCTTGCGCAGAATCCAACTGGTCCTGCGTTAGAGGCTCTTTCAGCTATATACTTTTTTTCGATCCTCAGGTTGGCGGGCGTTGCTCCATTAATTCAGCCCTTTCTCCAGCTCATCAAAGACCTCGGAGAAGGGACGGCCTTTTCCGGTAACGGCCTGTTCGTAGCTGTGCTGCAGCTTGGCGTTCAGCTCTGCGTCGGTCATCGTGTCAAGCGCCTTTGGCTGGGCGGGGATGGTAAGGGAAAACGGAACTCCATTCCGGAAAATGATTTGCCGATACAGGGAATTGATTACCACGGACACCGGAATGCCGAGCTTTTGCAGGATTTCCTCCGCCTCGGTTTTGACCCCGTATTCCACACGGGCGCTGACGGTTGCGTCTTTCATTGTAATCACACCACCTTTCAACCCTATTGTACTACACTGTTTAGCAGATTGCAATACATTTGCGTGTCAAATCTTAGTTTTATTTCTTGGATTCTTCTTCACACGACTCCGAGCAGTATTCCTCATCCGGATTAGAAGCAATAAATGGCTTCCGGCAGCGCTTGCAAAGCTTTAGCGGAGCGTGGCCCTCGGTCATCTTCTTTTCCCAGTCCGGATCGTAGCCCTTGAGCTTGTTGTTGGCCTCGTTCAGCTGGCCGGTGAGGGTCTCCACGCTGGCCTTGGGCACGTATGCGCCGCCGGCGGCGTTCACCACCTCGAAGCCCTTGTCCCTGGCGGCCTTGGACAACTCTTCATAGGTAAGGGCCTTCCCCTACGGGAACAGGTCCTTGAGAAATTCCATATCGTTCATCCTTTCTTTGATTTTGGGTATGAAAAAAGCACGGTGCTGCTGCATCGTGCCTTCGTCAACGGGATTTGATCGTAGGGACAAGCCTCGCTTGTCCGCCAGTTCCGGCATAGAGAAAAACCACCGCTCCGAAAAGTGGTGGTTCTGAGTGGTATAACACTTGTTATGCTTTTCTGCTAATCTGCATCATTTTCCTATGTGTTTTTTGCCCAACACACAAAAAAACAGATTACTATAAAACTACTATAAGATTTTTCAAGTAGTTTCAAGTGTTCTATCAATCGGCTCGTATCCGATCCCATTATTGCATATCTTCGGTTTTGGCTCAACGCGGCAAAAATAGGCTGACGGAATCCCGTCTGGATATGCTGTGCATGCAGGTTTCCATCCATCCACCAAACCTGGCAAACGATTCTTACATTTGTCGCACGAATAGTCTAAGCAAATCATATTATTTACTCCGTAATAAATTCATTGTATAGATGCATAGCAGCATCCGAGACCTGTTCGCCGCGGTAAAGCATTACTTCTATCTCAGCAATACATTCGGCTCCATCCATCTCAGCTATCGGGCTAATCCCGTCTACACCGCGATTCGAGAGACTTTCGTTCATCGCAGAAATCTCTTTCGGAGTTTTTCCCTTGTATGCCCTTGCATGGCCACATTCATGGACAACTGCTTCGCGAAGGCTGTTGGGGAGATTTGAATCTGTCCTTGCGATTTGCGCATCAATCTCTTCCAATGTCCTGCCTGCCAAAATACTGCTGTTTACATTGAGTTTCAGCATCCCATAGGAATTTATGTCTGTTTGCAGCAATGCGGGTTTTCCAGTAGCCGAATCGTAAAACTCTCCAAACTCAGTTTCGGAGAAAAATGCTTTTCCTTCTCGCTCATATTCGGATATCACATCCGCAATCACGTCAAGAACGTCCTGGTGTATCTCGTGCCCTTCTGCCATCAGGTAGAAGTCATCTATATCCAGCGATTTGATTATACCACTATTCTTCGGTTTTGCAACGGCCAATTCAGCCCGATTCAGCACAAAATCCGCATGCTTCTGCTTCCAGGCCAGTACCTTGGCCCGGGCTTCGGCGGGGTCCTGGCCGGCGGCCTTCATTGCCTCCGCCTCCCGCTGCCAGCGGTGAATCTGCCGGTCGAAGTATTTCTCCTTCTGCCGGGCCTCGTACTCCGTGTACTTCTCCCCCTGGTACTCATACTTCGGGGCGTTGAGCTCCGCCAGCTTTTCGTCGGTCCAGATCCGGGGGCTGCCTTCGATGTAGGGGCCGAAGGTGTGGCGACAGTTTCAGCCGCAGAGGCCCGCCCCTGTGCCGTAGCCGGTGGCGCTGCGGAAGTCCGGGTATTTGTCGCTTTTGCCGGCGCTGCGCTTCCACACTCTGCGCCACGCCTTTTCCTTCAACAGTCTGCAGACAGGGGACGGCAGCAAGACGGTACAGGAGAATCCGGAACATAACCGCGTCCTTTCCCCCGGCCTCTTACGCCCGTGCCACCCCGGGGATGAAACGGGAGAGTACCAAACGGAAAATCACTCCAAAAAAGCGAAAATCCCGGACGCTTTCGCATCCGGGATCCGTGGGGGCAAGAGCCGCCTTTCGAAGCCGCCTTCCAAATGGCCAAGCACAGAAAGGAAGCCAAAAGTACACCAATAAAAAGCACAGAGTTTTCGTT
>CAMOKD010000021.1:0-31275 GCA_946617435.1 uncultured Clostridia bacterium | reverse complement strand
TTCCTTGGTCTGGGTCTCGAACAGCTCGTTCTCAAACTCCGCGGTGTAGATGCCCACGCCGGGGACGCCCACAGCAGGCTCGGTGGTCACGACGTAGGTGGTGTTCACGGTCTCCTCGACCACGTGGGTCTCGTCGTTGGCGCAGATCACCTTGGCGGTGACGGTGGCGTTGTCCTCGCTCCAGGTGTAGGTGGGCTGGCCGTAAGCGTGGCCGGTGGCGGGGATGGCCTTGGTCTCACGGGAGATTTCGGCATTGCAGACGGTGCAGTAGAGGACCTCATCGTAGCTGCCCTGCTCTTCACAGGTGGCGGGAATCTCGTTCTCACGGACGGGCTCGCCGGGGGTGTGGGCCAGCTGGTCCAGCTGCTTGGTGGCCCGGGAGAGCTCGGCGTTGCAGACGGTGCAGTAGACGACCTCGTCATAGCTGCCCGCGGCGGTGCAGGTGGGGGGAATCTCGTTCTCGCGGACGGGCTCGCCGGGGGTGTGGCCGGTGGCGGGCAGCACAATGTCCGTCAGATCCACGGTCAGCTCCTCGTCCTCAAACTTCTTGCCGTAGAGCTCGCAGGAGAGGTCTGCGCAGTAGTAGTAGGGCTTTTCGCCGTCCTCGGTGCAGGTGGCAGGCCGGCCGGCGGAGTACTGCACGTCATGGACGTGCTCTGCTTCACGGAGAATGGTGGTGTAATAGGCGGTGCTGGCCTCGCCCTCGGTGAGCTTATAAATCTCCAGGGTGACGGTACCGGAGGGATTGGTGTTGCTAATGGCGCCGCCCATGCGCCAGTACATATTGGAGGTCAGATCGGTGCGGTAGGACAGGTACCGGCTGTTGCCCACCAGGGCCAGATACCCGTTTCTGGTGGTCAGGGTCCAGGCAGTCTTGCTGCCGGCGGTGTTGATGGCCAGGTTGTTGCTGCCGCTGGTGTAGAGATAGCCGTTGGTGGCATCGCCCAGGTACCAGCCGCCGGAGGCTGCGGTGACGTCCAGATAATTCTTCTCGTTGGCCAGGACCGTCTCTACCTCCCCGTCAAAGGTGTACTTCTTCACGTAAGAGGTGCCGTTGGTTTCCTGGTACAGGGCCACATCGGTGCCCGCGGCGGTGATGACGATCTTGTCGCCCTCGGCCAGGGTGTCGGAGGTGGACATCTTGGTCAGCATGGGGGCAGTGCCGCCGGCCACGCTGTAGGTGTACAGGGCCTTCAGGGTGATATCCGCCTTGGGCTTGTACCGGCCGGAGAGAATCTGGGAGGGTTCATCGGGGACGTTGTCGTAGTCCTCTGTCACCCAGCCCAGGAAGGTGTAGCCCTCGGGGGCTTCGGCAGTGGGCAGCTCTGCGCCGACCACGGAGTTGATGATCATGGCCGCGGGGGCGGTGATTCCCGCGGGGGTGGTAAAGGTGACGGTGTAGTCCGTGCCGGGGTCCAGCACGGGGGTGGTGGAGTAGTAGGTGACGCTGTCCTCCTCCGCCCGGTAGAGATTCACCCGGGCGCCGCCCTTGCTGGTGGTATAGCGGCCGTTGGAGCTGTCATAGGACAGGTAGTAATAGCCCTCGCTGTCGGTCTGGTTGTCCAAGTAGCCCTCCTCGGTATAGGCCCAGGCCAGGGCGCTGGCGGAGGGGTAGAGATACTCGGAGCTGTCCAGGCCCATGTACTTGCCGACAGCGGCGTTGTACAGGGTATAGCCGTTGCCGCTGGCAGCAGCCTGCCACAGCACCTTGGGCAGATTGGCGGCGCTGGCGGTGCAGAGCTCGTCGTTCAGGGTGACGGACAGGGCGGTCAGGAAGTGGTTGTTGGCCACCACCGCGTTGCCCACGGCGTAGCCGGTGGTGCCGGAGATGGAGCCGCTCTCCACCAGGATATAGGTGCCGCCATTCTCAATCCCCTGGGCCAGGCGGTAGACAGTGCTGCCGTCGCCGGCCTCTGTGCGGGTGTACAGGGCGTGGAGGGTGACGCTGGCGGCGTTCACGGTGTAGCTTGCGCCGGGCTGGTAGAAGACGGGCTTGTCAGTGGTCTCGTCCAGGGTGTTCTCCACCCAGCCCCGGAAGGTCCAGCCCTCGGCATCGGGGGCGGAGGCGGGCAGGGTGACGGCATCCCCCAGGTAGGTGGAGGCAGTGCCCACCTGGACGCCGTTGGCCAGATAGGTCACGCCGGCAGGGGTCTTGGCCGCAAAATTGATGCGGATGGTGCAGTCGCTGGTGGGATTCACCAGGAAGGTGTTGCCGTTTTGGGTGACCGTGGCGGTGCCGGAGACCACCGTGTAGCTTGCGGCGTAGTAGCCGGTCTTGGGGCTGGCGGTGATGGTATAGCCATCCACGGAAACCGTGCCGTAGTTCGTGTTGTTGGAGGTGGCGGTGACAGTGTAGGTCTCGCCAAAGAGCTTCCAGGTGGAGTAGACGGTCTGCACTGCGTCTACGTTGCCGTGGCCGGGATATTCGTCCTCGCTGGAGACCACAATGGGGAAGGCCGCATGGTTCTTCACGGCGTTGGCCTCGGTATAGCTGCTGTAGGCGGGGTCCCAGCTGCCGTACTGGGACTTGGTCTTGGACAGGGCGTCCTTTACCATGTCGCCGTCCTTGATGTAGCCCAGGATGGACTGCATATAGGTCTTTTCACCGGTGAAGGTGACGGACTGGGAGTAGCCGTAGACCGTCTCCACGCCCTTGTTGCGCAGGCCCTTGTACATGCCGTCGGTGGCCATGCCCAGGCAGATGCCCATGTAGAGCATGCTGTGGGGGGCGTTGGCGGTCATGTGGTTGGCAATGCAGGTGCCGGACACATAGGCGTAGCCGGAGCCCTTGAGACAGTGGTAGTAGGTGCCGTAGGCGCCGGTTTGGGCGGCGGTGTCAGCAGAGGTGACGCCGGTGCTGGTGGTCAGGCACAGGTAAGAGCAGTTGGCGCGGGAGGTGTAGTCCTCGTTGGAGCCCTCGTAGTCGGTGGTGCCGTGGGAGTCAAAGATGACCAGGCCGCACTGCTCCATGGTCCTGGCAATGTTGTCTACGTTGGCGTTGGTCATGGAATACCGCACGCCGGAGCCGCCGGTGGCCCCGTAGAGATTCTGCCACATGGTCTTGTAGTAGGGGGAGTAGCTGGTAAAGGAGGAGTCAGAGTAGCTGGAGCTGGACTCCCAATAGGGCTGGATCAGGCCGATGTTGGTGGCCGTGGGGCTGCCGCCCCGGGTGGGCAGATAGTCCTCCAGCAGGGCCTGGGCGTCGGCCTCGGCCGCGGCGATCTCTGCGGGGGTGGGGTCGTTCACGGTGTTGTGAAGCTCCTCCTCCATCCGGGGGGAGTAGCAGCAGGGCATGCCGGTGGTGGTCTGCCACACCAGCAGGTCGCCGTTGCGCTGCAGGGTACCCGGCACATAGGTCTCAGAGGACTCTACCGCCTGGATCACCTGGGGGATCAGGGCGGAATAGTCCTGGGCGGTCATCTGCTCCGCCCCGCCCATAGCCTGGGCCGCCTGGGCCTTGACCAGATCGATGCGGGCAAAGACGTCCTCCTCCAGGATGGCGTCGTCGGCCTCGGTAAACACATGGACGGGCTCGGCGTCGCCCTTGACGCCGGTGGCGCCTGCCCCAAAGGAAAGGGTGGGCAGCAGACCCGCCACCATCACCAGGGCAAGCAGGATGGCAAAAAGCCGTTTCAGGTGTTTGCTCATTGTGAAATCTCCTTACTGTTTTATAAAAATCCCGCAAACTGCGCGGGTGTCCTCACGCCTGTCTATTGTATCACAGATTTCCCGTTTGTCCAGAGGAAAGTGTGTAATTATTTTGTGGATTTGCATAAGTATACAGATGATTCATGCCAAATATGCAAACAAACAGCAGCAGGCCGGCACTCAGCCCTCCAGGAAATAGGTGGCCTCAGAGTCCGCCACAGACAGGGCAAAGGCCAGGGGGAAGCGGGCCATGGCCTGGCCCACGGTGCGGGCGTCCTCCTCCCCGGAGAAGCCCATGTGATAGCGGATGGCGAAGGCCTCGTCGTCGGACAGGTCCATGTACTTCATGACGATCCAGACGGACTTCTCCCCGTGGCCGTAGGGCAGGGGGTCTTCAAAATTATACGTGGGGACCTTTTGCCACACTCCCCGCTCGTCCTTGACGTTGCGGAAGCCGGCCTTGTAGCAGCCGATTTTGCACAGGTCATGGAGCAGGGCCACAATGGCAATGGTCTCGTCAGAGTACCGCTCGGCGGTCATGCCGTAGAGCTGCTGCACCCGGGGCCGGGCCATATAGGCCTTGAGACAGTCATACACGTTCAGGCTGTGCTGGCACAGACCGCCGGCCACGGCGGAGTGGTACCGGGCGGAGGCAGGGGCGATAAAAAAGTCGGAATCCAGCAGATACTGGAGCAGGGCGTCGGCCCCGGGTCTGCGGATGTATTGGCGGTAGATGGCGATAAAGCGTTCCTTGGGTTCCATATGGGTGCTCTCCTGTTCCTGATGTTGTCTACAGTATAGCCCATTGCCCGGTCTTTTGCAAGGACAATTTCCCCGCCCCCATGGGGAAGAATCCGAAAATAGGGATTTCCTTTTGGGCCGAAATATAGTATAATATTAAGGAATATACCCCTAGAATTCTCTGATCAACCGGGAGGCTGCTATGGAAATCAAACGCGCTGCGGAGATTCTCTCCGCCCTGAAGGAAAACATCGGCAAAGTCATTGTGGGCCGGGAACAGACCGTGGAGCTGCTGCTCACCGCCCTGTGCTGCGGCGGCCATGTGCTGCTGGAGGACGTGCCCGGCACCGGCAAAACCACCCTGGCCAAGAGTCTGGCCCGGAGCCTGGACGTGGAGTTCCGCCGCATCCAGTTTACCCCGGATCTGCTGCCCTCCGACGTGACGGGGCTGAACTACTACAACCAGAAGCAGGGAGAGTTTGTCTTCCGCCCGGGCCCGGTGTTTACCAACATCCTGCTGGCCGACGAGATCAACCGGGCCACCCCCAGAACCCAATCCGCCCTGCTGGAGTGTATGGAGGAGCGCCAGGTCACCATGGACGGCGTGACCCGCCGGCTGGAGCCCCCCTTCCTGGTCATTGCCACCCAAAACCCCATTGAGACCGCCGGCACCTTCCCCCTGCCCGAGGCCCAGATGGACCGGTTTTTGATGATGCTCTCCATGGGCCTGCCCCAGCGGCAGGAGGAGATTGCCATCCTGGAGCGGTTTTTGACCGACGACCCCCTGGCAGAGCTGCACAGCGTGTGCCGGCAGGAGGAGCTGCTGGAGCTGCAGCGCCTGCGCAGGAGCGTGTACATCCACCCCCAGCTGCTGGGCTATATTGCAGACCTGGTCATCGCCACCCGGGACGCCGTCACCGCGGTGCTGGGGGTCAGCCCCCGGGGCTCCCTGGCCCTGTGCGCCGCCGCCCGGGCCTACGCCATGCTCCAGGGCAGAAGCTATGTGGTGCCTGAGGACATCAAGCTGCTCAGCGTGCCGGTGCTGGCCCACCGGATCACCCTGCAGCAGGGGGCCTTTGACCGCCACAGCAGCGAGCAGCGCATCCGCGCCCTGCTGGAGCAGGTGCCCGTGCCCACCGAAAACTGGACCCGCTGACCCCGGGCCGCCAGATCCCTGCCCGAGAGGAGGTGCGCCGGATTTGACCATTCTTTGGATTTTTGTGGGTGCCGCCCTGCTGTATCTGCTGCAGCGGGCGCTGTACACCCGGTATTGGGACGCGGGGCTGACCATCCGCACCCGGTTTGAGGTGCCCGCGGTCACCGCCGGGCAGGAGGTCCGGCTGGTGGAGCAGGTGGAAAACCGGAAGCTGCTGCCCCTGCCCATCTTCGGCTACGAATACTGCCTGGACCGGAACTATGCCCTGCTGCGGGATGAGAAAACCATGCCCATCCGCGTCCGCTACCGGCTCAGCCTGCCCCCCCGGCGGGCTGTGCACAACGTCACCACTCTGCCCCCCCTGGCCCGGGGGATCTACACCCTGGCCGACGGCCGCCTGGAGGGCCAGGATCTTTTGATGACCGCCCAGATGCACCGGGGCTTTTACAGCACCGCCCGGCTGGTGGTCTACCCGGCAAAGCTGCCCGCCGGCAAGCTCGCCCTCCCCTTCCGGACGGTGATGGGCACAGTGCTCACCCGGCGCTACGCCCAGGAGGACCCCTTTGAGCTGCGGGGCATCCGGCCCTATGAGATCTACGACTCCATGCGCTCCATCAACTGGAAGGCCAGCGCCCGCACCGGCGAGCTGAAGGTCAACCAGCACGCCTACACCACCGACGAGGCCCTGCTGCTGCTTTTGAACATCTGCGACGGCACCGAGGAGGAGCAGGAGACCCTGATCAGCATGGCCTCCTCTCTGAGTGAGCTGTTTTTGCGCCGGGGCGTCAGCGTGGCGCTGCGGTCCAACGCCAGGAGCTGCCTGACCACCGCGGGAATCTCCGTCCCCGCCGGGGGCGGCAGCAGCCACCAAACCGTCATTGACGAGGCCCTGGCCCAGATTAAGCTGGCCGCTGCCCCCACCATGGCCTTTGCGGACTTTTTGGACCGGCAGGACCGCCGGGAGCTCCGGGGCTTTTTGCCCGTGGTGCTGTCCCAGCAGGCCCGGCCGGAGGATCTGGCCGCCTACGGCCGGCTCACCGGCAGCGGGGGCGGCTACTTTCTCAGCGCACAGGCGGCAGCCCAGCCCGGCCAGGGCTTTACGGTGCTGCCCATCGGTCCGGAGGAGGTGACGGCATGAGGACGGAACGGCTGATTCTGCGCATCCAGGAGGCCCTGGAGCTGCTGTACCTGTGCCTGATGACCTGGTGTCTCAGCGTCCCCTTTGCCCTGATCTTCCCAGAGTGGCCCCAGGAGCGGACCTGCCTGCTGCTGGGCCTGGGAGCGGGGCTGATGGTAACCGCCATCTTTGCCGCGGCCAAGCCCATGGAAAAGCGCCTGCCCCGCACGCTGGTCGCCCTGGCCGTTGCCCTGGCGGTGCAGCTGCTGCCCCTGCCGGGGGTGCTGCGGGTCAACTACGGCCTGTGCGGGCTGATTGCCGTGATCGCCGGGGCCCTGGTGGGCCGGCCCAAGGGCAAGCAGGTGCTGCGGGTGCCCAGGCTGTACCACTGGCTCTTCCCCCTGCTCGGCTACGGCCTGGGCCGGATCGGCAAGCTGGACACCCTTTCCGGGGCGTGCATTGTGATTGCGGCCATGATGGTGCTGGTCTTCGTGGCCTACAAAAACTATGAGCGGCTGCTGCTGAATCTCCGGGCCGACAAGGACACCAAGGTCTCTGACCGGGCCATTCTGGAGCTGAATCTGCGGATGCTGCTGCTGTTTTTTGCAGTGGGCACGGCCCTGCTGGTGCTGCTGCCCTGGCTGCTCTCCCTGATCCCCCCGGCGCCCCCGGCCACACTCCTGCCCCGGGTGCCCTATACCGACGCCCCCCTGCCCACCCATGAAACCCAGATGTCGGCCAGGGTAATCACCCCGGACGTTGAGGCCTGGGATCTGTCTGTGCTGGGCAACGTGTTTTTGTGGATCTTCCTGGTGTTTGTGGTGGGGGCCCTGGGCCTGGCGGTGTTTGCGGTGATCTCCCTGCTGCGGAATCTCCGGGACGAGAAGGTCCGGCACAGCCCGGTGCAGTCCGCCGGCTTTGAGATCCTCTCCCTGGATCCCCAGGCCGCAGGCCCCGCCCGGCGCGCCGAGCCCCCCGCAGGCAGCTATGACAAAAAGGTCCGGCGGCAGTACGCCAAGCTGATCCGCAGCCGCACCAAGGAGCCCGACGAGGCCGCCTCCCCCCGGGAGCTGGAGGACACCGCCCTGCTGCCCCGGCGCCGGGCCAGAGAGCGGATCCACACCGTATACGAAAAGGCCCGGTACGCCCCCGAGGAGGTCAGCCGGGAGGAATACAAGCTGATGAAGGCTGCCATCCGGCAGCTGAACGAGGAAACACCATGATTGACGTATGTGATATCTCTCAAATCAAGGACCTGCTGCAGCGCCACGGGTTCCGGTTTTCCAAGGCCAAGGGGCAGAACTTTCTGACCCAGGCCTGGGTGCCGGAGCGGATCGCCCTGGAGTCCGGCCTGGACAAGACCGCCGGCGTGCTGGAAATCGGCCCCGGCATCGGCCCCCTGACCCGGCAGCTCTGCGCCCACGCCGCCAAGGTGGTGGCCATTGAGGTGGACACCGCCCTGAAGCCTGTGCTGGCGGAGACCATGGCCGGCTATGACAACCTGGAGCTTGTGTTTGACAACGCCATGAAGCTGGATCTCAAGGCCCTGTGCCAAAGCCGGTTTGCCGGCCTGCGGCCCATGGCCTGTGCCAACCTGCCCTACTACATCACCTCCCCGGTGCTGACGATGCTGCTGGAGAGCCGGGCCTTTGACCAGGTGACGGTGATGATCCAAAAGGAGGTGGCCCAGCGGATCTGCGCCGCGCCGGGCACCGGGGAGTACAGCGCCTTTACCGTGTTCTGCAACTACTACGCCCGGCCCAGGATGCTCTTTGACGTGCCCCCCTCCTGCTTCATTCCCCAGCCCAAGGTGACCTCCACGGTGATTGCCCTGCCCACCCGGGCCCAGCCCCCCTGCCCCGTGAGGGACGAGGCGCTGTTCTTCCGGGTGGTAAGGGCGGGCTTTGCCATGCGGCGCAAAACCCTGACCAACGGCCTGTGCGCCGCCTTCCCCCAGGTGGGCAAGGAGCGCATCGCCGGGCTGCTGGCCGGCTGCGACATTGACCCCGCCACCCGGGCCGAGCGGCTGGATATCCCCGCCTTTGCCGCCATTGCGGACGCCCTGGGAGAGGAGGGCTGTGGTTGAACCTGGAATTTCTGTTTTTGGACCTGGACGACACCCTGTTGGACTTTGGCCTGGCGGAGCACGCCGCCTACACCGCCGCCCTGCGGGAGATGGACATTGACCCCACCCCCGCCCTGCTGGCCCGCTACCACGTCATCAACAACCAGCACTGGGAGCGCTATGAGCGGGGGGAGCTGGAGCGGGAGGCCCTGCTGGTGCTGCGCCACGCCCAACTGCTGCAGGAGCTGGGCATCCGCCGGGACCCGGAGGAGCTGGAGCGGCGCTACCGGGACAAGCTGGGCATCGGCCACTACTTTGTGCCCGGGGCCCCGGAGCTGCTGGAGTATCTGTCCGGCCGGGGCTACCGGCTGTTTTTGGCCTCCAACGGGGTGGCGGACACCCAGTACTCCCGGCTGGAGAGCGCCGGGATCTGCCCCTACTTTGAGAACATCTTCATCTCTGAGGACACCGGGGCCCACAAGCCGGAGCAGGCCTACTTTGACTACTGCTTTGCCCGGATCCCGGGCTTTGAGAAGGACCGGGCCATGATCATCGGCGACAGCCTGTCCTCTGACATCCGGGGCGGCAAGGCCGCCGGGATCAAAACCTGCTGGTTGAACCGTCGGGGCCTGCCTGCCCCTGCAATCGACCCGCCGGATCTGGAGATTCGGCAGCTCAGCGAGCTGCACGAGCTGCTATAGGAGGCCACAGATGGACAAATTTGCGTTGCTTGCCGCCCTGGAGGACGGCCAATATCACTCCGGCAGTGACCTGGGCAGGCGCCTGGGCGTCACCCGGGCGGCGGTGTTCCACACCATCTCCCAGCTGCGGCAGCAGGGCTACGAGATCGACTCCCTGCCCAGCCGGGGCTACCGCCTGGTGCACGGGCCGGACCGGCTGCAGCAGGACCGGATTCTCCACCTGCTGGGCAACCACCCCTGGGCCCCCCTGGTCCAAGTGCTGGACACGGTGGATTCCACCAACAACCTGCTCAAGCGCCTGGCCCAGGAGGGTGCCCCCCAGGGCACCGTGGCCATTGCCGACTGCCAGACCGGGGGCCGGGGCCGGATGGGCCGGCAGTTCGACTCGCCCCCGGGCAGCAGCATCTATCTGTCTGCCCTGCTGCGGCCCGGCTGCCCCCCGGACCGGCTGATGAGTCTGACCGCCCAGGCCGCCGTGGCCGTGGCCCGGGCCGTCCGGACCGCCTGCGGGGCGGAGCCGGAGATCAAATGGGTCAACGACCTGGTGCTGGGGGGGCGGAAGATCTGCGGCATTCTCACCGAGATGACCCTGGAGGCGGAGAGCGCCCTGGTGAACTACGCGGTCATCGGCGTGGGGGTCAACTGCAACCGGACGGAATTCCCCCCGGAGCTGGCCTCCATTGCCGGCTCCCTGCTGACCCAGACCGGCCGGCCCGTGGACCGCTGCGCCCTGGCCGCCGCCATGGTGGAGGAGCTCTCCCGCCTGCCCGGGGCGGACTGGCTGGAGGATTACCGCCGCCGCTGCCTGAACCTGGGCAAGCGGGTCCAGATCCTGGACCCGGACAAGGTCCGCACCGCCACGGCGGTGGACGTCGGCCCCCAGGGCGAGCTGGTGGTGCAGCTGCCGGACGGGAGAGTGCGCAGCATCCGCTCCGGCGAGGTGTCGGTGCGGGGGCTGTACGGCTACGCCGAGTAGGCAGAAAAAGTCATAAATTTTTTACAGAAAAAGGATTGTAAAACCCGGAATTTTGCGCTATACTAGACCCGGAAATATCATACAGGAGGCGTTACATTATGAATAAACTGCTCATTAAGATCCTGGCCGTCATCGGCGCTTTGGCCGCCGTGGCCGCGGTGCTGTACTTCTTCCGTGACAAGCTGGCCGCCCTGTGCAAGGGCTGCAAGAGCCAGGAAGAGGGCCCCAAAGAGGCCGACACCGTGGAGGACTTCGTAGAAGAGGCCAAGGCCAAGGTCACCGAGGCCGTGGAAGAGGCCAAGGACAAGGCTGCCGAGATCGTGGAGGAGGCCAAGGACAAGGCCGCCGAGATCGTAGAGACCGCCGAGGAAAAGGCCGCCGCCATCAAGGAGGAGTTCAAGGACTACGCCGACGTGGAGCAGCCCACCGAGGAATAAGCCTGCACAGCGCAAGCCCCCCTGCCGGAGCATCCGGCAGGGGGGCTTGCATTTACACAACAGCCGGGGCCCGAAGGCCCCGGCTGTTGTGCTGCATGGGATTAGTCGCAAAGCAGGTTCTTCTCGGTCTCGGGGTCGAAGAAGTGCATGACCTTCCCCTCGAAGGTGATGGACAGCTTCTTGCCCTGGGCCAGGCTCTCTCGTTCAGAGGTCTCCAGGTCGATGGTGGGGATGCGGACGATCAGACGGGTCTCATCCTCGGTGTACACGTGCAGATGGAGCTCGGAGCCCATCATCTCGTTGACCTCCAGGGTGCAGGGGATGCCGCCGCCCTTGCGGTCCAGCACAATGTGCTCGGGGCGCACGCCCAGCAGGATGTCCCGGGTGCCCAGCTGACGCTTGGCCAGCTCGCGGCCCTTTTCGCCGTCCACTTCGATCTTGACGCCGAAGGGGGTGACGTAGTACTTGCCGTTCTCATGGAGCAGACGGGTCTTGATGATGTTCATCTTGGGCGCGCCGATGAACTCGGCCACAAACAGATTGGCAGGCATCTCAAAGACCTCGGTGGGGGTGCCCACCTGCATGATGTAGCCGTCCTTCATGATGACGATCCGGTCGCCCAGGGTCATGGCCTCGGTCTGGTCATGGGTGACGTAGATAAAGGTGGTGTCCAGCTTCTGCCGCAGCAGGATGATCTCGGCACGCATCTGGTTGCGGAGCTTGGCGTCCAGGTTGGACAGGGGCTCGTCCATCAGGAAGACCTTGGACTCGCGGACCATGGCACGGCCGATGGCCACACGCTGGCGCTGGCCGCCGGACAGGGCCCGGGGCTTGCGCATCAGGTACTGGGTGATGCCCAGGATCTCGGCGGCGTTGGTGACCCGCTCGTAGATCTGGTCCTCGGGCATTTTTTTCAGCCGCAGGGAGAAGGCGATGTTGTCATACACCGTCATGTGGGGGTACAGGGCATAGTTCTGGAAGACCATGGCGATATTGCGGTCCTTGGGCTGCAGGTCGTTGACCACAACGCCGTCGATCTCCACGGTGCCCTCGCTGATGTCCTCCAGGCCGGCCACCATACGCAGGGTGGTGGACTTGCCGCAGCCGGAGGGGCCGACGAACACGACGAATTCTTTGTCCTTGATTTCAAGGTCAAAGTCGTGCACGGCCACCACGTTGTTATCATAAATCTTTTTGACTTTCGTCAGTTTCACACTTGCCATATTTATTACTCCTTTTCACAGCCTTGGGGCCAATCAGCCCTTGACAGCGCCACCGGTCACGCCTTCCACATAGTATCTCTGCAGACACATGAAGAGGATGGCAACAGGGACAGCAACCACTACGCCGCCGGCGCAGAACAATGTGTAGTTATCATGGGTCATGGTGTCAGTGGCCAGCCAGGACTGCAGGCCCACGGCCACGTTCATGCCAAGGGGTTTCAGCTGGGACACGTAACGGGCAAACACGAAGTCGCCCCAGGGGCCCATAAAGGCAGTCAGGATGGTGTAGATGACAATGGGCTTGGCCAGGGGCAGGATGATCTTGTAAAGAATCTGCGCCCGGGTTGCGCCGTCCACACGGGCCGCCTCGTCCAGAGACTTGGGAATGGTGTCAAAGAAGCCCTTGGACACGTAGTAGCCCATGCCGGAGGACGCCACATACACCAGAATCAGACCGGGCAGAGAGTTGCTGCCGGTCATGCCCATGTCGTCCAGCACGCGGTAGAGGATGATCATGGCCAGCATGCCGGGGAACATGCCCAGAATCAGCATGAACTGCATCAGGCCCTTGCGGAGCTTGAAGCGGAACCGGGACAGGGTGTAGGACATGCACAGCACGATCACCGTCTGCACCACGGCCACCACCAAGGCAATGATAAAGGTGTTGATGTACCAACGGGTAAAGTTGGAGTGAAAGAGCTTGACGTAGTTGTCCAGCCCCCACTTGTGGGGCACAACGTAGTCTACGATATAGGTGCTCTCCACCCGGAAGGACTGGAGCACGATACACACAAAGGGAATGAGCCAGATGATGCTCATGATCACCAGGATGACGTAGATGATGGTGTTGCTGATCGCCGCGGAGGCCTTCAGACCCATATGCTGCTTCATCACAGGCGCTTCGGTTTCGTTCTTTTTCATCACTGGAAATCCTCCTCATTCTTGACTGAGGGCAGCAGGTTGTAGACGATCAGAGAGATCAGTGCCACCACAATAAAGACCAGGATACCAACCACAGACGCCAGATAATACTTGGTGTCGCTGCCGGTGGTGATCTTGAACAGCCAGGTGATCAGCAGGTCGGTGTAGCCGACGGAGCCGGAGGCGCCGGAGCGGGCTGCGTTGGTGGGGCCGCCGCCGGTGAGCAGGTAGATGACGTTGAAGTTGTTCATGTTGCCGGTGAAGCTGGTGAGCAGATAGGGACCGGTAATGAACAACATATAAGGCAGGGTGATCTTGGTGAACTGCTTCCAGCCGCTGGCGCCGTCAATCCGGGAGGATTCGTACAGATCGGCGGGGATGTTCATCAGAATGCCCGTTGCAATCAGCATCAGGTAGGGGATACCGATCCAGATGTTAATCACAATGACCATCACCCGGGCGATCCACGGGGTACCCCAGAAGTCAATGGACTGTTTGATGATGCCCAGAGACTTCAGCGCACCATTGACCAGACCGTTCAGGTTGAACATCTTGGAGACGTACAGTAGAGAGATGAACTGAGGAATGGCGATGGTGAGGATCAGGATGGTACGCCACAGCTTTTTCAGCTGGATGCCCTTCTTGTTGATCATCATGGCCACAAAAATGCCCAGGAAGTAGTTGGTGAAGGTTGCGAAGAAGGCCCAGATCAGGGTCCAGAGCAGGATCTCCCCGAAGGTGGCGGCGTAGTTGACGCCCCCCACGTTCCAGGAGAACATGGTGCGGAAGTTGTCAAAGCCCACCCAGGTGAACAGCGCGTTGGTGTAGCCGTTGTGGGCGCCGTCATAGTTGGTGAAGGCCACCAGGATCATGAACACAATGGGCATGACCGTAAAAATCAGGATGCCCGTCAGCGGCAGAGCCAGCAGCGTCTTGTGGAAGTTGTCGTCCACCATGGAGCGCAGGTCGTCCTTGCCGGAACGCAGCGGCTTGCCGGACTTGAGAATCTGCTCGGCAATCTTGTTCTGCTTTACGTTGGCCCGCCAGGTGTAGATGAACGCCACAATGAAGAACAGGGTCAGCACGCCGTAGAGCAGGATGCGGAAGGAGTTGTCGTGAGGGGTCATGGTGTAGGTATCCAGCACCTCGTTATAGCCCTTGGAGGGGCCCTCGGTGCCCAGGGTGGACAGCATCTTGAGATAGTAGCCGCCGCCGCCGGGAATGACCATGTACACGATAAAGACGATTTCAAACAGCAGGAACAGCAGGCCCCGCAGCACCTGGCCCCTGGCAATGTTGCCAAAGCCCATGACCAGGTAAGAGGTCTTGGTTTTCCAGTCGCCCTTGGTAAAGGTGGTGACCAGGTCGGCAAATTCTGCCCCAATGGCCTTAAACACATTGGCGAAGAATTTGCCGATGCCAACCACGCCGTTTTTCAGGCCAACGGGAATCGCCGCAAAAAAGCTGACCAGCTTGTATACGAAACGCTCCCATTTTGACAATCGGAGAAATTCCAGATCGCTGTATTTTTTCATATGATTGCCCCTTTTCAAAAGAAATCATTGGCCGGAGCCAAGAAACTTGACTCCGGCCAAGTACAGCTCAAACTACATTTCGCTGTATCCCGGGAAACCCGGAGTAGCGGAAAAGTTGATTAGTTCTTGACAATGGTAATCGCGGTGCCGTCCCAGGTCACGGTGTAGTTACCGGCCTCGGCGAACACGATGTTGTTGTCGGGGTTGTCCTCGCCCAGATCCTGGATGAGGTCAGCGCCCTCGGTGACCTGAGCGAAGCCCTTGTCAGTGCCCCAGTCGCCGGGGCTGACGATACGGCCGCCCATGTAGTCGCTCTCGGGAACGTCCAGAGTCAGGGAGAAGGTGCCGTCGCCGTTGTCGGTCAGGTAGTAGGTGTCGTTCTCGTCAGCGTTGTTCCACTCGTTCCAGGCGCCGACGAAGAGCAGGGCGGAGGTGTCCAGATTGAACAGGGAGTCAATCTTGGCGTAGTAGTTGTCCAGAGCAGCCTGCAGGCCGGCATCGTCCTTGGCAGCCTTCACGTCGTCGGCAATGACCTTGGCGATGTCCCACCAGGAGCCGTGGATCTGGCCCTGGGGTCTGGCGAATTCATTCTGCTTCAGCAGGGCGGCCAGGCCGGGGTTGGCCTGCACAGCGTCGGACTGCTGGGCATTCAGGTTGGCGGGGCCCCAGGACAGAGCCTCAAACCGCTCCATCTGACGGTCCTCGTCGGTGAGGAACTGGGCCAGCTTGTGCAGGGCAGCCTGCTTATGCGCGTCGTCGCCCTGGGGCTTGACACCCATCAGCTTGCAGCCGCTGAAGGAGCCCAGGTGGTACTCGTTGCCGTCGACCTCGAAGGAGGGCAGATCGGTGACGCCCATGTTGTCGCCCAGGATGTCGGCGATGGCGTCGTAGTTCCAGGTGCCGGTCACAACGATGGCGGCGCCGTTGGCGAACTCGTCACCGGAGGAGGAGGACAGAGCCATGGGGGAGTCAAGCAGCTTCTTCATGCCCTTGACGGCGATGAGGCCCTGGGGGGAGTCGAAGGTGTCGTTGACGGAGATGAACTCGCCGTTGTCGTCGGTGGTCCAGTCGGAGACGCAGCCGGTGGCAAAGAACCAGGAGGCCAGGTACCAAGCGGAGGTGTTGGTCTCAAAGGCAAAGTACTTGCCGGCGGACTCGCAGTCGGCAATCAGCTTCTCCAGGGAGTCCACATCCTCTTCGGGGATGACGGACTTGTCGTAGTACATGAAGTAGCCGTTGTCGGAGGTCATGGGGTAAGCGTACAGGGTGTCGCCGGAGGTACCGGCAGCGACCACGCCGGCGTCGTTGGCGGCGGCAACGGTCTCAGCGGCCTTGGCGCCCAGGGCGTTCAGCGCACCGGCCTGCACCAGGCGGGCGAACTGGTCCTGGGGGAAGCAGTACAGGTCGGCACCGGCCTGCACGTCAACCAGCATCTGGTCGGCAGCAGTGGCCTCGGAGACGGGGTTGACCTCAGCCTCAAAGACGATGCCGTCGGTATTGGTGGCGTTATAGTCGTCGATCTGCTTCTTGGTCAGATCCACAGCGCTCTCGCCCACCCAAACCAGGATCTTATAGGTGCCGGCCAGCTCGCCGCTGGAAGCAGCCTCGCCGCCCTCGGGGGCAGCCTCGCCGCCCTCGGGAGCAGGGGCAGCCTCGCCATCAGTGCTGGGAGTGTTGCTGCAGGCTACCAGGGCGAATACCATCACCAGAGCCAGCAGCATCGCGAGAATTCTCTTCAGTTTCATGTGATTTCCTCCTTACATCAAAAATATGAAGAGTTTATTTCAAGGTGAAGAACACCTCGGAATACAAAGGGGCAAGCCCTGCCTGAAAAAAACCGGCAGGTGGCACAAAAAGCAGCCTTCGCTGCCTGTCAGGTATATTATACAACACTTTCCGGCAGTTGTCCACAAAAATATTAAAAAAATATGAAGTGTTTTTGTGAAGATAATCAGTCTTCCAGGTTCAGCACCGCGTCGTCAATCTTGCCCCAGGCCCCGGCGCCGCTGCCGGCGCACTTGACGTAAAGGCCAACGGTGAGCTTCTGCCCCTCGGCCAGGGCGATGCCCGGGATCTCCCCGGTGTCCCAGCTGCCGTAGGAGGTGACCTCCATGGGCGCGGTGGCAACCCGCTGGCCGTCCACCTCCGCATAGGCGTAGATCTCGGTGTCGCCGCAGTCGCCGCCCATGATGGAGATGGCAAAGCGGTAGGTACCGGGGGCCAGGGTTTCGGGGCTCTGCTCCAGGGTGAACTCCACGCTGTTTTCCCGGGCGCTCCAGAAGTGGACGTGCCACTCGCCGCTGCGGGAGTCGGCGGCCTTGCGCTCTACATACAGCTGGTCCGCCCCGCCCAGGTCGGTGAGCACCCAGGGCTCGGTGCCGCCGGTCTCAAAGCTGTCGTTTTCCAGGTAGTTCCGGCCCAGCATCTCCAGATAGCAGGTCACGGGCAGACCCTCGGCGGTGCCGGAGATCTCATAGCTGCCCGCCTCGCCGGCGGAGTAGCCGTCCAGCTGCCCCTGGTCCGCCTGCCACTGCACCGCAACCTGGGCGCGGCTGTTGTCGTTGTACACGGCCTGCACCGTCTCGGGCAGGGTCAGGGGCTCGCCCAACACGCCCTGCAGGGAGACGTCCTCCACGTCGTCCACGGCCTTGTCCGCCTGGCTGCCGTAGCGGACCAGGTTGAAGACCTTGAGGGACTCCAGCACATTGCCCTTCTCGTCAAAGAAGGCCTGGTTGTCCACGGCGCTGCCGCCGTACCACTGGCCGGCATCCTGGGGGTCGTAGGCCGCGGCGTAGCTGCTGGCCCAGCCGGAGCCGAACTGCTCCCACTTGGCCTGGTTCTCCTCTCTGGAGGCGCCGCCCACAGAGATCCACGCCCCCTCCCAGTAGCACACGCCGATGCCGCCCCGGGTTTGGGTCACGGTGTCGATCACGTCCCGGACGGAGTTGGCCTGGCCCTGGACGGTATAGGGGTAGGGCTTGGTGACCTCGCTGCCGTCGCCGATGGTGTTGCCGTTAAAGTCGGTGTCCAGGCCGGTGTAGGCGTAGGAGGTCTCCATCACCATGGTCTTTTTGTCATAGGTCAGGGCGATGCGGGAGAGCACGGTTTTCAGGTTGCTCAACGTGCCGTGCCAGTAGGGATAGTAGGAGGAGGCAAAGACGTCATAGTCCACCTCCCGGTTTTTCAGCTCCCGGGCATAGGCGTCATAGGCCTCGCCGTTTTCCGGGTTGGCAAAGTGGACCGCCACCAGCGCCTCGGGGAAGACCTGGCGCACCGCCCGGGCGCCCGCCTGCATCAGCCCGGCAATGGCGTCCCAGTCGGTTTCGCCGCACAGGGCTCCGTTGGTCTCGTTGCCCACCTGGACCATGGCCACCTTGGCCCCGGCGGATTTCAGCTGCTTCAGGCTCTGGACGGTGTAGTCCTCCAGGGCCTGGGTCTTTTCCTCCAAGGACAGGTCCTTCCACTCCAGGGGGACCATCTGCTTGCCGGGGTCGGCCCAGAAATCGGAGTAGTGGAAGTCCACAATCAGCCCCAGGCCGAATTTGGCCGCCCGCTTGCCGATTTCGCAGGCCCGGGCGATGTCGTTGTTGCCGCCGCCGTAGCCGTTGCCGTCGGCGTCAAAGGGGTGGTTCCACACCCGGACCCGGATGTGGGTGATGCCGTGCTCGGCCAGGATCTGGAGCAGGTCCTTGCTCTGGCCGGACTCGTCCTGATAGGTCACGCCGCTGTCCTCCTCGGCGATGAGAGAGGAGACGTCCATGCCCAGGATAAAGTCCTCGGGCAGGTTCTCCACCGGCTCTACCAGCAGGGTGCTCTCCAGGGCGGTCTTGGGGGCGTAGCTTTTGCCGCAGCCGGAAAGCAGCCCCATCAGCAGGGCGGCTGCCAGCAGCAGGGCGCAGATTCGTTTCATTGGGGGTTCCTCCGTTTCTCAGCGGGTTTTTTCAGTCGATGCTGTACACCCGCTCCGCCAACCAGGCGGCCAGGCCGTCGTCCAGGTGGGTGGATTGGTTGCTCAGCACCAGGAAGTAGTCCTCGTTAGGCCCGTCCGGGGCCGCGTAGGTGATATATTCCGTACACCGGCCGGTGCCGGCGGCGGCGTCATAGATGGGCCAGGCCGGGGCCCCGTCGGCCAGGCGCATGGGGGCGCAGGGCAGGTCGAGGTCGGCGTCGGCAAAGGTGTCGGTGTATTTCTCCACCGCGGACCGGGGCAGGATGTACACGTCCGCCCGGGTGATCTCGTCGTCAAAGAGGGAGTAGTCCATGTGGTGGGCCCGGATCATCCGGATGCCCTGGGGGATCTGCTCCTCCAGGCGGAGAGTCAGCTCCCGGTCGGCCAGGGCCGGGGCCTGGACAAAGACCACCAGCTTTTTCTCGGGCCGGGTGTCGTTGACGTAGCCGAACACCCAGGCGCAGAACAGGACGCTGACCATAGCCCACAGCACCAGCCGGTGCCAGATGGCGCCCAGATTTTTCAGAAATCTCACTGCGCTTCCCTCCCCTGTGGGCTTTGATAGCCCGCCACATAGCCGTGGGCCACATACAGCGTCAGGTCAGATCCCGCCTTTTGCAGGGCCGGGACCCGGGATTCCGCCACGCTGAACGCCTTTTGCCCGGCTTTGGTCTGCACCGTGACCCGGCGCAGCCGCAGCCCGCCCCGCAGCCGGATCCGGGTGCGGGTAATGCACACCCGGCCGGTGAGCAGCTGGCCGGAGCCGTCGGCCAGCATCTCGGCGTGGTCCAGCTCCCGGGCGGCGCCGGCAATCAAAAAGGTGTAGGCGTAGATGGCAAGCCAGCCCCAGGCGACGGTCACGGCGGTAAAGACCCACTGGTGAACCAGGCTGCTGCGGGTATCGGCGGTGAGGATCAGCCACACCGAGACCCCCAAAGCCGGCACCAGGGTGGCCAGCAGAATCCACTGCCAGCGCCTTCTGCCCCGGCGCAGCTGCTCCAGCTGCCCGGGCGTGTACAGGTATACCAGGTCATGCTCCACCCCCGGCACCTCCGTTTTTTTCATAGAATATGCTGTATTATACAACAAAATTTACGCCAATGCAACCAAAAACCGCCTTGACAATCCGGCCGGAATTTTGTAGCATACAGGTATCAGAACAGGAAAGTGAGGTTGATTTTTCATGAAACGATTCTGTGCGCTGCTCCTGGCCCTGCTGCTCACCGCGGGGCTCTTTGCCGGCTGCAATACTCCCGCCGCCCCTGCAGAGACCGGCGCTGCCGCGGGCACCGAGGCCCCTCCCGCCCCCACCGGAGAGGCCGGAGAGGCCGCCCTGGAGGACCCCTTCTTTGCCCAGGCCACCCCCACCCAGGACAACGCCCGGGTGTTCTATGAGATTTTTGTGGGCTCCTTCTCCGACTCTGACGGCGACGGCATCGGCGATCTGCGGGGCATCATCAACCGGATGGACTATCTCAACGACGGCAAGGACCAGGACGGCATGAGCCTGGGCATTGAGGGCATCTGGCTGACCCCCATTTTCCAGTCCACCACCTACCACAAGTACAACGTGGACGACTACTACGCCATTGACAAGGACTTCGGCACCATGGAGGACCTGCAGGAGCTGGCCCGGCTGTGCCACGAGCGGAACGTCAAGCTGATTCTGGACCTGCCCATCAACCACACCGGCAAGCTGAACCCCTGGTTCAGCAGCTTTGTCCAGGCCCACCGCAACGGCGACACCCAGGACCCCTACTACAACTTCTACAGCTTCTACACCGCAGGGGAGCAGGCCCCCGCGGGCCGCACCTTTGCCCCCGTCACCGGCACCGACGATTATTACGAGTGCAACTTTGACTCCGGCATGCCCGAGCTGAACTTTGACAGCCCCGACGTCCGCCAGGCGGTGCTGGACGTGGCCAAGTATTACCTGGACCTGGGGGTGGACGGCTTCCGCTTTGACGCGGCCAAGTACCTCTACTTTGGGGACAACAGCCAGAACGTGGAATTCTGGACCTGGTATCTCCACGAGCTGCGCACCGTGAACCCCGAGATCTACACCGTGGCCGAGGTGTGGGACGGCGACGGGGTGACCGACCAGTATTACCCCGCGCTGAACTGCTTCAACTTCACCATGTCCCAGGCCGAGGGCCTGATTGCCAAAACCGCCCAGAAGGGCAACGTGGACAACTACGTCAGCTATGTGGACAGCTATCTGGAGACCGTGCAGGCCCTGAACCGGGAGGCCATGCTGGTGCCCTTTATCGCCAACCATGACACCGACCGGGCCGCAGGCTTTTTGCCGGATCTGAACCGCCAGGCCCGGGTGGCCGCCAACCTGTATCTGCTGGGGCCCGGCTCCCCCTTCCTGTACTACGGCGAGGAGCTGGGGCTGCGGGGCTCCAGGGGCGGGGCCAACACCGATGCCAACCGGCGCCTTGCCATGGTGTGGGGCGACGGCGACACCGTGCAGGACCCCGAGGGCGCCACCTACAGCGCCGACAACCAGATCAGCGCCACCGCCATGGACCAGATGGCCAGCCCCACCAGCCTGTACAGCTACTACAAGCGGGTGATTGCCGTGCGCAAGGCCAACCCGGAGATCGGCCGGGGGGATTACACCGCCCTGTCCTTCCCGGACAGCAAGGCCGGCGGCTTTGTCTCCACCTGGGAGGGCAAGAGCGTGTGCGTGCTGCACAACACCACCGAAAACGTGCTGACCCTGGATCTCAGCCAGGCCACCGACCTGTCCTTCACCACCGTGAGCGCCGTGGTGGGCATGGGCAGCGCCACCCTGGAGGGCACCACCGTGACCCTGGAGGGTCAGACCTCTGTGGTGCTGCGCTGAAGCCCCCGAAGCCCCGCCGCCGGACACAGCCGCCGCTGTGCCCGGCGGTTTTTTTGCCGGGGAGAAATCCGGCAGGGACGGAAAAAACTGTTGCTATTTCCGGGAATATCCTCTATAATATATGCTGCATTTTATGAAAACACAGGAGGAACCAATCATGTGTGACCGCTGCAAGGAAAAATTCTATATCACCACCCCCATCTACTATCCGTCCAGCCGGCTGCATATCGGCCATGCCTACTGCACCGTGGCCACGGACGTGATGGCCCGGTACAAGCGCCTGCAGGGGGCGGACGTGATCTTCCTCACCGGCACCGACGAGCACGGCCAGAAGATCGAGACCAAGGCCAAAGAGGCCGGCGTCACCCCCCAGCAGTTTGTGGACAACATTGTGGAGGGGCCCAAGGGCGTGAAGGATCTGTGGAAGCTGATGAACATCTCCTACGACCGGTTCATCCGCACCACCGACGACTACCACGTATCCGCCATCCAGAAGATCTTTCGGGCCATGTACGACAAGGGCGATATCTACAAGGGCTATTACGAGGGGCTGTACTGCACCCCCTGCGAGTCCTTCTGGACCGAGAGCCAGCTGGTGGACGGCAAGTGCCCCGACTGCGGCCGGGAGGTCCAGCCCGCCCGGGAGGAGGCCTACTTCTTTAAGCTGAGCAAATACGCCGACCGCATCCAGGCCCTGCTGGAGACCCCCGGCTTTTTGGAGCCCGCCAGCCGGGTCAACGAGATGATCAATAACTTCATCAAGCCCGGCCTGGAGGATCTGTGCGTGTCCCGCACCTCCTTTACCTGGGGCGTGCCTGTGGACTTTGACCCCGGCCACGTGGTTTACGTGTGGGTGGACGCCCTGTTCAACTACATGACCGCCCTGGGCTTTATGAACGACAAGTACCACGACCTGGACCGGTACTGGCCCGCGGACGTCCACTTCATCGGCAAGGAGATCGTCCGCTTCCACTCCATCATCTGGCCCGCCTTTTTGATGAGTATGGACCTGCCCCTGCCCAAGAAGATCTTCGGCCACGGGTGGCTGAACTTTAACGGCGACAAGATGTCCAAGTCCAAGGGCAACGTGGTGGACCCCTATCTGCTGGCCGAGCGCTACGGCGTGGACGCCCTGCGGTTCTTTATGCTGCGGACCTTCCCCTTCGGCTCTGACGGCAACTTTACCAACGAGAGCCTGATCTCCTGCATCAACGTGGACCTGGCCAACGACCTGGGCAACCTGGTCAGCCGCACCGTGGCCATGGTGCAGAAGTACTTCGGCGGCCAGCTGCCCCTGGAGCAGGAGGAGGACGCCCAGAAGGACGACGAGCTGATCACTCTGGCCTGCGACCTGGTCCATGTGTACACCGAGCAGATGGAGAAGTTCGCCTTCCAGAACGCCCTGGCGGAAATCTTTAAGGTCATCGGCCGGGCCAACAAGTATATCGACGAAAACGAGCCCTGGAAGCTGGCCAAGGACGAGTCCAAAAAGGCCCGGCTGGCCCGGGTGATGTACAACCTGCTGGAGACCGTGCGGATCTGCGCCGGCCTGCTGCAGCCCTTTATGCCCGACACCGCCGCCCAGATCTCCCGCCGTATCGGCTCTGACGACGACAGCTGGGAGTCTATGGCCTTCTTCGGCACCCTGCCCAGAGACGCCAGGGTGGAGGGCGGCGCTCCCCTCTTCCCCCGGATCGACGCCGCCAAGGAGCTGGAGGCCCTGGACCAGCTGATGGCCGCCCAGGCCGCCCCCGCCCAGCCCCAGGAGGACCCCCTGCCCGAGCCCCTGCCCGAGATCTCCTTTGACGTGTTCCAGCAGGTGGAGCTGACGGTGGTGAAGGTGCTGGCCTGCGAAAAGGTCAAAAAGTCCGAAAAGCTGCTGAAGTTCCAGCTGGACGACGGCACCGGCACCCCCCGGCAGATCCTGTCCGGCATTGCAAAGTTCTACCAGCCCGAGGAGCTTTTGGGCAAGACCCTGGTGGCTGTGACCAACCTGGCCCCCCGGAAGATGATGGGCCAGCTCAGCTGCGGAATGCTGCTGTCCGCCGAGCGGGGCGACACCCTGAAGCTGGTGATGCTGAACGACGAGATCAAGGCCGGCAGCCGGCTGGTGTAAGCCATGGAGCTGTTTGAATACTATCTGCGCTATCTCACCGCCCTGTGCGAGGGCAGCCTGCAGGTGCCGGGTCTGACCCCCGGCCAGGGGGACGAGACCGCCCGGGCCATGGCCCTGCAGCAGCAGATTGCCGCCATGGGCCTGCCGGAGTTTGTCCGCCGCTGCGCCGCTGCCGAGGGCACCCGGATCCCCCAGGCGGTGTATGACAGCTATGACCCCCAGGCCCTGGCCCAGGCCATGCAGGCCCTGCTGGCCAAGGCCGGGCAGGAAGCCCCCCAGGATGCCCCCGGGCAGCAGGCCGAGAAGGCGCCCGAGAAGGAATCCGGGGAGGACGCCCCCAGGCAGAACGCCTACGAGGCCATGCTGGACTGTCTGAGCCTGGAGGACGCCCTGCTGCAGTATCTGATCGAGGTGCTGAAAACCGAGGACGAGCTGGCCTTCTTCCGCCTGTCCCAGGTGACGGTGCGGCGGGAGCTGAAGCTCCACGACTTTTTGTACTGGTTTGCCACCAAGGAGCTCTACGCCCAGGCGGAGGAGCGGGCCTGCGTGACCATGGTGGACGCCCTGCTCACCAGACTGGCCGGCGAGGGTCAGCTGGAGCAGGTGGCCGCTCTGCTCTCCGGCGACCGGACCACCTATGAGATTACCCGCTCCCAGGCCGAGGAGCTGCGCCAGGCCCCCGACGCCACCTGGGAGTGGTTTGAAACCTACTATCTCAACCGCTACTATCCCCTGCGGATGATCCTGAAGCTCCGGGGCGTACGGTTCCCGGAATTCAAGCTATAAAAATGACCCGCCCGCCGGTTTCGGCGAGCGGGTCGATTTTATTGTTCCTCTTTCTCCTCCGGCTTCTCCGGGGGCTTCTTTTTCAGCTTGCGGGCAATGGCCCCCAGGACGTTGGTCTTGCTGGTTTTGCCGCTGCGGATGCCCAGGATGGAGGACCCGTGGCAGAAAAAGGCCAGCACCGTCATCACGGCGGAGAGGATCGCCGCCTCCTTCTGCCCCTGCCAGAGCATGAAGCCCGTGTAAAACAGGGGGATCATAGGCCCGGCCAGGCACAGATACTGGGTGGCAAAGGTGAAGAGCATGCCCACAATGTTGGCCGCAAGCCCCCACCAGAAGGTGTAGATCACAATGGCCAGAGACGACGTGGCCACCCCCTTGCCCCCGCGGAACCGGCGCCAGAAGGGGAAATCGTGGCCCAGGGTGCAGCCCAGGCCCGCGTACAGGGTGACGATCCACCCCGTTTGGCGAAACAGCAGCCAGGCTGCCAGCGAGGCGAGCAGGCACTTGGCCAGATCCCCCGCCAGGGTGAGGATGCCGGGCTTGAAGCCCAGCGAGGCCATGATGTTGGCCATGCCGGGGTTGCCGGTCTCCCCCAGCTGGGCGGCAGGCTTGCCCGCGTAGTGCCGGGCTACCAGCTCGGCGGTGAGAAAACAGCCAAAGGCGTATCCGATCAGTAAACTCAGTGCACGTTCCAGCATAGACAGATCCTCCATCTCAGGTCAGAATGGCGGGTACGTTGACAGATCGATGGGCAGGGGGAGCGGCTACAGCTTTTCCAGCCTGGCCAGCAGCTGGGTGAAATACTCGGGCAGGGGGGAGGTGACGGTGACGGCCTCCCCGGTGCGGGGATGGCGGAAGGTCAGGGTCCGGGCGTGGAGCACCTGGGTGCTCTGGCCCAGCTCCGGCTTGGGGTGGCCGTAGACCGTGTCCCCCAGGATGGGGTGGCTGCGCCAGGCCATATGCACCCGGATCTGGTGGGTGCGGCCGGTCTCCAGCCGGCAGCGGACGTGGGTGTAGCCACGGTAGCGGGCCAGCACCTCAAAATGGGTCACTGCGGGGCGGCCGCCGGGGACCACCGCCATGCGCTTGCGGTCCACCGGGTGGCGGTCAATGGGGGCGTCAATGGTGCCGGCGTCCTCCCGGATGCCGCCGCAGACCACCGCCTCATAACAGCGGTAGAGGGAGTGGTCCTGGAGCTGTTCCGCCAGGGCCTGGTGGGCAAAGTCGTTTTTGGCCACAATCAGCAGGCCGGAGGTGTCCTTGTCAATGCGGTGGACAATGCCCGGCCGCAGCTCCCCGTTGATGCCGGACAGGCTGTCACGGCAGTGATACATCAGGGCGTTGACCAGGGTGTCGTCCCAGTGGCCGGGGGCCGGGTGCACCACAAGCCCCTTGGGCTTGTTCAGCACCAGCACGTCCGCGTCCTCCCACACCACGTCCAGGGGCAGGTCCCGGGGCTGGATGGCAACCTCCTTGGGCTGGGGCAGGGTGAGACTGTACACCGCCCCGGCGGTGGTCTTGTCCTGCTTGCGCAGGGGCTTGCCCCCCAGGGTCAGGGCCCCGGTCTCCAGCAGCTTTTGGGCCGCGGAGCGGGACAGACCCTCCACCTGCTGGGCCAGAAACACGTCCAGCCGGAGGCCGGAGACTTCAGCTTGCAGTTCCATGGGTCTCACTCTCTTTTTTCCGGTCAAAGAACAGCAGGTACACCGCCAGCACAATGGCCCCGCAGGTGATGAACATATCCGCCACGTTGAACACGGCAAAGCGGACAAACTCCACCTCGATCATATCCACCACCTCGCCGGTGCGCAGCCGGTCAATGCCGTTGCCCACGGCCCCGCCGGCGATGGCCGCCAGGGACCAGAGCTCCACAGGCTTTTCCAGCACGCCGGTGGCCACCATCCAGCCCAGCACCACCAAAAACACCGCCAGCAGGGCCAAAAACAGCCACCGGGCGCCGCCCAGCATGGAGAAGGCCGCCCCGCTGTTGCGCACATAGGTCAGGTGTACCACCCCGGGCAGCAGCGCCACCTGCCCGCCGAAGGGGATGGAACGGACCACCAGGGTCTTGGTCAGCTGGTCCGCTGCCACCACCAGGGCCGCAAACAGCAGCAGCCCTATCCGGCGGCCAAGAGGGATTTTTTTCATTTGGCGCTCCTTTCCGCGGCATCGATCACATGGCGCATGAGAATGGTAGAGGTCACCGCCCCCACGCCCCCGGGCACGGGGGTCAGGGCCAGGGCCGCTTGGGCCCGGGCGGCGTCCACGTCGCCGCACAGGCGGCCGGTCTGGGGGTGGCGGTGGATACCCACGTCCAGCACCACGGCGCCGGGCTTGATGTAGGTCTCATCCACCAGGCCCCGGCGGCCGGCGGCGGCAATCAGCAAATCCGCCTGGCGGGCCAGGGCGGCAGGGTCAGGGGTCCGGCTGTGGCAGACGGTGACGGTGGCGTTGGCCTCCAGCAGCAGCTTGGCCGCCGGCAGCCCCGCCGCCCGGGATCTGCCCAGCACCACGGCGTGGCGGCCCTCCACGGCAATGCCGTAGTGCCGCAGGATCTGCATACAGGCCTCCGCCGTGCAGGGGACAAACCAGGGCAGGTCGTGGAGATTGGCGCAGTCCACGTCCTTGGCCGGGGCAATGCGGGCGGTCAGCGCGTCCTCGTCAAAGCCCCGGGGCAGAGGGCGCAGCAGCAGCAGGGCGGAGAGCAGGGGGTCGGCGTTGATCTGGTCGATCAGCACGGCCACCTCCTGCGGGGTGACGGTTTCGGGCAGGATATACCGCCGCACCCGGACCCCTGTGGCCTCGGCCGCCCGCAGCAGCCCCGTCTCATAGCTGATGGCGCCGGGGTCCTCCCCCACCCGCAGGGTGGCCAGCACCGGGAAGATATACTGCAGGTACAGGCCCTCCACCCGGGCCTTGAGCTCCGCCTGGAGCGCCTGGGCCACGGTGCGGCCGTCCAGCACGGTGGGCATGGGAATCTCCCCCTTCTGTGTTTGAATGTAAGGCTGTGTTCAGAACAGGCCGGTGATCCGGCCGGTGTCGTCCACGTCGATGCGCTCGGCGGCGGGGGACTTGGGCAGGCCGGGCATGGTCATAATAGACCCGGTGAGGGCCACCACAAAGCCGGCGCCGGCGCTGATTTTCACGTCCCGGACGGTGACGGTAAAGCCCTCCGGGGCGCCCAGGACCGTCTGGTCGTCGGTAAAGGAATACTGGGTCTTTGCCATGCACACAGGCAGGGACCCAAAGCCCAGGGCTTCAAACTCCGCCAGCTTCTTCTCCACCGCGGGCAGGAAGCTGACGTGCTTGGCCCGGTAGATCCGGTGGCCGATGGTGCGGATCTTCTCCCGCAGGGGCTGGTCCAACTCATAGCAGAAGCGGAAGTCGTTAGGCTGCTGGCACAGGTCCAGGACCTCCCGGGCCAGGGTCTCGCCCCCCTGGCCGCCCCGGGCCCAGACCTCTGACAGGGCCACGTGGACCCCCAGGTCCCGGCACCTGGTCTCAATGAGAGCCAGCTCCGCCGGGGTGTCGTTGGGGAAGCGGTTGATTGCCACCACGCAGGGCAGGCCGAAGACGTTTTTGACGTTGTCCACATGGCGCAGCAGGTTGGGCAGGCCCCGCTCCAGGGCCTCCAGGTTCTCGGCGCCCAGGTCGGCCTTGGCCACGCCGCCGTTGTACTTCAGTGCCCGCACCGTGGCCACAATGACCACCGCGTCGGGCCGGAGCCCGGCCATGCGGCACTTGATGTCCAAAAACTTCTCCGCCCCCAGGTCGGCGCCGAAGCCTGCCTCGGTGACGGTGTAGTCCGCCAGGGACAGGGCCAGCTTGGTGGCCGCCACAGAGTTGCAGCCGTGGGCAATGTTGGCAAAGGGGCCGCCGTGGACCAGGGCGGGGTTGCCCTCCAGGGTCTGGACCAGGTTGGGCCGGATGGCGTCCTTCAGCAGGGCGGCCATGGCCCCCTGGGCCTTGAGATCCGCCGCGGTGACGGGCCGGCCGGCGTAGGTATAGCCCACGATGATCCGCCCCAGCCGGGCCTTGAGATCGGAGATCCCGTCGGCCAGGCAGAGCACCGCCATGATCTCGGAGGCCACGGTGATATCAAAGCCGTCCTCCCGGGGGACGCCGTTGGCCTTGCCCCCCAGGCCGTCCACCAAAAAGCGGAGCTGGCGGTCGTTCATGTCCACGCAGCGCTTCCAGGTGATGCGCCGGGGGTCGATGCCCAGGGCATTGCCCTGGTGGATGTGGTTGTCTAAAAGGGCCGCCAGCAGATTGTTGGCCGCGCCCACGGCGTGGAAATCGCCGGTGAAGTGGAGGTTGATGTCCTCCATGGGCACCACCTGGGCGTAGCCGCCCCCGGCCGCGCCGCCCTTGATGCCGAACACCGGGCCCAGAGAGGGCTCCCGCAGGGCCACCATGGTCCGTTTGCCCAGCCGGTTCAGGGCGTCGGCCAGGCCGATGGTGGTGGTGGTCTTGCCCTCGCCGGCGGGGGTGGGGTTGATGGCCGTGACCAGGATCAGCCTGCCCCGGCGGGCCTGCTGCGGATTCTGGCCGGCCGGCACGGCAATCTTGGCCTTGTATTTGCCGTAGGGCTCCACCCAATCGGCGGGGATGCCGGCCTTTTCGGCCACCTGGTAGATGGGCTGCATGGGGCAGCTCTGGGCGATTTCGATGTCAGTGCGCATAATTTACCTCCTGGGCCAAGGGCCCGCGCAATGGATGGGCGGCGGCACGGGGCCGCCGCCAAAGGCTCTTATCCGACGTGCTCCGCCAGCCAGGTGCGCAGCTCGGCAATGGGCACCCGGACCTGCTCCATGGTGTCGCGGTCACGGATGGTGACGGCGTTGTCGGGGGCAATGCCCTTGTCGGGGTCGCCCACGGTGTCAAAGTCTACGGTGATGCAGTAGGGGGTGCCGATCTCGTCGGCCCGGCGGTAGCGCTTGCCGATGGAGCCGGTGTCGTCATAGTCCACCATAAAGTCCTTGGCCAGCTCGTCCCGGAGCTCCATGGCCTTGGCCCCCAGCTTTTTGGACAGGGGCAGCACAGAGGCCTTGATGGGGGCGATGGAGGGCTTCAGGTGCAGGACCACCCGCACGTCGTTCTTGGCGGCGTCCACCATCTCTTCGTCGTAGGCCTGGCACAGCAGGGCCAGGACGGTGCGGTCCAGGCCGTAGGTGCTCTCAACAATATAGGGGATATACCGCTCGCCGGTGTAGGGGTCCAGATAGTCCATCTTCTGGCCGGAGTACTCCTGGTGGCGGGACAGGTCAAAGTCGGTGCGGTCATGGGTGCCGTTGATCTCGCCCCAGCCCAGGGTGGGGAAGAGGAATTCGATGTCACAGGCGGCCGCGGCGTAGTGGGCCAGCTTCTCGTGGTCGTGGAAGCGGAGATTCTCCGCCGGCAGGCCCAGGTCCACAAAGAACTGCTTGCCGTAATTCTTGAAGTATTCGTACAGCTCCAGGTCGTCGCCGGGCTTGCAGAAGGTCTGGAACTCCATCTGCTCAAACTCGATGGTGCGGAAGGTGAAGTTGCCCGGGGTGATCTCGTTGCGGAAGGCCTTGCCGATCTGGCCGATGGAGAAGGGCAGCTTGGCCCGCATGGAGCGCAGCACGTTGGGATAGTTGACGTACTCGCCCTGGGCGTTCTCCGGCCGGAGATAGATGACGCTCTTGGCGTCGTTGGTCACACCCCGGAAGGTCTGGAACATCAGGTTGAACTCCCGGATGTCGGTAAAGTTGTGCTTGCCGCAGTGGGGGCAGGGGATGGAGTGGGCCTTGATGTAGTCAAACATCTCGGTCTTGGTCATGCCGTCGGCATGGGCCTCGGGGTCAAACTCGTCGATGAGGTTGTCGGCACGGAAGCGCATCTTGCACTCCTTGCAGTCCAGCAGGGGGTCGGAGAAGGAGCCCACGTGGCCGCTGGCCTCCCAGACCCGGGGGTTCATGAGGATGTCGGCGTCCACCTCAAAGGAGTTGTGCCGCTCCTGGATAAAGCGCTTGCGCCAGGCGTCCTTCACGTTGTTCTTCAGCCGGGTGCCCAGGGGGCCGTAGTCCCAGGTGTTGGCCAGGCCGCCGTAGATCTCGGAGCCGGCGAAGATAAAGCCCCGGTTTTTGCACAGGGCCACGATCTTGTCCATGGTTTTTTCGGTGTTGTTCATATTCAGTCCTCCCGGTGGGAAATAGGTTTTCTTGTGTATTATACCCGAAATTTTGACAATGTCAACCTGGCACAGGGCCGGGGCTCAGGTCTTTTTTCGGCCCCGCAGCCGGCGTACCAAAGGGCGCAGGGGGGCCTTCAGCCCGCGGATCACCCGCAGCACTGCCACCCGCCGGCGGAAGTGCCCCGCCCACAGCGTGACGTAGGCCCGGTAGCGCCAGCCCTGCAGGTCCACCTGCCGGCCCGCCCGGACCAGCCCCGTCATGACCCCCAGCACCGCCTGCTCCGGCACGTGCTCCAGGGTGAGGTTGTGGTCGCCGCTGATGAGATAGCCCCCCGGCTCCAGGGCCAGCACCCGGTGGAGCACATACTCCGTGCTGCCCCCCGGCCCCCGGCGGGTGTAAAAGGCCACGTCATAGGGGGCCAGGGGCCCGGTCTTGCGGCTGATCTGCACCACGTCCCGGTGGGTTTTCAGCAGCGGGGCCATGCTGCCGCCCCGGGTGTACCAGGCAAAGCTGCCCTCCCGGTCCAGGACGGACTCAAAGCGCTCTTTCTCCACGGCGCTCCCCTCCCCTGCGGTATTTTTGCATTATTTTGTCTATCATACCATCTGCGCCCCGGTTTTGCAAGCAGAAACCGCAAAACGGCCCGCCCCGGGGTGCCGGGACGGGCCGTTTGATCCAATTTATTTCTCTGTGTACATCCGTTTGATCTTTTCAAAGAAGGATTTCTTCTTCGGGTGGCCCTTTTCGGAGGTGATGGCGTCAAACTGACGCAGCAGATCCTTCTGCTCCTTGGTCAGGCGGGTGGGGGTTTCCACCGTAACGGTGACGAACTGGTCGCCCCGGTTTTTGTAGCCCACGTAGGGGATGCCCTTGCCCTTGAGCCGGAAGGTGGTGC
>CAMOKD010000020.1:0-32422 GCA_946617435.1 uncultured Clostridia bacterium | reverse complement strand
AGGAACTACAACTGCAACTCCCTGTCACAAAAACAACAGAAAGGGTGTTGATGCAGGATGAGAGTGGAACCCCAATCCCCTCGCTGCGGGCTGAAAACGAAAATATTATCATACGAAAAACAGGTTGTTTACAGCAAAAACAGCATGAAAATGCAAGAAAACGACAGTGTGAAACAGAACTGTCCCATGTCCCACGCCGAATGCGGAATAGAAATCGGCCTTGCCCGAAAGGATGTCAAAAAATGAAGAAAAACGGACGAGCATGGATCATCTCAGCCGCCATCGGCCTTGCGCTGATCGCGGCCGGTATTTGGATTCTCACTATGGATCATTCTATTGTCGGTGGGTATTTGTTCATCTCCGGCGTGATTGTTGAGTTTATCATCATGGAAAAGGCTTCTCAAGGCGGCAAAAGAAAAGAAGATCAACTCCGGGGATTGCGTCAAGTCAGCCCGAACCTGGCTGAGACCTCAAAAAACAATGCGGGGCAAAGCGTGGCACGCAAGCCGCAGCCACCTGGGAACGCAAAGACAGAGACGCTTCCGGAGGATGTGGCCCAGTTTTTTTATTCTTCTATGAATTGGTATCAGTACGAGAAAAAGCTGAACGCGCTCTCCGAATCTGATCGGAAAAGATTGGAGATATATGTACAAGAAAAAACAGAGCCGATTCTGAAAGCGTTTCCCGGGTGTGTGTTTCCTCCAATGATGAAGCGAGGCTATGATTTCGGTTTTTGCTTTTATTATCGCAACAATAAGGGCTCAGAACTTGACTTTGCAAGCGTGCCGCACCCGTTCCTATCCCGCAACAGCAGGTGGGTCCCAGATTGCGCTGTCAGTCTGCTGCGCTTTCTGAATGACAGCCCGCCGCTTGAGTATCGGATTGATGAAGCCGAGCTCAGAGTAGTGCTTTACACCGGCTATATCAATACGACCTATACCGAATCGGCAGACTGCATCCGCTATACGTCGATTTGCCAGGAATCGACCCACGATGGGGGCGGGTATGACAACTATTATTTTACGCTAATCTCCGCTCCAGACAAGCCGATCCCGAAGTCCCTGCAATTCGAGGGTATGTGCGGCGGCCTGCAAATGCCCCCCTCCGCCGGATACTGGCTTGACGCAGATGGCCGCTGTTTTCTTGTGGATCCGTTTGGAATGCAAGGGGTCTTTGAATTATGGATGGAGCATCGATTTGCTGAGTGCGGATGGGGCGATGAACCGGAGACCATTAAAGAGACAGGCCATCCGCCCAGATCGTAGTATGTAATGGCAAATCATTTCTCCGCAATCAGAAAAGTGGTCCAAGGGGCAGTTCTACGAACAAAGTCCATAAATAGTTTGTTTTTTATTCTGTTTTCACTGTAACTGCCCAGATTTTTGTTTAAAAATTATACTGCTTTCCGAATCCGGCTCAGAAGTCTCCAAGCGCGGCACAGGCCCGGCAGCAGAACAACTAACATCCAGTGCTCAGGTCGCCTCTCACTACCGAGATACCAATATAAGATTGAAACGGAGGGCTGCAGCAAAATGACATATGAATACAATCTATATTATATTAACGACTGCATTGTTCCTCTTGGATTTGGCTCTTTTGCATTGATATTACTAATTAGTGCAATAATTGGTTTTTTTATCAACAAAAGAACTATTATATCATCAAAAGAGGAGATGGTGAAATGGGTTTTGATGTTATGTGTTATGGCTTTTCTCCTTTCAAAGAACGCATTTCATTTGTACCAAGGAGGAATCTACTTATTGTTCGAGAAAGAAGCAGATCAACTTCAGATATCAGGGACGATTGAAGATACCATCGAGCTTACTCATCTGACAGGTGGAGGGTACCATGACATCGAGCAGAATCACGGCTATGGTGAGGCAATTGTAATCAATGGCAAGAAATATTATTTGACTACCTATGGTGAGTTTTCTGTAGGTGATCATGTGATTCTCAATGTTTTGCCGCGCAGCGGTTTTGTTTTGAAAATGGTTGAACAATCAGAGAACGGCCCTATCGCTGAAGGCGCATTCAGGGGGACGGTTTTCCACGTCCCCTGATCGGAGGGAGGTTGTGTGCTATGGAATGGCTGTTTGGTGTGATCGTTGCCGCGATGGTCGTTGCGCTGATTGTGCTGGCGATCAAACACAAAGGGAAGCCGGTGCAGGAGAAGTCCGCGCAGAGCACAGACGACAGCGCGAGTCATCAGCTGTACACGAAATATTATCTGCCGCTTGTGGACCGTCTGAACCGGGAAGACAACAGGCAGGCGCTGGCAGTCCTCGCAGAGGTTCTGGCACAGGCCAAACAGGAAGTATGTGACAATATGATGGTAATGCGCCGTCTGCTCCAGCGTTTCTTCTCTGACGAGCTCACCGTTTCACATTTCCGGGACGCTCCGGAGCAGAAGCAGATCGAATGCGTACTGGCGCTTGGGTTCAGTGATATCAAAAAATCCGCGCTCTATTGCGTCAGCAGATCGGAAGCCATTCCCTGCGCTGACGCTCTCACGCTGTTGATGATTGCCGAGGCAGAGCCGAACCAGCGCATCCAGACCGTCGATGCCGGAGACGGCGCAGATCCCGGCGTTCTGCAAAGAGTTGTTGTGCAGCTCTCCCCCTGTAAGCCTGACTGGAGCTGCAAGGTTGTCGCCTATCGGGCAAACGGCGCGGACGGCGGTCCGGAAGGAGATTGAAATGCGAAAGGTTCACTCAATTGAATACGAGGCAAGCAGGAGCATTCTCCCGGAGGACCTCCTGTCCGCAGCCGAAACACTGATGGCGGAGCCGAACGCAGTGTATACCATCACTGCGGATGCTGATGCGGGCGCAGGCATCCGCTCCGAGGGGGAGAAGTTCGCGTCCTGCCAGAATATCTTTGACGACAGGGTCACGTGGTACCGTCTGAGCCGCGAGGAGCAGCAGCGCCTGAACCGGCGCAGCCGGCACAGCATGGATGCGCTCGCCCGCCTGAAAGCACTCACAGCGCAGGCAAGCTGGATTCGCATCCAGGGACGCTTTCCGACGGAGGAGGATTTTATCCTGACCTTCTATCCCGGCACAAGGCGTGTCATGTTGACCGCATATAACTGCTATCAGCGCGAGCAGGCGGAGCTCGGGCAGCAATGGTTACATCGACTCCTGGCTCGGCGTGAGATCACAATCCGCGTCAACGATCCCTGGCTGACGCTGCAGCAGGAGGAGGCGGACTCTGGCTGGGCTGCCCTTCTGCCCGCCGCCTGCGATCACCCCGTGTGCGCGGAAATGCTGATCCGCAAATCGGACGGCTGGTCCGGCGACACCAAGCATCTGATGATCGATACGGTGCGAAACAGGTGCCGTTTGGAATCAGAGTGGTACGAAGTTCGTAACTCGCACGGTACCGACACGGACGAGGGAACTGTTTTTTCCGAGCTGTATACGCTCACGCAAGCCGCCGCTCTGCCGGAGATTTCCCCCGACCTGAGGCGCAGGCTGAGCATTGCAGCCGCGGCCCATGAAGGGTGCTTGAATGCCGCCAACGAGCTGCTTGCGGATCAATTCCCCGGGCTTCGGTTTGATCGGGTACTGTATGCCACACGGAGAACTGCCGTATTTCTGGGATACTACCCGGACGGAACGCCGACAGTCGTCAAGGCCTCCGGCGTTTCCGCCTGCCTGCCACAGCTGAAGGCAGATTTTTCAGCGATCCCGGAGCACCGTCTGATCCCTGTGCTGGACTGCCGCCGGATTTCGGATGGGGATCGGGTTTTGGAGCTCACGCAGATGCCCTGGTTCCGGCTTCAGCTTCTGCCTGATTTGAGAAAAGAGCAAACAGAGTACTTGCTTTCCGAAAAGCCTAAAACCTTGGAAAGCGTTTTTTCCATGACACGCGAGGAGTTGCGCAGAAAAAGAATTGAGTTGTCAGACCACGAGTTCGGTTACGGGGAGCTTTACACCCTCGCGCTGGACATTGCGGAGGCCCTGCGGCAGCTCCATGCGCTTGGATACGTGCATCTGGACGTCAAACCGGAACACTTCTTTGCCCTTGAGGCGGAAGGTCGTCTCCGCTGGTTCCTGGGCGACTACGGCACCGCTGTCTCCTTGCGCGGCAGTGCTCCGATGCACACCGCCGGCACCAGGCTCTATATGGCGCCGGAACGGCTCAAGCACGGGGCAATCCGGCACGGCGCGGACGTCTATTCCTGGGGTGTTGCGATGCTGGAGCTGATGCTGGGGATTTCCCTCGAGCCGACGGACACCCTTCTGCCGGATTCTGTTTCGAGGGCTGCGGCGGACCTGGAGCGCGACTTCCGGAATACCACCTCCCGCCTTGCAGCCGGACTGCGCGATATCGTCCTGCGTGCGATCTCCGAGGACCCGGAGCAGCGCTTTCCGGACGGCGGAGCGCTGTACGCTGCCTTGCAGCAGCTAAGCTGAGTGAATCCAGTTGACGAACACAGAAAACCGTTCCCCGTGTTCTTTGAGCTGCACAAAGAACGGCTGTCGCTGCGCCAGCTGACCAGGCTGACCGGTGTCTCGAAAGCGGCAATAGAAAGGGTTTGATACAAATTGAGAGTTGAACCCCAGTCCCCTCGCTGTTGGCCGAAAATGGAACATTTTCAGGCGATATACCGGCAGTTTACAACAAAACTACGCAAAAACGCAAGAAAATATGGCAGTTGGACACTGAACCGTCCCCTGGACACTCGCCGCAGCTCCCAGTATTTCGACATATTATGGCGGTTTCGGCTCGAATCTTCTGCAAACAAAGTAAAAGGAGCTAAGTAAAATGCCAGGATTATTTCGAGTTGGATTGTTCGATATCAGCGGAAAGCGTCATTTCTTACTGTTTTTTTTCAGCTTTTTAGCCATAATCTGTTTGCTTTTATCCGTTAATGGTGTTGTATTGCTGGTCAAGCGGATCCGTAAAGCAGCTGCAGTTTCGTTGTTGGTAATCGGCATAATTGCCGCCATTATCTCATTGGGGTATGTCCACAGGGCTGCCTTTGAAGATGTTGGCACTCATACAGTGAAGCCTGAGCTATGCGCTACGACAGAAACAACGGCTGGGGTGAACATACACGTGTATTATAAGATTTGCCGCTGGCCTTTCACATTTCAATCCTTTTATCAGATAGACAATTGGTCACAAGATGCTGAAATGCATGAATGGCTGCACACAGTAATTTCTGATCCAGAAAAATATACGTATATCGTCTCCTACGGCTGGAAAATTTCAACTGTAACTTATAACTTTGAAAATGCCGCAAATCAATTGTGTTACCCTTGGTATGGGCTTGTTGCCGATCCTGACTTCGGATATGGCGAAGAAGCGCCTGGATATGTGTTCGTCTATAGAATACCGGCTGTAGCAATCGATACAATTGGATAAACGCAGTGGTCCAGGGGACGGTTCTGTGGTCCACAGCCACAAATAGTTTGATTTTCAAGCTGTTTTCTCTGTAACTGCACGGATTTCTTGTGAGAATTGTTCACTTTTTCCGAATCCGGTGCAGCTGCCTCTGTGCACAGCATAGGCCCGGCAGGGGCGGGGTTCCCGCTCCTGCCCTGGGTCGCCTCATCCGCAGCCGGTGGGAGATCGTCCAATCAGAGGACTGTTTTCTGATAGACCGGCTCCCCCTGTCATAGACCGAAAAATAGAACATTTACACATGAAAAACAGGCTGTTTACAGCAAAAAGCGCGTAAAAATACAAGAAGAAATGGCAGTGGGATACAGAGCCGTCCCCTGTTCCAATCAGTAGTATACCGTAAAGGAGGGGGCAGATATGCGTTTCAGATGGAAGGGAAATCCGTATGATCCTCAATATTTGAGAACACGGTTGGAAGCGCTTGTAAATGACGGGTACCAAATCAAGGCAATCACACCATCTTATATCGCAGGGAAAAAAAGTGACGTTAAGGAGACCTACACGATTTCGTTTTCCAATAAGACCCGTTTCCTTTTTTGGGGCAGGCGCGGCTTCGGCTATTATTGCCTGCACAGACAGCAGGATGGGGTACAAACGGACAATCCTTGCGTCAGCCTGTCACAAATCACCGAGAAGGAATTTCTTAAGCTTGTGCAAAAAGAATCAAATGGAGCGGCCGCGGGCGTGTTTGCCTATTTCGGGCTGGCTGTCGCCAGTGCCTTTGAATGGCTTTCATGCAGGGGTACCGCGGATGCATGGTTGCTTGTGTGGATTGCGATCAAAGTGGTTGTGTTTGCAAGTGCTTCCATAATGAAAGGCAGAATTCTTTTTCTGGTAGACAAAATGGAAGCGCTGATGCAGGAGCGGATGCAGACAGAGGTAGCAGCCTACAACAAGACCGTGCATCTGGAGGAACCCGCACCCTACGGGATTGACGTCGGATCCCCGTCCCGGCGAACAAATTCCGTCTAGGGCAGCAGTATAACATTAGGGCCGGTTCTCCACGTCACGCAACTTCACATGAAAACGTGACAGTGAGAACCGTCCCTGTTGGCACACAAACTTTACATCAACCAATTCTGGTGTGTGGCAAATTTACCAAAAT
Source organism: uncultured Clostridia bacterium (assembly GCA_946617435.1). Lineage (GTDB taxonomy): Bacteria > Bacillota > Clostridia > Oscillospirales > Oscillospiraceae > JAFRPC01. The sequence goes on along the minus strand of CAMOKD010000020.1, from coordinate 25,905 downwards.
GGTACTTTAGTGATGTCTCTTTCAGACGCGACTATTACAATGGAGTCTGTCATTGCTTCATTGTATCCAGATTAGGAGGTTGTCAAAATGAAAATGAAGTATCATTTTTCACTATTTTCTTTTGTCGTAATTTGTGTGCTTTTCTGTGGATGTAATCAGTTTTTTCCCCAAATCGAGAGTCATTCATCTTCAGTTATGAGTGACCCATCTGATCTATCAGCATCTCCCCCCGATTTACAGCGGTTTTCGAATTGTTCTTATGATGAATTCGAATATACATTCTCCCCTATTAGATCCGCTCTGTATTATCATGATGGTATATCGGAGGAAGTTCCTGTTGATGATCCAAGATTGTATATGCTACTAAACTATATCATGTATTCTGAAAACGATTCCTCATCATGGGTGCGACAAGGCTACATTGGAACAGCCGAAATAGAAGAACATTATGGGAATTGCCCCCAGTTGCAAATTCATTTTCAATGTGATGAATATCCCAAAGATGATATTCTTGGAGACATTCCTTATATTATTATAACCGGAGCAACCGTGCTGCTTTTTGAGGATAACGATCACATAGAAGAGCACTGGCCATATATGGAATTGCGTTGGGACATGGTTAAAACAGGCATTGTATCAGAAGAAGAATTTACCCATGAAATGGATAGTGATTATTTGGGGACTCCATGGCTTGATTTGCTTAAAATTTCAGGTTTTTGAATGAATAGTCTAGGGGACGGGTCTGTGGCCCACAGCCACAAATAGTTTGATTTTCAAGCTGTTTTCGATGTAACTGCACGGATTTCCGGCGAGAAATATTCGATTTTCGAATCCGGCGCAGCAGCCTCCAGCGGAGATGATCCGAAAGTATGCGCCGGAGGGTCGCCTCGTGATCATCAAAGAGTGCTGGCTGCCGTGGTATTGGGGTCCTCGCAGCACAGGCGGCAAATAAGCAAGAGCGACCCCCTCCCCAAAAAAGAAGCAGAGCCTCCCGGCCGGAATACTCCGGTCGGGAGGCCTTATTGTTTGAATTAAGGGCCGGGCTGCTTACATATTCTCCGGCGCCTGGAAGCCCAGCAGCTCAATGCAGGTCTCCAGCACCCGCTTGGTCAGACCGATCAGGGCAATGTAGCCCTGCTGCTTTTCCCCGTCGGGCTCGGTGAGGATGCGGGTTTCATGGTAGAACTTGTTGAGATAGCCGGCCAGGTCGTAGATATAGGCGCAGACCAGATTGGGCGCACAGTCCCGGTAGGCAGGCAGCAGGCTGTCCGGCAGCCGGGTCAGCGCCAGCATCAGATCCTTGCCCTCTTTGCTCTGCGGGGCACGGATGGGCAGCTCCTCCCAGGCGCCGTAGCGGCTGAGAATGGACTTGATGCGCACAATGGTGTAGAGAATATAGGGCCCGGTGTTGCCCTCAAAGGCGGCAAAGCGGTCCAGGTCAAAGACGTAGTCCTTGGTGGGCTGGTTGCTCAGGTCGCCGTATTTCAGGGCAGCCATGGCGATTTTGGCGGTGGTGGCTTCTTTGTCCTGGGGGGCCACCTGGTCGTTGCCCTCTACCTTGGCGCGGACAAAGTCGGTGATCTCGGCAATCAGCGTCTCCAGGCGCATGACGCCACCGGCCCGGGTCTTGAAGGGCTTGCCGTCCTTGCCGTTCATGGTGCCAAAGCCGATGTGCCGCAGCTCGGTCTCGGGCCGGATGATGCCCGCCTTGCGGGCCGCCCGGAAGACCTGCTCAAAATGGAGGCTCTGGCGCTTGTCCACCACGTAGAGAATCTGATCCGGGTGGAAGTCCTGCTCCCGCTGGGCCATGGTGGCCAGGTCCGTGGTAGCGTACAGGGTGGCCCCGTCGGACTTCATGAGGATGCAGGGCGGGATCTCCTTGGTGTCGGTGGGCTCCTGGACAGGGATGACGCGGGCCCCCTCGCTCTCTACCAAGAGGCCCTTCTGCTCCAGCATATCCAGCATGGGGCCGATGTAGGGCTGGGCGTCGCTCTCCCCCAGCCAGCTTTCAAAGCTGACCCCCAGGTTGGCGTAGTTCTTTTTCAGGTCCGCCACAGATACCGCCATAATATGGCCCCAAAGGGCGCGGCAGCCGGGATCCCCCTGCTGGAGGGCCACGGTGGCGTCATGGGCCTTGCGGGCAAAGTCCTCGTCCACCTTGGACTTGGCGGAGGCGGTGGGATAAATCTCCTCCAGCTGGGAGATGGTGAAGGGGGCCTCCTGGGGCCAGGGGCCGGTGAAGGCCGGGTCAAAATAACACAGCTCGGGCTGCCGCTCCTTGAGCTCGGCAATGATCAGGCCCATCTGCAGCCCCCAGTCGCCCAGGTGGATGTCGCCGATGACCCGGTTGCCGAAGAAGCGCTGGATCCGCTTGATGCTCTCGCCGATGATGGCGGAGCGGAGATGGCCGATGTGCAGAGGCTTGGCCACGTTGGGGCCGCCGTAGTCAATGACCACGGTCTTCGCCTCGGCCTCGGGCTCCACGCCGTGGTTGGGGCTGCGGCGCATCTGCTCTACGTAGTCTGCAAGCCAGGCGTCGGAGAGATTCAGATTCAGAAAACCGGGCTTCACCGCCTGCACCCCGGAGAACAGGGGGCAGTCCGCCAGGGCCTCGGCCACGTCGGCAGCAATCTGAATGGGGGCCTTGTGGTAGGTCTTGGCGGCGGGCAGGGCGCCGTTGCACTGATATTCACAAAGATCCGGCCGGCTGGACACGGTGACCCTGCCATAGGCGGGGTCATAGCCCCGGGCGGCAAAGGCCTGGGAGACCTGGGCCGAGATGAGATCGAGGATCTTTTCCATAGTTAACTCCTTTGTTTTTTGCTTTCTGCTTATTGTAACAGAGAACCCGGAAAAAGTAAATAGGTTTGGTTTAAAACATTTTTGCGCACACTGCCGCCGAGACAAAGGCCGCCAGGTCTGCGGTGAGGGCGGCGGGGATGGCATAGCGGGTTTTGCGGATGCCCGCGGCGCCGAAATAGACGGAGATGGTATAAAACGTGGTCTCAGAGCTGCCCAGCATCACCGCGGCGGTGCGGCCCACAGCGGAGTCCGGCCCGTAGGCCGCCATGAGCTCCGCCCCCACCGCCAGGGCCGCGCTGCCGGAAAAGGGCCGCAGCAGCGCCAGGGGCACCACCTGGGCGGGCAGCCCCAGCCGGCTGCACAGGGGCTCCAGGGCGGCGGTGAGCAGGTCTATCGCCCCGCTGGCCCGGAGCATCCGGACGCCGGTGAGCAGGATCACCAGGGCCGGCAGGATGGAGGCCGTGAGGCGCAGGCCCTCTCCCCCGCCCCGGACCAGGGCGTCGTACACGTCCACCCGCCGGGCCAGGGCCGCCCCGGAGAGCAGCAACAGCAGCCCCGGCACCAGCAGGCCCTCTAGGCCGGCCATATCCGGGCAAGGCCCCTGGCCGCCAGGATCCCCGCGGTCAGGGACAGGGCGGAGCTGAGCCACACAGCCGGGAGAATATCAAAGGGTGCGGCGGCCCCCAGAGACTGGCGCACTGCCGCCACGGTGGTGGGCAGCAGTTGGATGGAGGCGGTGTTTGCCACGATCAGCAGGCACATTTCATCGTCCGCCGTGTCGGCGCCGGCACTCTGCCGCATTCTGCGCACGGCGGCTGCCCCCATGGGGGTGGCCGCGCTGCCCAGGCCCAGCAGATTGGCCGCCAGGTTGCCGCACAGGCAGGTCATGGTCTCCCGGTCCCGGCTGGCCCGGGGATACAGCCGCCGGAGCAGAGGGCCGAACAGGCGGGACAAAAAAGATACCATCCCCGCCCGGGTCATCAGCGTACCTACGCCGCTCCACAGGCACAGGGGCCCCGCCAGCGACAGGCCGAGCTCCACCGCCGCCCTGCCCCCCTCCAGGGCAGCGGCGCCCAGGGCCGGAACCTGCCCCGTCCACAGGGCACACAGCAGGCTGCAAACCAGCATCAGCACCCACACCACCGTCATTGCCACAAAACCACCTCCATGGCAAGAGCCTATGCCCCGGGCGGCGGTTTATGCGGCAATCGGCGGTTTGTTTTTTGCAACCCCTTGCAATGACGGGCCTGGGCTGGTATAATAGACAAAATAACCCAAATCATCCGGGAGGTATCCATATGCTGAAAGACAACAAGCTACTGATCGGCAAGGGCCAGGCGGAGGCATGGATTCTGCCCTCTATGGCCAACCGCCACGGTCTGATCTGCGGCGCCACCGGCACCGGCAAGACCATCACCCTGAAGGTGATGGCTGAGTCCTTCTCTGAACTGGGCGTGCCGGTGTTTTTGGCGGACGTCAAGGGCGACCTGGCCGGCTGCGTGAAGCGGGGCGTGGCCAACGAGAACATTGACAAGCGGCTGCGGGCCATGGACCTGGACCCGGCAGAGTTCCCCTACCGGAGCTTCCCGGTGCGGTTTTGGGACGTCTACGGCCAGGGCGGGCACCCGGTGCGCACCACTGTGAGCGAGATGGGCGCCTCCCTGCTGGCCCGGCTGCTGGGGCTGACCGAGGTGCAGACCGGGGTGCTGTCCATCGTGTTCCGGGTGGCGGACGACAAGGGCTGGCTGCTGCTGGACCTGAAGGATCTGCGGGCCATGGTGGCCTATGTGGGCGAGCACGCCGCAGAGTACACCAGCGAGTACGGCAACGTGTCCAAGCAGAGCGCCGGGGCCATCCAGCGGGCCCTGCTGCAGCTGGAGGACGCCGGCGGCGACCTGTTCTTCGGCGAGCCCGACATCCAGCTGGACGACTGGATGCGCATTGACGACGAGGGACGGGGCTTTATCAACATCCTCCACTGCGAGAAGCTGTACCAGTCCCCCCTGCTGTATTCCACCTTCATGCTTTGGCTGCTGGCCGAGCTGTTTGAGCAGCTGCCCGAGGTGGGCGACCCGGAGCAGCCCAAGCTGGTGTTCTTCTTTGACGAGGCCCACCTGCTGTTTAAGGGCGCGCCAAAGGCGCTGCTGGAAAAAATTGAGCAGGTGGTAAAGCTGATCCGCTCCAAGGGCGTGGGCGTTTACTTCATCACCCAGCAGCCCTCCGACATCCCCGACCCGGTGCTGGCCCAGCTGGGCAACCGGGTGCAGCACGCCCTGCGGGCCTACACCCCCGCCGAGCAGAAGGCCATCCGGGCCGCCGCCCAGTCCTTCCGGGCCAATCCCGCCTTTGACACCCAGCAGGCCATTATGGATCTGGGTACCGGCGAGGCCCTGGTCAGCTTTTTGGACGAGAAGGGCCGGCCCAGCGTGGTGGAGCGGGCCACCATCCTGCCGCCCCAGTCTATGATGGGCGCCATTGACGACGACCGGCGCCAGGCGGAGATCCACGCCGACGACCTGTACGGCAAGTATGAGGTGGCGGTGGACAACGAATCCGCCTATGAGATCATCAATGCCGGCAGGCTGGCCGAGCAGGAGGCCGCCCAGAAGGCCCAGGCGGAGAAGGAGGCCCAAAAGCAGAAGGAGCTGGAGGAAAAAGAGGCCGAAAAGGCCCGGAAGGCCGCCGAAAAGGAAAAGGCCGCCAAGGAAAAGGAACGGCGCAAAAAGACCACCGCCGCCTCCAAGGTGGCAAACTCCGCCATGAACGCCGTGGGCCGGGAGATCGGCCGGTCGCTGACCCGGGGCCTGCTGGGCACGCTGAAAAAGTGGTTCTGAGCATGAGAGCAAACCGTCTGCGGCTGTGCCGCACCCTGTTCTTCACCTTCTTCCGCATCGGCCTGTTCACCTTTGGGGGCGGGTACGCCATGCTCCCCCTGATTGAGGACATCTGCGTGCAGCGGCGGCAGTGGATCACCCGCGAGCAGATGCTGCAGATCACCGTGATTGCAGAGTCTACCCCGGGGCCGGTGGCCATCAACTGCGCCACCTATGTGGGCTATCACCAGGCGGGCCTTTGGGGGGCGGCGGCCGCCACCCTGGGCGTGGTGCTGCCCTCCTTTGGCATCATCCTGGCCATCAGCCTGTGCCTGGATCGGGTGCGGCAGATCCGCGCCATTGCCAGCGCCTTTCGGGGCATCCAGGCGGCGGTGGCCCTGCTGATTGCCCGGGCCGGGCTGCGGATGTGGAAGCAGCTGCCCAAAAAGCCCCTGCCCCAGCTGCTCTTTGGGGCGGCCCTGGCCGGGATGCTGCTGATCAACATCTTTAGCTGGCGGGTCTCCACCATTGCGCTGCTGGCCGGGGCCGGGGCTTTGAGCCTGGCGGCGTATCTGGCGGGCCTGGGAAAGGAGCGGGACACCAAATGACACTGCTTGAGCTGTTTTGGGGCTTTTTGAAGGTGGGGCTCTTCTCCTTTGGCGGGGCCTACGGGGCCATTCCCCTGATCCGCGAGGTGGTGCTGGGCTATGGCTGGCTGGACGACGCCGCTTTGTCGGATATGATCGCCGTGAGCGAGAGTACGCCGGGGCCGATTATGGTAAACCTGGCCACCTACGTGGGCCAGACCCGGGCGGGGATTGCCGGGGCCGCCGTGGCCACGGCGGCGGTGGTGCTGCCGGCCTTTGTCGTCATTCTGCTGTTGCTGGCTGTGCTGAAAACTCTGCTGCAAAGCCGGGCGGTCCGGGCGGTGCTGGGCGGGCTGGAGGCCTGCGTCACCGGCATTGTGCTGGCCACCGGGGCCTGGATGCTGGTGCGGTGCTGCACCGGCCCGGAGGGGCCGGATCTGCGGGCTGCCCTGATTGCCGGGGTGCTGGCCGCCCTCTCCTTAGGGGCGAAGCTGCTGTGGAAAAAGCAGCTCTCCCCCATGACGATGATTGCCCTGTCCGCAGGGCTGGGCATGGCGCTGTACGGGATATAATAAAACACACAGGGCCGGGACAAATCACTTGTCCCGGCCCTGTGTGTTTTGGTCTCAGCGGATGGCGACAACCTCGTAGTCCTGGGCCTCCACGGCCTGGCGCAGGGTGTCGTCCGCCACGTCGGCGGTCAGGGTGACCACGGCGGTGCCGGTGTCCTTGCTGACCTGGGCGCCGGCAACGCCCTCCAGCTTCTCCAGGGTCTTCTTGACTCTGGCCTCGCAGTGCTCACACATCATGCCTTTGATTTCCATGGTTTTGGTCATTTCTGTTTCCTCCTGTATTTGTTCAATGATCGGGGCGGTGATGGCGCCCCGGGGTTTACGGTCGTGCTTGTTGCTGTACATCCGGAACAGGTTCAGCCGCAGGGCATTGGTCACCACGCAGAAGCTGGACAGGCTCATGGCCGCCGCGCCGAACATGGGGTGCAGCTCCCAGCCCAGCAGGGGGATGAACAAGCCCGCTGCCAGGGGGATGCCGATGATGTTGTAAATAAAGGCCCAGAACAGGTTTTCATGGATGTTCCGCAGGGTGGCGCGGCTGAGGCGGATGGCCGCAGGCACGTCAGACAGGCGGCTCTTCATCAGCACCACGTCTGCGGCGTCAATGGCCACGTCGGTGCCGGCGCCGATGGCAATGCCAATGTCCGCACGGGTCAGGGCGGGGGCGTCGTTGATGCCGTCGCCCACCATGGCCACCTTGCCGTGCTCCGCCAGGCGGCGGATCACCGCCTCTTTGCCGTCGGGCAGCACGCCGGAGACCACCTCGTCCACACCGGCCTGGGCGCCGATGGCCTGGGCGGTGCGCCGGTTGTCGCCGGTGAGCATCACCACATGGATGCCCATGTTTTTCAGCTCCCGGATGGCCTGGGAGCTGTCCTCTTTGATCACGTCCGCCACGGCGATCATACCCGCCAGCCTTCCGTCCCGGGCGAAGAGCAGGGGCGTTTTGCCCTGGCCTGCCAGCTCCTCCGCCTGGCGGAGCAGCGCATCCGGCACCCGGACGCTGCGCCGCAGATAGGCGACGCTGCCGCCCAGAAGGGTCTGCCCGTCCAGCTTGGCGCTCAGGCCGTTGCCGGGCAGGGCCCGGAACTCGGTCACCGGCCGGGCAGTCAGGCCCCTGGCCTCCGCCTCGGCCACCACGGCCCTGGCAAGGGGGTGCTCGCTGCGGATCTCCAGGGCGTGGGCCAGGCGGAGCAGCTCTTCCTCTTCACAGCCGGGGGCGGGGATCAGATCTGTCACCGCTGGCTCGCCCTTGGTGATGGTGCCGGTTTTATCCAGGGCCACAATCTGCACCCGGCCGGTGTGCTCCAGGCTGACGGCGGTTTTGAACAGCACGCCGTTTTTGGCCCCCACGCCGTTGCCCACCATAATGGCCACCGGCGTGGCAAGTCCCAGTGCGCAGGGGCAGGAGATCACCAGCACCGCAATGCCCCTGGACAGGGCGTAGCCCAGACTCCGGCCGCCGATCAGCCAGGCCGCGGCGGTGACCAGGGCAATGCCGATGACCACCGGCACAAACACCCCGGAAACCCGGTCCGCAACCTTGGCGATGGGGGCCTTGGTGGCGGCGGCGTCGCTGACCATCCGGATGATTTTGCTGAGGGTGGTGTCCTCCCCCACTCGGGTGGCCCGGCAGCGGAGAAAGCCGGATTGGTTCAGGGTGGCGGCGGAGACCGGATCCCCCTGGGCCTTGTCCACGGGGATGCTCTCGCCGGTGAGGGCCGCCTCGTTCACGGCGCTCTCCCCCTCCAGCACCACGCCGTCTACGGGGATGCTCTCCCCGGGGCGGACCACAAACACGTCCCCGGCAACCACCTGCTCAATGGGCAGCTGGGTCTGCCGGCCGCCCCGCTCCACCACGGCGGTCTTGGGGGCCAGCTTCATCAGCCCCTTCAGCGCGTCGGTGGTGCGGCCCTTGGACTTGGCCTCCAGCAGCTTGCCCACGGTGATCAGGGTGACGATCATGGCGGCGGACTCAAAGTTGAAGTTCATCATGTCCGCCAGCACCGCATCCTGATTGCCGTCTACCACCGAGCGGGTCATGCGGAAGAGGACAAAGACGCTCCAGGCAAAGCTGACGCCGGAGCCCAGGGCCACCAGGGTGTCCATATTGGGAGCCCGGTGCCACAGGCTTTTGAAGCCGTTGACAAAGAACTTTTTGTTGATCAGCATGACCACCGCCGCCAGCAGCAGCTGGGCCAGGCCCATGGCCACATGGTTGTTCTCAAAAAAGCCCGGCAGCGGCCAGCCCAGCATCATGTGCCCCATGGACAGGTACATCAGCGGGGCCAGCAGGCACAGAGAGCTGATCAGCCGCCGGCGCAGCACAGGGGTCTCCCGGTCGGCCAGGGGATCCTCCCGGGGGGCGTCGGCCCGGGCCTGGGCGTTTTTGGCGCTGGCGCCATAGCCCGCCTGCTCCACCGCGGCAATGATCGCCTCCGGGGCGGCAGTGCCCTCCACCCCCATGGAGTTGGTGAGCAAGCTCACCGCGCAGGAGGTCACCCCCGGCACGGCGGAAACCGCCTTTTCCACCCGGGCGCTGCAGGCTGCGCAGCTCATCCCGGTTACCAGATATTGTTCCATACGCGCCTCCTATTTCATCAGCTTTTGCAGCACCCTGACCAGCTCATCCACGGTCTCGTCCCTGCCGTCACGGATGTCCTCGGCCACGCAGCTTTTGATGTGGCAGGCCAGGAGCTCTTTGTTAAAGCTGTTCAGCGCGCTGGTGACCGCAGAGACCTGCACCAGGATGTCCGGGCAGTAGGCGTCGTTTTCCACCATCTTTTGGATGCCCCGAATCTGCCCCTCCGCCTTGCGCAGACGGGTGAGCAGCTGCTTCTGCTGCTCGGGGGTGCGTTTCTTTTTTCGCTGGCCGCAATGGGGACAGCTGTGTTCTTGTTCCATTGGGGACTCCTTTCAGTTTACCCCCGGGGGGTATTTTCTATACCGGATTATATACCCTCCCGGGGTATTTGTCAAGAGAATTTGCAAAAAAAGCACGCCGCAAAACCATCGTTTTGCGGCGTGCATCGGGTTTGGGGGTCAGTCTCTGTCCCAGTTGTGCCAGACGTTCTGGACGTCGTCGTCGTCCTCCATGGCATCCAGGAGCTTTTCCATGTTCTTGATGTCCTCTTCGTTGTCCAGCTTTTTGTACTCGCTGGGCACCTGCTCGATCTGGGCGGAGGCAAAGGTGTACTTCTTGCCCAGGGCATCGGCCACGGCGTTGAAATCGTCGGGGGTGGTATAGACGGTGAAGCAGTCCTCTTCGGCCTCGAAGTCGTCGGCGCCGGCATCCATGGCGTCCATCATGACCTCGTCCTCTTCGTAGTCCTCGTCCTCGTTGTCGATGACCAGCACGCCCTTCTTAGTGAAGTTCCAGGCCACGCAGCCGGAGGCGCCCATATTGCCGCCGAACTTGTCAAAGTGGTGGCGGACGTTGCCCGCGGTACGGTTGCGGGAGTCGGTCATGGTTTCAACGATGACGGCAATGCCGCTGGGGCCGTAGCCCTCATAGGTGATGGACTCGTAGTTGTCGCCGCTGCCGGCGCCGGCCGCCCGCTCAAGCACACGCTTGATGTTGTCGTTGGGCATGTTGGCAGCCTTGGCCTTGGTGATGATGGTGGCCAGGCGGGAGTTGTTGTTGGGGTCGGTGGAGCCGCCGCCCTCTTTCACCGCCACGATCATCTCCTTGGCGATCTTGGTGAAGGCAGCCGCGCGCTTGGCGTCCTGCGCGCCCTTGGTCTTTTGAATGTTATGCCACTTGGAGTGTCCGGACATTGATAATTCATCCCTTCTGTTTTTGTTCTAACTGAAATATTCTATCACAGGATTTTGGATTGTGCAACTGTTTTCTTTACAAAAACCGGATGCAGTCCCCATGGTCCGCCAGCACGACCTCCACGGTGGGGAAGCGCTCTGCCAGGAAGGCCTGCAGCATGGCGCAGACCGGGTTTTCGGTTTCAAAGTGGCCGGCGTCAAGCAGATTCAGCCCCAGCACCGCGGCGTCACAGAACTGGTGATATTTGAGATCCGCAGTGACAAAGGTGTCGCAGCCGGCAGCGGCCACCCGGTCCATAAACTCTCCGCAGGCGCCGCCGCCCACTGCCACCCGGCGCACAGGCTTGCCGCCGTCGGCATAGCGCAGGCCGGGGCAGCCCAGGGCCTGCTTCACATGGGCCGCAAAGCCCGGCAGCGAGGAAGGCGCGACCTCCCCCATCCGGACCAGGCCGGCGGTCTCCCCGTCCGCCAGGATTTCAACGTGATGTAAACCCAGTGTCCGGGCCAGCACGTCGTTCACGCCCCCGGGGACGCAGTCCAGGTTGGTGTGCATGGAGATCACGGCAATGCCCTGCTCCAGGTACGTCAGCAGGGTGCGGGTGTGGGGGTCGGCGTCGGTGACGTGCTTTGGGGCGTGGAAGATCACCGGGTGATGGGTGACCACCAGCTGGCAATCCAGGGCCTTGGCCTGGGCGGCCACGGCGTCGGTGGCATCCAGCGCCACAAGAATCCGCTGCACCTGCCGGTCCTTGCGGCCCAGAAGGAAGCCCACGTTGTCAAAGTCCTCTTTGTAAGACAGGGGCGCCAGGCGCCACAGGGCGTCTAAAATCTCTTGTACGGTCATTGGGGGTCCTCCTGTTCCCTGTTGATGGCAGCGTCCAGGGGGAGGATCTCCTCCAGGGCGTCTTGGTAATAGCGGATTCTCTCCCGGTCCGCCGGGTCTGCGGATTGGGAGATGCCGGAGACGGTGCGCTCCAGAGCCCGGCGGACCCTGGAAAGGTATGGGCCCAGCAGCGGGTCGCCGGCCCGGCGCAGGGCGGGAGAGCAGTACTGCTCCCCGGGCAGAAGGGGCCGGCCGCCGAAGGGGCGGACCTCCATGACAGTGTAGAGAAAGCCGCCGTCCCGGACCAGCCGCTCCCGGCAGATTTCCCAGCCCCACTGCCCCAGGACCCGGCGCAGGTCGTTGGCCGCGGACTGGGGCTGCAGGATCAGGGTGTAGTCTCCCCCGCTGAGCCAGGGGGCGCCTGCCAGGATGCGGGTGATCAGATCCCCGCCCATGCCGGCCAGCACCAGGGTCTGGAAGCTGCCGGGGGCGAGGCGGGCCAGGCCGTCGGACTGCACAAAGCACATCCGGTCCTGCACCCCATAGAGGGCGGCGTTGGCCCGGGCGGAGGCGAGGGGCTTTTCCCGCAGGTCTGCGGCAATGACCCGGTCGCAGCGGTTTCGCCGCAGCAGATGGATGCCCAGATAGCCGTGGTCAGTGCCCACGTCGGCCACCGTTTGGCAGGGGGAGATCAATTCGGCGCAGAGCTGCAGCCGCTTGGAGATGGGCAGCTTCATGTCGCGGCCTCCCGGTCCGGCTGGGACAGGTGCTTCAGCACCCGGGTCTGGAGGGGAATGGCCAGCAGGAAGGTGCAGAAATCCGCCACCGGCTGGGCAATCTCCAGGCCGGTCAGCCCGAAAAGCGCGGGCAGCAGCAGGGCCATGGGAATGAGAAACAGGCCCTGCCTGGCCATGGCCAGGGCGGAGGCGCTGAACGTCCAGCCCATGGTCTGCTGGGTCATGTTAGAGGGCACCACCCAGCAGTTGACAAAGAAGGTGACACACTGGAACCGCAGAATGGTCACGGCCAGGTCCTTGACCAGGGGCTCGGCGTCCGGAAAGAGATTGACCACCCTGCCGGCAAACACCTCGCCCAGCAGCATGATCAGCAGGCACCAGGCCCCTGTCGCCTTGACCAGGAACCAGAAGGCCCGGCGCACCCGGCTGTAGAGCCCGGCGCCGTAGTTGAAGCCGCACACCGGCTGATAGCCCTGGCCCAGGCCGATGATCATATAGCTCACAGTGGTCATGATCTTGGACACCAGGCCAAAGGCGGCAATGAGAGAGGCGGAATCGATCCCCTGGGTGGCGTCCCCCACCCGGCCGGCCATATTGTTCAGCACGGTGACGGACAGGGCCGCAAAGCCCTGGCGCAGCAGTGACGGCAGCCCGCCCCGGACAATGTCCCCCAGGTTCTGCCCGGACAGGCGGATCCGCTTGGGGTGGATGCGCAGGTTGTCCCCCCGGAAGGTGCCGGCGAGCAGCACAAAGAAGCCCACCGTCTGGCTGATGGCAGTGGCCAGGGCGGCGCCTTCGGCATTCATGTGCAGAACCTTGATGAAAATGGGGTCCAGCACCACGTTCAGCACCGCGCCGCTGACCACGCCCACCATGGCATACACCGCGTTGCCCTGGAACCGGAGCTGATTGTTCAGGCAGAAGGAGCAGGTCATAAAGGGGGCGGCGGCAAAGATCCAGCGCAGATAGGCCACGGCGTGGGGGAGAAAGGCCTCTTTGGCCCCTAAGAGCCGCGCGATGGGCACGGCAAAAAGCTCGCCCACCGCCAGGATGACCAGCCCCACCACCGCCGCCAGGAACAGCCCCGTGGCCGCCAGCTCTGAGGCCCGGCGGACATCCTGCTTGCCCAGCAGCCGGGAGATGGTATTGGCGGAGCCCTGGCCCACAAAGAAGCCGAAGGCCTGGATCAGCGCCATAATCGAAAAGGCCACCGAAACTGCCGCCACCGAGAGGGTGCCCTCCCGGCCGCCGATGGTGCTGACAAAATAGGTATCCGCCAGGTTGTAGGCTGCGGTGACCAGCATACTGGCAATGGTGGGCACAGACAGCTTTAAAATGAGCCGCTCCACCGGGGTGGTGGTCATGCGGACGTATTTTTCATGCCGCCGGTCCGGTCGTTGATTGTTCATAGGTTCTCCTTACAAAAAAGAACGGGGCGCTTGAGGCGCCCCGTCTGCCATTACTGATTTGCCTCGTCAAAGGAATTGAGGTGCTTGAGGAACTCGTCCACGTCCACGCCGTGGACGGCGCAGGCCTCTTCCACGGTCTCTCCCCGGGAAGCGGGGCAGCCCAGGCAGTGCATGCCGATGGCCATAAACAGAGGAGCGGTCTCGGGGGCGATGTCCAGCACGTCACCGATAATGGTATCTTTTTCGATCTTTGCCATTTGATTGGCCTCCTTCGCAGTAATCTACCCAGCATTATACTAGGTTTATCTGAAGAAATCAACTGTTTTCTTCTCTATTTTGCGGCAAACCCCTCAAAAATAATCAGATTGTCCTCCTCCAAAAGCTGGGTGGCATCCCGCTGGCTGCGAACCGTCCAGATAAAGCCCTGCACGCCCCACAGCTTTTTGCAAAGCGCCGGCGCCAGGTCGAACCGGTCTTCCATTTTATAGGCGATAAAGTCCGGCCGGGTGAGGAAGTTGAACATCATGTTGGAGAACAGAACCGCCTGGCCCCAGGACAGGCCGCACCGGTCCTTTATGAAGTTGCAGGACAGCTGGCCCCGGACGATTTCCGGGTGGTGCCTGCGCAGCCAGTACAGCACCCGGGGGTCAAAGGACTCCATGCAGAAGGTGATCTCGGGGTGCTGCCGGAGCTGGTTGCAGACCTTTCTTGTGAGCTCCTGGTAGTTGCCGTTGTCGGTTTTGATTTCGATGACCAGGGGGGTCTTGCCGTCAAAGATGGGCAGAACCTCCTCCAGGTAGGGCACCTTCTCCTTGGTGCCCTCCAGGCGGAGCTGGTCCAGCACCTCGGTGGTGACAGAGCTGATTTTGGCGTTGGCCCCGGTGGTGCGCTTCAGGCTCTCATCGTGCATCACCACAAGGCGTCCGTCCCGGCTCAGATGGACGTCCAGCTCGGCGCCGTAGTCGTGCTGGGCCGCCAGGCGGAAGGCTGTAAGAGAGTTCTCCGGGATGCCGGCGGCAATGGAGTGCAGCCCCCGGTGGGCGTAGTGATACTCCCCCAGTTTCCCGTGAAATCCCGCCTTCGGCTTCCGCTTGGCCATGAGACTGAGCATGTACAGACCTGACAGCAGCAGAAGCACCAGCACCAGGATAAATGCAAACCATAAAAATCCCATGCTCAGTCCTCCACATCCAGGGCCTCCAGGCCCTTTTTGGCAGTGGGCTTGTTGTCACCGTGCATGACAAAGAGCATGGTGACAAAGGCCAGGGCCACAAACACCGTGGCGTAGGGGAACAAGGTGGTCATGCCCAGCTTGTCCATGATCATGCCGGAGATCATGGGCGTGACGGTCTGGGCCGCCATGGAGGCGGTGTAGTAGAAGCCGGTGTACTTGCCCACGTCGCCGCCCCGGCAGAGCTCCACCACCATGGGGAAGGAGTTGACGTTGATGGTGGCCCAGCCGATGCCGGCCAGGGCAAACATGGCGTTCATCAGCATGGTGGGGCTGGATTCCCGCAGCACGCAGGCCACGCCGAAGGCCACCGTCAGCATCACCACGCCGGCCAGGATGGTCTTTTTCCGGCCCAGCTTGGAGGCCACAAAGCCCACCGGCAGATAGGAGAGGATGGCCGCCGCCTGGGCAATGATCAGGGTAAGATTGTAGTCCTTGTGGAGAATGTTGGAGGCGTAAACCGAGTACTTGGAGGTAACGGCGTTGTAGCCCATAAACCACAGGACAATGGAGGCCAGCAGGAAGATCAGAGACTTCCGCTCCCCGGTAGAGAGCTTGCGGGAGCCGGATTCGTCCTCGTCCTTGTCCTCAATGCCGTAGCGTCTGCTCTGCTCTTGCATCTCGCGGACGAACCGGGGCTCCTTGACCTGCCACATGAAAATGGCCAGGGCCAGCAGCATAATGCCCGCAATCACAGAGAAGTACAGGGTGTAGCTCATCAGCGAGTTGCGCACCGCGCTGGTGGCAAACACCATGCCCAGGGCCAGCACCAGGATGCCGCCGGCGCTGCCCATAAGATTGATCACCGCGTTGGCCTTGGAGCGCAGGGGCTTGATGGTCACGTCGGGCATCAGCGCCACCGCCGGGCTGCGGAAGGTGGCCATGGACACCAGCACCACCAGCAGCAGGAGCATAAACAGCACCAGCGGCACCGGGCTGTGCCGGGTGACGTTCCAGGCATAGGCCTGCCGGGCCGGGACCACATAGTTGGTATACAGCGGGTTGGTGACGGTTTTGTCCCCCTCCTGAACCTGGCTCTTCAGGGCGGAAAACTCCTCGGCGGTGAAGACTTCGGACAGGATGAACTTCTCGCCGTCAGGGGTTTGGAGGGTGGCGTCCTTCTGGGTCTCGTAGATCTCAGTGAGGGCGGCGGGGTCGTCAATGGCCGCCACCCGGGAGATGTTTTTGAGCTGGGCGTTGTCCATAAAGCTCAGGCCCACAAAGGCCAGGGCCGCCACAATGGTGGCCACCAGGATAAAGGGCGTCCGCTTGCCCATGGGGTGCCTGCACTTGTCGGAGATGGCGCCGAACAGGGGCAGCATAAACAGGGCAAGGATGTTATCCAGGGCCATCACCACGCCGGAGGCGCCCTGGGACAGGCCGAATTTGTTGGTCAGAATCAGGGGGATGGTGTTGTCATAGGCCTGCCAGAAGGCACAGATCAGAAAAAATGCGAAGCCGACAAAGATGGTACGTTTGTAGTTGAGCTTCATTTGCTGTTCATCCTTTCTTGTTCTTCTTGCCGCAGCACGGTCAGCAGCTGGCGGATGTCCTGATAGATGTGAGTGGGCTTGTACTCGTTTTCTTCCACGTCCCGGAGGGTGCTCTCCCCGGAGAGCACCAGGGCCGCGTCGATCCCCGCCCGGATGCCGCAGGCGATGTCGGTATACACCCGGTCGCCCACCAGGACGGTCTCGGCCTTGGAAAAGCCGTATTTGGCCATGGCCAGCAGGGCCATCTCCGGCTGGGGCTTGCCGATAAACACCGGCCGGCGGCCCGTGGCCCGGTAGAGCATTTCGCACACGCTGCCGCAGTCGGGCACATAGCCGTACCAGGTGGGACAGACCCAGTCCGGATTGGCCGCGATAAAGTCCACCCCCCGGCCCAGGAGGATACAGGCATCCTCCAGCTTTTGGAAGGTGAGCTCGGTGTCAAAGCCGCAGACCAGGGCGTCGATTCCCTCCTCCAGCCGGTCGGTGACGGAAAAGCCGGCCTGGGAGAGCTGATGGCGGAAGGTCCGGGTGCCAAGGGCGTACAGCCGCTTGCCCCGGTAGCCCTGCCGGTCCAGGTAGACGATCAGGGCGTCCACAGAGGTGAGGAAGTCCTCACAGGTGGTGTGGATGCCCAGACGGGCCATTTTTTCGATGTATGCCTCCACGCTGCGGGAGGAGTTGTTGGTGAGGAAGAGGTACTTCCCCCCGAGGCTGCGGACGTAGGCAAGAAGGTCTGTAGTGCCGTCAAAGAGGCGGTCGTCCAGGTAAATGGTGCCGTCCATATCCAGCAGAAACAGGCGCTTTCCGGCCAAGGGCGGATTGTTGTGCATGGCGTGCTCCCACGAAATCAGTATCTTTTTTCATTATACACGATGTTGTCGAAAATTGCATCAACTTTTTTCGGATTTGACAGAATTCATTTTATAGATTATACTATAGGCCGGAGGGGGGATACGCAATGGAACAACCCGATCTTTTGGCCCCGCTGCCGGGGCTGCTGCTGCCCTGGTTCCGGGCAAACGCCCGCCCCCTCCCCTGGCGGCAGGACCGGGAGCCTTACCACGTTTGGCTGTCGGAAATCATGCTGCAGCAAACCCGGGTGGAGGCCGTAAAGGACTATTACCGGCGCTTTCTGCAGGCCCTGCCCACCGTTGCAGACCTGGCCCAGTGTGACCCCGACCGGCTGCACAAGCTGTGGGAGGGCCTGGGCTATTATTCCCGGGTACGGAATCTGCAGGCCGCGGCAAAAGAAATTATGTCAACCCACCACGGCGTCTTCCCCACCGACTACGCCGCGGTGCGGGCACTCAAGGGCATCGGCGATTACACCGCGGGGGCCATTGTCTCCATCTGCTTTGACCGGCCTGTGCCGGCGGTGGACGGCAATGTGCTGCGGGTCGTCACCCGGCTGCTGGACGACCCCAGCCCGGTCACCGACCCCGCCACGGTGCGGCGCATCCGGCAGCGCCTGGCCGCGGTTTACCCGGCGCAGGCGTGCGGCACCTTTACCCAGAGCCTGATGGAGCTGGGGGCCACGGTGTGCGTGCCCAACGGGGCGCCCCGGTGCGAGGTCTGTCCCCTGGCCGGCCTGTGCCGCGCAAGGGCGGCAGGCACCCAGCTGTCGCTGCCGGTGAAGGCCAAGAAAAAGCCCCGCCGGACAGAGCAGCTGACGGTGCTGGTGCTGCGCCGGGACGGACAGTACGCCCTGCGGCGCCGGGGCAGGAAGGGCCTGCTGGCAGGGCTGTGGGAGTTTCCCAACGTGCCCGGGCACCTGGAGGCCGGGCAGGCCGTGGCCCTGGCCGAGCAGTGGGGGGTGCACCCCGCCGGCCTGGGCAAGGTGTTGGAGCGGACCCATATTTTTACCCATGTGGAGTGGCAGATGCGCTGCTATTATCTGGATTGCCGGGCAGCGGGAGAGGGATTTACCTGGGCAGACCGGGACGCGCTGGAGCAGGCCTACGCCCTGCCCACCGCCTTCCGGATGTTCAGGGAGGAATAGAATCGATGGAGGATCATACAATGGCACAAAATCACTACGACGAGGACCAGATCATCATTCTGGATTTTGACGACGGTGTCAGCATTGAGTGCGGCATGATGGGCATTTTTGATGTGGACGGCAAGGAGTATATCGCCCTGGAGGCCCTGGACGGCACCGAGGAGGTCTATCTCTACGGCTACAAGCCCAACGAGGAGGATTTCGAACTGCTGGACATTGAGGACGAGGAGACCTTTGAAAAAGTGGCCGCCGAGTTTGAGAGTCTGACAGACGAGCCCCTGTAAGCACTGCCCCATGCCAGGGACGGCCGGAAACGGCCGTCCCCTGCTGTTTTGATATTTCCGAGAGAAGGGATTCCATGAGCAAAAAACCCAATCACCTCCGCCCGATCTACCGGCTGATCAAATGGGCGGTGCGGGTCGTCTATCCCGGCATCCGTCTGACAGGCACAGAGCACCTGCCGGAGGAGCCGGTCATTTTTGTGGGCAACCACAGCCAGATGCACGGGCCCATTGTCTGCGAGCTGTATATGCCCGTGGAGCGGTGGACCTGGTGCGCCGGGGAGATGATGCGCCTGCGGGAGGTGCCGGAATACGCCTTCCGGGATTTCTGGTCCCAAAAGCCCGGGTGGACCCACGGGTTTTACCGGGTGCTGTCGTATCTCATCGCGCCCCTTTCTGTGGTGGTATTCGGCAATGCGAACACCATTGCGGTGTATCACGACAGCAGAATTATGTCAACCTTCAAGCGGACCGTGGAGGTGCTGGCCCAGGGGCAGAGCGTGGTGATTTTTCCGGAGCACGACCAAAAGCACAACCACATTGTCTACGACTTCCAGGACCGGTTTATTGACGTGGCAAAGCTCTGCTACCGCAAAACCGGCAGGCCCGTGGCCTTTGTGCCCATGTACCTGGCCCCCAGCCTGCGGCTGTTGACCTTTGGCGAGCCGGTGCGCTTTGATCCCGAGGCCCCCATGGCAGAGGAGCGGGTGCGGATCAAGACCGAGCTGATGGACCGGATTACCGGCCTGGCCCGGGCCCTGCCGCCCCACACGGTGGTGCCCTACCGCAACATTCCCAAAAAGGACTATCCCAAAAACACAGACGCATAACAAAGCGCGGAGCCCGTGGAGGTCATTGCCTCCGGGCTCCGCGCTTTCTGCTGCTCAGCGGGCTTGCATCATGCGGCCAAGGCGCTGCCCCAGCCTGCCCGCCTCCAGGTCACTCAGATCCACCACCTCGATGCCCAGCTCCCCTGCCCGGTTGCGCATGGGGGCGCCCCCGGGCTCGGCGGTGACGATGGCCGCCCGGGCCACCTTGCCGCCGAACCGGTCCCGTAAAATGGCCAGCTCGTTCAGGGCCTCGGTGCGCACGTCACAGGTCTTGCAGCTGATAAACACCGGGATCACCCCCCGGGTGGCCATCACGTCCAGCTCGTTGGTCACGGCATTCTGCCGGGCGTCGCCCTCCCAGTCCACCACGGCGCTGGTACGCACGTCGTCAAAGAGCTTCAGATCCAGGCAGACCTTGTACACATACAGCTCCAGCACGCTGCCCACGTCCCGCAGCCAGGCCCGGATTTGGGCGTCCCGGAAGCGGAAGGCCACAGACTGCTCCGGCACAATCTCCAGATCGGAGATCAGGCCGATCTGCTCCAGATCCCCCAGGGCCTCCTCCGGGGCCGGGAGCTCGGAGCCCCGCTCCCCCTTGACCCGGTAGCCCCCCTTGGCCTCCAGGCGGATCTCCTCCCCGGGCAGGGTGGGAGACAGGCGCTGGATGTAAGTGACGATCCGGTTCCAGTGCCGGCGGTGGCGCAGATAGACCTGGAAGAAGGGCTCGATATCCGGCAGATACCCGCCCAGAATCCCGTTGTCCACCCGGCCGGGGCGCATGGAGCCCCCCGCCATGCGGAAGCAGTCCTCCACCGTAAAGGTCACGGTGCAGGGCAGGGCCGCGGCAAAGTCGGCGTTGCGGATGTCGAAAAACCGGTTTTTCCGGCGGCTGTAGGTGAACACCGGCACCGGCATCTCGGCGCTGAGCATCCCCGCGGCAAAGAGCACCGCGTCGGTGCCCCCGGTGATGTCAATGGCGGCGTCGGGGTATTCGGTCAGGATGCCCCGCAGAACCTTGCACACAGACGCGGCGTCGTAGACTCCGGTTTTGTAAAACTGCAGCTCCGGCTGCAGGCCCCGATGGGCAAAATAGAGCTTCAGCTTGGACCGGATGCGGTCGATGCCCGTAAGGCTGTCCGGGCAGACGTAAACCACCCGCTGGGGCCGGAAGACCTCAACGCCCAAAACGTTCTCCAGGGGGCGCTCATCGTATAGCTCAATCAAGGTCTGCATGGACTGTGCTCTCCTCTATCATGCATACTGCGAATTCAGGACTGCTCCCCTGCCGAGACCGGCAGGGGAGCAGGATTTGCTTACATTCCCTTTTTGCCGAAGTGCAGCTCTCTCATGCCCTCTACCTCGTCGCAGATGGGCTTGAGATTGCAGGAGCCGCAGTCTGTGGGCATTCCCTTTAAGATCTGGGACAGGGACAGGGTGATATCCCGCACGTTGCCGGCAAGCTTGGCCGCCAGGTCATAGTCGGCCCCGGGGGCGGTGATGAACAGCACAGAGGCGTTCATCACATGGGGATTCTGCTTGTACTGCCGGATGAAGTCCGCCCCCACCCGCTCAAAGCTGATGCCCCGGCGCAGGGCGTCCTTGCTGATGCGGACCTGCTCCCGGTCCTTTTCGGCGCTGGTGCGGATCATATAGCCCTTGGGAAAGACCCGGTACTTGACAAAGTCGATCTCCTGGATGGCCCGGAAGGCCTCCTCGGTGTCGTCATCGTCGTCGCTCTCAATGACGCCCACCCGGATCAGGGCGACCCGGATATAGTCGCAGTCGGCCTTCAGCTCCTGCAGGTCGGGGCCGCAGACCAGGATCTCGTCCTGGCTGACCAGCTGGGGGCTGGAGGTGACGCAGGTGAAGTTCACCGCCCGGCGGTTGCCGCCGCCCAGCTCCAGGGCTGCCTCCCGCTGCATGACCAGCTCAAAGGAGCCGTTGTCCGGCCAGGCCCTGGCCGGGTCATAGGCATAGCGGCGGATGGGCGTGCTGCCGCCCAGGGTCAGGGCCCGGGCCAGGATGGAATTATACAGCTCCATGGTCAGAACTTGATGTCGGTCTTCTTCCGGTCAAAGATCCGGTTGACCTGGACGTAGGCCCAGCCCAGGAGCTTCTGATCCAGGTTCCAGAAATAGACCGCAAAGAGGATTCCGCCCACCAGGGTGAAGAAGCGAATCAGCTTCGTCAGCAGCTTCCATATCAGTTTCATGTTTTTGCTCCTTTCAGGCGCGGGCTCAGGCTCTGGCCAGGCCCTTCTGGCGGGCGTACTCCGCCGCGCCCAGCGCGCCCATCAGCTGGGGGTCGGTTTTCAGCTCAATGACCTTCAGCTTCAGCACGTGCTCAATGGCCTGCTTCAGGCCGGCGTTCTTGGCGCAACCGCCGGTGAGGGTGATGGAGTCGGTGGCGCCGGCCTTTTTGCTCATCACAAAGCAGCGCTTGGCCACGGCCATCTGGATGCCCGCGGCAATCTCTTCCATGGGCTTGCCCTCGCCCACCAGGGTGATGACCTCGCTCTCGGCAAAGACGGTGCACTGGGCGGTGATGGGGATCACGTTTTTGGCCTTGAGACTCAGGTTGCTGAACTCAGGCAGGGTCATCTCAAAGCTGCGGGCCATGGCCTCGTAGAAGCGGCCGGTGCCGGCGGCGCACTTGTCGTTCATGGCAAAGTTCTTCACGGTGCCGTCGGTGTCAATGCTGATGCCCTTGACGTCCTGGCCGCCGATGTCAATGATGGCCTTGACCGTGGGATCGGTGACGTGCACGCCCATGGCGTGGCAGGAGATTTCGGAAATGTTCTCGTCGGCAAAGGGGACCTTGTTGCGGCCGTAGCCGGTGCCGATGAGGTATGCCAGCTCCTGGGAGGACTGCAGGCCGACCTGCTTGAGAACCTCCTCCATGGCCATTTTGGCGCTGGCCTCAGAGTTGATCTTGCTCTTGATGGTGGTGTTTGCACAAATCTTGCCGGTTTCATCCAGAATGACTGCCTTGGTGTAGGTAGAGCCCACGTCGCATCCGCCAAAGTATTTCATGTTTTATATCTCCTTTATTATTTGAGGTGTTACATACAGGCTTCGTCGTCAAAATCACAGAGCGTGGGATCCACAGGCTCCGCCTTCATGACTGTGCGCATATACTCGTTGACCTTGTCGCGCATGGTCTTGCGGGACACGGTACGGGGATCCATCAGGTCGTGCTCGATCCAGATCATGTGGTAGTTCTTCTCCCGGGCCTGCTCGTCCAGGATGCCCTGGAGGGTGGCCATGTTCTTGCAGGCCACGTTTTGGTACATGATGATGATCTCCGCCCGCCAGGCCTCCACCTGGCGCCAGAGCTCATCCACCACGTTGTGGTAGCCGCCGTTGGTGTGGCGGCGCATGACCATGCGCTCGTACAGCCGGGCCAGATCCTGGAGGGCCTTTTCTTTGTCTTCGGTCTCCATGGGCTTGGTGAAGTTGAGGGATTCCATCTCCACCAGGATGTCAATGCCCCAGCAGTTGGCCAGCCAGTTGGAGAAGTTGGCGTAGTAGTGGGCCGGGCAGGACCACACAATGCCCCGGTAGCGCATCTTGCCCACCCAGGCCTCCTCACGGCGCTCATAGGCCTGGAGCATCAGCTTGTTGACCTTTTCAAAGGTTTTGATGGTGCGCGGATCTGCGCCGCCGTCCATCTCGTAGTTCCACTTGCGGAACAGCTCGTAGCAGGGACCGATGATCTGGGGATGGTCGGTCTTGTTGACCTCCCACTTCTCCAGCTCGTAGGCAGTCTCCTGGTTGAAGCGCTTCATGGTGGCAAAGTAGTGGTCCCAGTTCCACTTGGCGCCGGTCTTTTCCTCTACAAAGCGGATGCAGGCCTTGATGTCCTCGGCGGCGTCCTCCACGGTCTCTTCGTACTCATAGCGGACCGGGAAGGTCAGGTGGAAGACAGGCAGATCCGGGAACCGGCGGGACATATAGCTGGAGGCCATGGTGCTGCCGTCGCAGGGCATGGAGCTGGAGATGAAGCAGGAGCCCATATGGGGCAGGGCGTCAATGACCAGGGCGCCGCACTCGGAGGAGGGCACCGGGCAGGTGTCTGCCGGCAGGCCGAAGGACTCCACCGCGTCAATGTAGGGCACGCAGGTCAGCTGGTCGATCTCACTGACCAGGAAGACCGGCATGAGCTGATAGGGAATGCCCAGCAGATCCGGGAAGCCCGCCATGATCTGGCCCATGGTCATCTCGTCAAAGAGGACGACCTTCTTGTTCAGCTCCTCGGAATTGCCGTTTTTCTTGTCGCACTTGGCCAGGAAGACCAGATTCTCCGCCACATAGCGGAAAATATCGTAGATCATCAGGTGGCTCATCTTTAAGGCGGTGCCCCGCTGGCCCATGGTGTTTTTGTCCATAAAGCCCACGCAGCACATATAGGAGATCATCCACCGGTACCACAGCGTGGCGTTCAGGGCGGGGACCAGGTCCTTGGAGAAGGTGCCCAGCAGCATCCCCCACATTTTAAGCCACTCGGCAAAGTCTACGCCGGTGTCCTTCACGCCGCGCCACTCCCGGCGCACCGTGGCCATGGCCCCGGAGCGGTAGAGCTTGCCCAGGTGTTTTTCACCGTTCTTTAGCAGGTCCAGCCGCTGGTCCTTGGTCATGGCCTTGACCGCGGCGTATTCCTCGGCCACCCGCTTGCCGTCGGCCTTGAGATTGTCCACGGTCTTTTGGAAGGCGGCCTTCCAGTCGGTTTCCTTGAGCATCTGGCCCACAATGCCGCCGATCTCCTTCAGGTTCTCCCCCTGGGCCTTCCAGTCCATTTTGTTCTTGGCCCGGAAGAAGGCGGGGTTCGGGTATTTCAGCTTGGCCATTACTTATTCCCTCCGTTCTTTTGGATCCGCTTGATCTCCAGCGATTCCACAAAGGCCTGGAATCGGGTGCGCAGCTGGCCGGAGGATCTGGCGTTATAGGGGCGGTCGATGGAGAGCACCGGCCAGCCCACCTCGGTTGACATGATGTGGCTTACCAGGGCCCGCTCAAAGCCCCAGAAGTCGCAGAATTTCATCTGCTCGTAGATGATGCCGTCGGCGTTGTACTCTCTGGCCAGACGGTCGGCGGTGTCGCGGCGCTGCTGGACCTTCTCGTCGCTGATGTAGCGGGCGCACTCGCTGACCTGCATATAGTGCCGGCAGATCTGGTCCAGGGCGGGCTCGTCGTCGTTCAGTTCAATGACCTCCCGGCCGGGGGTGGAGCCGTAGCAGTAGCGGTCCACCACCACCATGGCGCCGCAGTCCTCCAGCATTTTGGTCAGGCTGGGGTCGTCGATCTCGCTGCCCACCACGGCCACCCGGGCGCGGTACCAGGGCTTGGGGTCGGGCTGGCGGGTTTTCAGCTCCTCCAGGGTCTGGCGCAGATAGGGCAGGATCTTGGCCTTGGGGCAGGTGTAGCTGACAAGGTTCAGCACATGGTACTCATAGCCCGTGATCACCGGGTTTTCCGCCTTGCGCAGCTTGCCGATCTCGGTGAGGATGGCGCAGACCTCGTTGTGCTCCTTCACCGCCTGGCGGATGGCCGCGTCGGAGGTGTCAATGCCGTAGTTGCGCGCAATCACGTCCAGCAGGCGGATGCGCATCTGCTTGACGTAGTGGCGGACGGAGTAGTCCTCGACCTTATAGGGCATATCGGTGTGGGTGACAAAGAAGTTGGGCTTCTCGTTCATTTTGAGCAGCTCAAAGTGCTCATAGAACCGGTTCATCATGGAGCAGGCGTCCACGCCGGCCAGCCCGTCCAGGAAGTTGAAGCCGCCCTCAATGCCCCGCTCCACCAGGGCCCTGGCGAACTCGCAGGTGTAGTTGGACATATAGTAGGTGGCGATGTCGATGGAGCCGGTTCTGGGCGCCCGGAGGCGGACAGAGAAGCAGCCCGGCAGGTTCAGCAGTACCTCGGGGATGTGGAAGCAGGTATAGCCAAGGGCCAGCTGGCCCTCCGCCTTGGCCTGCTCTACCAGCTCGTTGTCGGCGTTGTCCAGCAGGTTTTCAAAGTAGATCAGATGCTTTAAATCTCTCAAGCGTAACACCTCTCTTTGTTATGGGCAGGCCGCCGGGAGCAGGCCCAGCTTGGCCAGCGCCTGGCAGGCGCCCTGTAAAATGGGGCTGTCCTGAGGCAGGTCGAATACGGTTTTGCCCTCGATGTCGTTGGCCGCGTGGGCCCGGTCGTTGCCGATCACCGCCAAAAGCTCCTCCGGCGCCACCTGGACGTGGGGCAGCAGGGCAGGGTCGGCCAGGCGGTTGATGATGACGCCGCAGCGCTCATACATCACCAGCTCGTCCGCCACCCGGCGGATGGTTTGGATCACCTGGGTGCCCTTCCGGCTGGGATCGGTGATCAACACCAGGTGGGTGACCTTTTCCAGCACCCGGCGGTTGATCTGCTCCACACCGGCCTCCCCATCGATGACCACGTAGTCAAAGTCCTGGCTCAGGAGGCTGATGACCTCTTTGAGGTAGGCGTTGACCTTGCAGTAGCAGCCCGCGCTCTCCGGCCGGCCGATGGCCAGGAAGGAAAAGCGCTGGTTTT
>CAMOKD010000019.1:0-32811 GCA_946617435.1 uncultured Clostridia bacterium | reverse complement strand
TAAGGGAGGAGACATCCATGACGAAATATATTTTTGTGACCGGCGGCGTGGTCTCCGGCCTGGGCAAGGGCATCACGGCGGCCTCCCTGGGCCGGCTCCTGAAGGCCCGGGGTCTGAAGGTGGCTGCCCAGAAGCTCGACCCCTACATCAACGTGGACCCCGGCACCATGAGCCCCTACCAGCACGGAGAGGTCTACGTCACCGAGGACGGGGCGGAGACAGACCTGGACCTGGGCCACTACGAGCGCTTCATCGACGAGGACCTGAACCGCTGGTCCAATCTGACCTCCGGCAGGGTCTACTGGAACGTGCTGAACAAAGAACGCCGGGGAGAATACCTGGGCGCGACGGTCCAGGTGATCCCCCATATCACCAACGAGATCAAGGAATTCGTCTACCGCGTGGGCCGTCAGACCGACGCCGACGTGGTCATCACCGAGATCGGCGGCACCATCGGCGACATCGAATCCCAGCCCTTCCTGGAGGCGGTCCGGCAGATCGCCCTGGAGGTGGGCCGGGAGAACAGCCTCTTTATCCACGTGACCTTAGTGCCGTACCTGCACGGCTCCGAGGAGCACAAGTCCAAGCCCACCCAGCACTCGGTCAAGGAGCTGCAGGGCATGGGCATCCGGCCGGATCTCATCGTGCTGCGCTGCGACGAGCCGCTGGAGGAGAGCATCTTCCGGAAGATCAGCCTCTTCTGTAACGTCAAGCCCGACTGTGTCATCGAAAACCGGACCCTGCCGGTGCTCTATGAGGCGCCGCTGATGCTGGAGCAGGCGGGCTTCTCCCGGGTGGTATGCCGGGAGCTTGGCATCCCTGCACCCGAGCCGGATCTGAGCGAGTGGACCGCATTGGTTTCGCGGATCAAGCGTCTTCAGGGTGCGGTACGAATCGGCCTGGTGGGCAAATACGTGCAGCTTCACGACGCCTATCTTTCCGTGGCGGAGGCGCTGCGGCATGCGGGCTACGCCTGCGGGGTGCGCGTGGAGATCGACTGGATCGACTCGGAAGCAGTCACAGAGGCGGAACTTGCCCCCCTGGACGGAATTCTGGTGCCCGGCGGCTTCGGCGGCCGGGGCATCGAGGGGATGATCTTTGCCGCCAAGTACGCCAGAACACACGCGATCCCTTATCTGGGTCTGTGCCTTGGCATGCAGATCGCCGTCATAGAATTCGCCCGAAATCAAGCCGGGCTGCCCGATGCCAACTCCGGCGAATTTGACCCGGGCAGCCCCCACAAGGTCATCGACTTTATGCCCGGGCAGAGTGATGCCGTAAACAAGGGCGGCACCCTGCGCCTTGGCGCCTGGCCCTGCGAGATCCGGCCCGGAACCCGGCTCATGGAATGCTACGGAGCCGAGCGGATTTCAGAGCGGCACCGGCACCGTTACGAAGTGAACAACGACTACCGGGCCGCCCTGGAGCAGGCCGGTCTGGTGCTCTGCGGCCAATCTCCGGACGGACAGCTTGTGGAGGCGGTGGAGCTTCGGGAGCATCCCTTCTATGTGGGAGTCCAGTATCATCCGGAGTTCAAATCCCGGCCCAACCGGCCGCACCCGCTGTTTCTGGGCTTCCTGCGGGCGGCCCTGACCCGGCAAAAAGGAGGACAGAGCTGATGCGCTTTACCAAAATGCAGGGCCTTGGCAACGATTATTTGTACGTCTACGGCCCGGTGCCGGAAGACGCGGCCCAGCTCAGCCGCCGATTGTCTGACCGGCATTTCGGCCCCGGCGCCGACGGACTGATCTTCATGGGCCCGTCTGCGCAGGCGGATTTCTCCATGCGGATCTTCAACGCAGACGGCAGCGAGGCCGAGATGTGCGGCAACGGCATCCGCTGCGTGGGGAAATATCTCTATGACCACGGCTATACCAGAAAGCGTGTGCTTGTCATCGAAACCCGGGCAGGGCTGCGGCAGCTGACCCTGCACGGCGAGGCGGACAAAATCACCGGCGTGAGCGTGGAGATGGGAACCGCAAAAACCACCCCGGGAAGCGCCGGGGATCTGGTGGATCTGGGGAACCCCCATCTGGTCCTTCTTGTGTCGGATGTTGGAGCGGTTGACATAACAACAGATGGACCAAAGCTGGAGCATTCCGTCCCCGGCGGGGTGAACGTGGAGTTTGTACAGGTGTTGGCGCCGAACCGCCTGCGGATGCGGGTCTGGGAGCGGGGCAGCGGCGCGACCCTGGCCTGCGGTACCGGAGCCTGCGCTTCGGCGGCCGCTGCGGTAAGCCGCGGCCTTTGCCCGGCGGACAACCCCATTGAGCTGGTGCTGGACGGCGGAAGTCTGTTCATCACCGTCCGCGCTGACGGTTCGATTCAGATGGAGGGCCCGGCGGAAACCGTCTATGAAGGAGAGATCAAGCTATGACCCATATCAATCCCTATTACAGCCGACTGAAAACCAGCTATCTGTTCTACCGCATCAACCAGACCGTGGACGCCCTGCGCCGGGACCACCCCCAGGAGCGGCTGCTGCTTCTGGGGGTCGGGGACGTGACCCTGCCTCTGGCCCCGGCGGTGATTGCGGCCCTGCACCGGGCGTCGGAGGACCAGGCAAGGCAGGAGAGCTTCCAGGGCTATATGCCGGAGCTGGGGAAGGACTTTATGAAGCAGGCTGTGGCGGATTACTACGCCCGCCGGGGCACAAAGCTGGACCCCGCAGAGATCTTTATCTCCTACGGGGCCGGGGACGAACTGGGCGTGATCGGAGGCCTGTTCGCGCAAGAAAACCGGGTGGCGGTGATTGAACCCGCCTACCCGGCCTATGTGGATACCAATCTGATGGCTGGACGGAGCATCGTGTCCGTCCCCGGCGGGGAGGAAAACGGTTTCCTCCCCCTGCCGCCCGAGAATCTGGAGGCGGAGCTGGTGTACCTCTGCTCTCCCAACAACCCCACCGGGGCGGCCTATCCCAGAGCACAGCTTCAACTGTGGGTGGATTGGGCCAACGCCAGAGACGCCGTCATCCTCTTTGACGCCGCTTATGAGGCCTTTATCACAGACCCGGCAGTTCCCCACAGCATCTATGAGCTGCCCGGCGCGGAGCGCTGCGCCATTGAGATCGCCTCCCTGTCCAAAACCGCCGGCTTCACCGGCACCCGCCTGGGCTGGACCGTGGTGCCCCAAGCCCTGATCCGGGAGAGCGCCTCCCTGCACGACATGTGGGTTCGCAACCGGACCACCTGCTCCAACGGCGTGTCCTATCTGCTCCAAAGGGCCGGGGAAGCGGCGCTTAGCCCGGAGGGCCTTGCTCAGAGCGGGAAGAATCTCCAGGTCTACCGGGCCAACGCGAAGATTCTGACCGATGCCCTGGAGGTGCTGGACCTGCCCTATACCGGCGGCAAAAACGCCCCCTACGTCTGGTTCCGCTGCCCCAAGGGCATGCAGGGCTGGGACTTCTTCGACTTTCTGATTGACCGGGCCCGCATCGTGGGGACCCCCGGCGTGGGCTTCGGCCCCTGCGGCGAGGGCTGGTTCCGTTTTTCCTGTTTTGGAACCCCAGCCGATACCCGGGAGGCTGCCCACCGCCTGCGGGAGATTCTTTGAATGGATCGTGTGCAGAGAAATGGCAGATTCTTTCAGCATCAAATATTAAGGAATCAACGAGCATCCTGCATGGCAGAACGGCCTTGTGGGATGCTCTTTTTCTGTCAAAACACATAGGAAAAAAGCTGCTTCCAGCGTCTGCATCCCGCAGGCGCTATTTTTTTGCGCTTTTCTATTTCTGACAGAATTCCGGATTTTTGTCAAAAGCCGGCGGGAAAAGGGGGCTAAAAATGGCATCCGGCTTCAGTATTATGTAGGCTTCTTCGGGCGCAGAAAAAAATATCTCGATAATATCTCGAGATCAGCCAAAACAGGGGGCTAAAAACACGGATTTTCTTGAATATAGTAGAGACCTTTTTCGGCAAATCTGAGCTGCCGATTGACAACTGAATATGATCCTCGGTCGTATTGGCGAACAGGAAGTTGAGTAAAACGGAGCTATATCCACTTTTGCTCGTGACTCCTGGTTGCTGTGATCTATTCATAGAAATTTTACAGGAAAATCGACCATAAAAAATTCGAAAAAGTCAGGATATAGGGTAGGAAGGCTTTTCAAAAACAAGACAATCGAATATTAGCGCTGCGACACGTTCACAGAAAATTTACAACAAATTAAATAGTAAAAATCGCGAAAAATTCCCAATAGGAGGTGGGAGGACTTTTCTGCATCTTGAAAATTGAATATCCGACCGATGATGCTGTTTGCCCATATTATTATGGGCCGCGGCGAATGCCGCGCTTCAAATCCTGTGGATTTGAAGGAACAGCAATCACACGGAGTCTTCGGGCGCATGGAATGCGACCGGGCGGGCGTGGCCGCCCCTCCAAATTCAAAATGAATTTGGAGAGAAGACGAAGTATGGGGATACTGCCGCTTTGGGAAAGCATGCGACGACCTCCCGCAAGGGAGCGAGCGTGCCGGGAAGCGGTGACGGCGCGGTGAAAGTCCGGGCTTGGAACGACATCGGGTGCAACGGAACACAAATCCGTATATTAAAATAACTGCTCTCACTTTTCCAGAGCAGTGTGCTATCTTTGGCTGTCCCGTTTTATGAAATGACCTTGTCCCGCGATTAGCCGGTATTTTGAAAAATCTGACATAACCATATCAGAGGGGAAACCATTTGAAAGAGGGTGATGCACAGAGAAAATCGCTTGAGGCAGATTCAAAGAAAGGAGGGATGCCGGGTGATTGCACCGCAGAGGGCTGCGGGCCCCGGAAAAAAAGACCGCACATAAAAAACGACCGTTTCCAAATCGCCTGCTGCAACAGGCGGGAAACAGTCGCTTTTCTTTTTACCCTGCACACAGTATAGCCGATTTCGAGAGAAATTACAAGCCCCCGTTTTGAGATTTTTGAAAAACGGGGATCGCAACAAAAACGCATTTCTCACGCAAACCCCACGCCCGGACAATGGAAGCTGCGCTTCCGAGGGAGGCTGCGGGAAGACCACGGCGTGGTCTTCCCGCACAGGGCGGCCGCAATCCAGGCTGCCCGCGCTGGGGATATGAGGCGAAAACAGCTTCATATCCCCTGCGTAGGCTGTCGCAACAGCCACATCCGCCTCGCAGAGCCCTCGGAGAGCCCACGGTACTTTGCAGCCTCCGGATGAAAGTACCTTAGTGGGTTAATACACTTCCGCAGAAGTGCCTCCCCGGGAGTCTTCGTCCCAAAACCAACCCTTCGTCTGGATATCCAAACCTCAAAAACGCGCAGACGGCGTCTTACCGGAAAACGCAAAAACGGAAAAAGCATCATAGCGCTGATTTGCCGTTTTCTCAATTCTCACAAGGAAGGAGCTGGAAAACAATGCCAAGAAACGATGGCGTGGATCGCCTGGTTGTACGAAACTGCGACCTTAAGCCCGGAAAAACCTCCACGCCGGAAAACGCATACGCCCACAACGAGCGGAAAAAGGAATCGTATTCCAACCCGGACATCATCCCGGAGCGCACACCGCTGAACGTCCATTTCAAATCGCCCGGCGGTACATATCTGGAACTGTTCGACGCCCTGGAGCAGGATAAAATCATTTCCACCTGGGGCATGAAGCCGGACTCCACCAAGCTCTGTGAGTTGGTCTTCGACGTCAACTCCGCCTACTTCTTCAATCACGGCGGGTATGAGTTCGCCAAGCAGTTCTATGCCGACGCCTACCGGGCAGCAATTCAGATCGTCGGTGGAGAACAGTACATTCTCTCTGCCGTCATGCACGCGGACGAGCGCAACCGCGCCATGTCGGAGGCGCTGGGCCAGGATGTTTATCACTATCATCTGCACGTGGTTTACGTGCCGGTGGTGGAAAAGAAAATCCTGTGGAGCAAACGCTGCAAGGACCCGGCCCTGGTTGGCACCGTGAAAGAGATCAAGCCGCAGGTCAGCCGCACCAAGAAATGGGCAAATGTCCCTGCGCTGGACGAAGCCGGAAACCCAATGCGCAACTCTAAGGGCAAGCCGATCCTGCGGCGCTCTTATGCGGTCCTCCAGGACGATTTCTACAATTTCATGCTGTCTGCCGGCTACACCGACGTCCAGCGCGGCAAGCGCGGCAGCACAGAGGAGCATCTGACCGTCACGCAGTTCAAGGTGGAGCAGGAGCAGAAACGCCTTGCGTCCCTGCAGGAGGAATCCCGGGAAAAGGAAACGGAGCTTGCAGCCCTGGAGGAGAAAACCACACAGGCGGAGGAAACGCTTGACGAGGTTTCGAGAAAAGCAGATACGGCCCAGGCCCGGCTGAACGCACTGACTCCGAAGCTCAAGGGCGCGGAGGGCTTCGTCGAGAAGTACCTTGGCGATCCGGAGAAGCTGCTTCCGGAAGCCGGTGCTTTGGAATACGCAAGTCATTACCGATCCAGGAAAGCGCTGCCTCTGGTCGAAAAGCTGAAAGCGTTGGCTTTGTCTCTGTACCGGAAGCTGCAGGACCTTCGCCGGGACTTCCGTGCCCTGCAGAGCAAGTTCGATTCTGTTTCCCATGACCGCGACATTTACAAGCGCCGCTGGGAAAAGGCCATTGACGAAAACGAAACCCTCAAGGCTGAGCTTGCGGACTACGATTCTCTCAAACAGGAGCTCGGCCCTGTGCAGCTTCACGCGGTTCTTTCCCGTTCCAAGGCACGCCGGGAAGCAGAAAAAGCAGCACGGAAGGTGCAAAAACGTCCGCAGCAGACAAGGCCCGGCCAGGATGCCCGATAATCCTGTGTTCACCCGGCAAAAACGCAAATGATCCAACAGAAGCAGTCCCAGTGATACAACGGGTCATTGGGGCTGCTTCTATCGAAAAATCGGCCTCTTTTTCCAGGTCTTCACCTGAGCGCAGGAGGTCAAAAACAACTACTTTTTACGGAGGTATCTATATTGAGAAAGAAAGATAAATTCACGCAGATTTACTTCAACGAGGCCGATCCCATGACGGAGATCGACACTTACAACGCCGATCTGAAACGCAGGCTGCGCAGCTTTGCCGCAGCGTATCCTGACTTGTGCCGGATTGTGGAAGAGGACGATGGCCGCATGAGCGCGGTAATTGACAAACACCGTTTCGGATTCAAGCTGACCGCGCCGTATTCCGAAGAGCGGAAGCAGGCAATCCGGGAAGCCGGAAAAGCAAAAGGCATCCACACCCGATTGAAAAAGGAAGGGGGTGGAGTCCGTGAGTGAAGAATTCATCTTCGGCTACAACGCGGCGCCAACGTTATCCGATTGGTATGACGGCAAGAAGATCAACGAAGTCGCCTTCTGCCGGGAGTTCCTGTCAGAGCATCCAATGATCTGCGTCAAGGGCAGCTTCTTCACGACGGAAGGGCGTATGGCCGATGAAGACACGCTGGGAAAGCTGATTTACGACAAGCTTAGTGCCTATGTAAAATCCGGTCTGGCCCGTCGGGTGGACAGCCTGATGGATACCCTTCGGAAGGAGGCTTATCAACCCGAGCTCTCCATTCAGACCGACCGCATCCACGTGGCCAACGGCACCCTCTTCCTGGACGGACGCTTCACGGAAGAAAAGGAATATTGCCGTAACCGGCTGCCGGTCAATTACAATCCCGATGCCTGCTTCCCGCCGGAGTGGATCATGTTCCTGGATCAGCTTCTGGAGGTGGACGACATTTACACGCTCCAGGAGTTCATGGGCTACTGCCTGATCCCCACCACCAAGGCCCAGAAAATGCTGATGATCGTCGGCCAGGGCGGTGAAGGGAAATCCCGGATCGGCGTGGTGATGCGTTCCATCTTCGGAGAAAGCATGGTCAACGGCAGCCTGGCCAAGGTGGAGACCAACCGCTTCGCCCGGGCGGATCTGGAACACGCGCTGGTCATGGTGGACGACGACATGAAGATGGAAGCCCTGCCGGAGACGAATTACCTCAAGCTCATTATCACCGCGGAGCTGCCCCTGGATCTGGAAAAGAAGGGCAAGCAGAGCTATCAAGGGGAGATCTACGCCCGCTTCCTGGGCTTCGGCAACGGACCGCTGAAAGCCCTCTATGACCGCAGCCAGGGCTTCTTTCGCCGGCAAATCATCCTCACGGCAAAGAAAAAGGACCCGAATCGCAGGGACGATCCGGATCTCTCCGAAAAGCTGACCGCAAACCCGGAAGGGCTGTTCCTCTGGTGCTTCTACGGTCTGCAGCGCTTGATCGAGCAGAATTACCAGTTCACGCTCAGCGACCAGGCCAAGGCCAACATGGAGGCCGCCGTCTCCGACGGGAACAACGTGGTGGAGTTTTTGCAGTCAAAGGGCTATCTGACCTTCTTCTCTGAGACCGAGGCCAGCACCACGGAGCTCTATCAGGCGTACAAGCTCTGGTGCGAGGACAACGCCTATACGCCGTTGTCCCAGCACAGCTTCAGCCACCAGCTAACTCAAAACCAGGAAGCTTTCCAGATCCGCGCCTCCAACAACGTTTACCTCCAGGGCGGCCGCCGCGTCCGGGGCTACATCGGCATCGAACCCACGGAGAAGGTCCAGCAGATCCTGGAGCGCAGAGGCAAGCTGTGATTAGGCAAGAGGCACCAGGCAATAGGCAATAGGAGAACGACGAAAGGTAATCCGTGTACGTATCTCCCGTCCACGATTGCCGATTGCCGATTCAACGATTGCCTTGCCGGGCTTTGAAAAAAGTTCAGAACAACATCATTTTATCCGTACAT
Organism: uncultured Clostridia bacterium; assembly: GCA_946617435.1. Classification (GTDB taxonomy): domain Bacteria; phylum Bacillota; class Clostridia; order Oscillospirales; family Oscillospiraceae; genus JAFRPC01. The sequence continues at coordinate 24,104 of CAMOKD010000019.1, read as the reverse complement.
GCGTACAACCGTACGCAAGCCGCGCCGAAGCGTTTTCCCCGGGTCTTCACCAGGAAAACAGCCGGCTTCCTCCGGTCCGTACACATGTACACTTGTACGGATGTTTTCACTTACTCATAACTTTTTATCAATTCAGGAGGTAATTGCCTATGACAGAAACCCAGAGCATAAACATGCATACATCCCTGCTCATTTCTCAGAAGCCGCATTTTAAGGATTACCCGGATGTGCTGACGGTCCAGGAGGCAGCAGAGCTGTTGTCTGTCTGCAAGAACACGATCTACAAGCTGGTGAAGGAGCAGGAGCTTCCCTCCCGCAGGATCGGCTCGACCATCCGCATCCGAAAAAAGGACGTGCTGGCGTATATGGCCGGCACAAATATGAACTGAAATCCGTACTTGAATCGCCTGCTGTCGCATGGTATAATTTGCATGCAACAGCAGGCTTTTTTCGTATCTGTCTACTGAAAGGAGTTATTATGACAGGAAGCCTGCAAATTAAAAACAACAAGTATTATCTCGTTTTGAACACTTACGAAAACGGAAAGCGAAAACCCAAATGGATTGCCACTGAGCTTGCCGCCAAGGGCAACAAAACCCGTGCGCAAAAGCTGCTTCGCGATACCATCAAGGAATACGAACAAGCCGAAGAAGCTCGGGCTGAGCAGGAAGCAAATCGTTCGCTCATGCCGTTCACGGAGGCCATCAGACTCTGGTATGAGGACAAGATCTCAGACTTTGAGCATCCCATTGATGAGGTCACGAAGCAAGGCTATGACACGCTGATGAAAAACCATGTGTATCCTTATTTCCGAGAAAAAGGATTTCGTCTCTGCGAAATCACAAAGGACAATCTGCAGGAATACATCAGCGAAAAAGCCAAAAACGGAAAGCTGAACGGCAAGGGCGGCCTTGCACCGCGGAGTTTGAAGCTGATCAAGAACATCGTGAATCAAACGCTTCAATTCTGTGTTGCGGAGGGAATGATTCCCAGTAATCCCTGTCAGTTCGTGAAGCTTCCGGCTTGCCAGCGTTATGAGGCGAAATTCTACACCAAATCTCAGATCGATGAGCTTCTGGAAAAGATCAAAAGCGAACCCCTCTATCCGCTCATCCGGCTGACCGCCCTTTATGGACTGCGACGGAGCGAGGCGCTGGGCCTGTGTTGGGACTGTGTCAATTTTGAGGCCGAGACCATCACAATCCGCCGCACTGTTTCCAAGGTCACCACCGTGGTCGCCAAAGACAAGACCAAGAACAATTCCAGCCGCAGATCTTTTCCCATGACGCCGGATATCAAGCAACTTCTGCTGGAGCTTCAGACCCAGCAGGAGAAGGATAAGAAGTTCTTTGGTAAGGAGTACCACGACTGCGACTATGTGTTCCGCTGGCCGGACGGCAGGCCCTTTTCACCGGATTATGTATCCGATAAGTTTCCGAGGCTGCTCAAGGCAAACAACATGCCAAAGACTCGATTTCACGAACTGCGCCACAGCGCTGCAAGTAATCTTTTGAGCATGGGTTTTTCCCTCAAGGACGTGCAGGAATGGCTGGGGCACAGTGACATCAAAACCACTGCAAACATCTACGGACACCTGGATGCGAAGCGGAAAAAGTCCATGGCGGAAGCATTGTCCGGGTGATCACAGGGAAGGAACCAAGGTTTTCTGATCGGTAAGTGTTAGAAAAAGTGTTAGAATCGCGCTTGGATGAGGAATCAAGCCGCAACGTTTTAATCCCAAAAAGGCACAAAAAAGCCCTGAAACCTTTCGATTTCAGGACTTTTTATGGTCCGAGTGACTGGATTCGAACCAGCGGCCGTCCACGGCTTCGCCGGGCCGCCCGAGCGGCGGGATTGAAATACAAGAGGCCGCTGGTTCACCGACCTTGGCAAATAAAAGAAAGGCAGGTATTTATCATACCTGCCTTTCTTGGTCCGAGTGACTGGATTCGAACCAGCGGCCTCTTGAACCCCATTCAAGCGCGATACCAAACTTCGCCACACCCGGATCTCTTGCGGGCATTATATTACCACACTTCTATTCAAAATGCAAGTCTTTTTTTCAAAAATGCGAAAGTTTTTTTGGTGGGCGAAAAATGTGTGGTATTCTTCAATTTCTGACCCCGGCCGGCAGAACCGGCAACAAAAAGCAGAATCAAAAATCAATGGCAAGTCTGGAAGCCTCCTCGGCCTCCAGTTCGGTGACGCTCTGCCCGGTGACCCGGTAGATCCGGTCGCAGAGATTCAACACGCTGGGCCGGTGTGTGGTCACCACGCAGGTCTTATTGGGGGACTGCTGCATGATGTTGCGCAGAACCTGGCGTTCGGTGGCAACGTCCAGGGCGGAGGTTGCCTCGTCCAGCAGCAGGATGGGCGCGCCGCGCAGCACCGCCCGGGCAATGGCCAGCCGCTGGGCCTGGCCCTCAGACAGCCCCTTCCCTCTCCGGCCCAGGGTGGTCTGCAGCCCCTGGGGCAGCTTCTCCACAAACTCCAGGGCGCAGGCCTGCGCCAGAGCGTCACGCATCTCCGCCTCAGTGGCATCCTGCTTGCCCATGCGCAGATTCTCCTCTACCGTGCCGGAGAGAATGGTGTTGCCTTGGGGCACGTAGGCAATCAGATAGCGGGTATCGGCGTTCAGCGGCAGCTCTGTGCCGTCTGCAGCCCGGATATGCGCCGTGCCCCGCTGGGGATGGATCAGCGCCAGCAGCAGCCGGACCAGGGTGGTCTTGCCCTCCCCGGAGGCGCCCACCAGGGCGACAATCTCCCCGGGCCGCGCCACCATATGGGCATCCCGGACCACGGTCTGGTCTTCAAGGTATCCATAGGTCAGATCCTTCAGCTCCAGGGTAAAGCCCTGGTCTGCCTTTTCGCCCAGGCGGCTGCTTTGGGCCACGTGGATCTCCTTGGGCAGCTCTACCAGCTCCCGGATGCGGTGGGCCGAGATGGAGCCGTTTAAAAAGTTGGGCACAATGCCCACCAGGCTCTTGAAGGAGCCGGACAGGTTGCCAGTCTGCTGCAAAAACAGGGTCATGGTGCCAAAGGTGATTGCTTCGGTCCAGAGTAGGTGCAGGCAGTAGCCGAAGGTGCCCAGAGACACCAGGGTGCCGCTGAGGGTCATGAAAATATTGGTGCGGATGGTGAAGAGATTATAGTCCAGGGTCGCGTCTTTGATCTTCTGCTGCCAGGCCAGGAGCTTGTCTGTGAACTGGTCGGCAATGCCGAAGGACTTAATGGTATCCAGGTTGTAAAATGTCTCAACCTCAAAGCTCATCTTCTGGCTGCCGACCTGGCGCATCAGCTTGCCGTGCTCCCGCTGCTTGCGGATCAACACCCGGGAGGCCAGGAACATGGCCGGGGCTGCCCCCAGGGAGAGCACCGCCATGACCCAGTCATAGTGCATAATCACCAGGAAGGTGGCTGCAAAGCGATACACCGCAATGATGATGGTGGGCAGCCAGCTCACGGCGTTGCTGCTCACCGTGCCCACGTCCATATTGAACCGGTTGAGAATGTCGCCGCTCTGGAACTGGTTCAACGCCGACCAGTCTCCATCCACTATTTTGCGGAAGATGTCCGCCTGGATGTCGTTGCCGATGCGGATGCTGAGCTTGAGCGAAATACGGCCCAGGAGATTTTCAAACACCAGGCCGAAGATGGTGCTGCCCACCATGATGGTGAACAGCACCCAGAGCCGGCCCATCTGCCGGCCGGTGATGATGTCAATGGTGTACTTGGACAGGACGCTGGAAATCAGCCCCATGGTGGTGCTGAGAATGCCGCTGACCACATAGAACAAAATAGGGAGCTTATAGCGCTTGCTGTAGCCCAGGATCCATTTCCAGTCGTCCAGGATTTCCCCAAAGGTGCCGTCCTTGACGCGCTGACGCAGAACCTTCAGCGAGTAAAAGGCAGCTTCATTGGGGTTCTTTTTTTCTTCCATGGGTGAGATGTCCTTTCGTGAGGCAGGCCGCTCAGGCCAGATTTTTCCCGCTCCAGATGGCGGCAGCCAGATCCAGGGCCGCCTGGATGATCAGCACAATGCCCAGAATCCGCAGGGCTGCGGCCACGGTTCCAAAGGGATGGAAGATGGCCCACAGGCCGAACAGGGCCGTGCCCAGGGCGCTGAGCTTGCCAAACAAGCCCCGGCGGGAGACCTTGCAGTCCTGGTACTTGGCCAGGCCGGACAGCAGCAGAATCACGCCGTAGAGCACCGCTCCCAGGGAGAACAGCCCGGTGATCCACCGGGGCAGCAGCAGGCACACAGCCCCCAGCACCAGGGCGACGATGCCGCCGGCCTTCCAGGCCCGTCCCCTGCCCTGGCGGGCGGCGGTGACCAGCATGGCCGCCCCGGCCAGCAGCAGCACCAGGCCGAAGACCAGCACCACGGTTTTGGCAAAGCCCTGGGGGTTCTTTACCAGAAGGATGCCGGTAATCAGCTCAAACACGCCGAAAATGACCCGGGGTGCCAACACAGAAGCACGATTCATATGAGATTCCTCCTATCAGCCGCTGATGCTGAACACCAGGTAGGCAATGTAAACGCAGAGCATCAGAATGCCCTGGAGCCGGTGGAAGCGCTTGAACACCAGGGTGGGCACCACGGCAATGGCCCCCTCCAGCAGACACACAGGCATATCCAGCCGCACAGAGGCCGCCGCCACCGGCAAGCTGCCCCCGGAGATCAGGGCGCACAGCGGCAGAATCACGGTAATGTCAATCAGGTTGGCGCCGATGATATTGCCCACAGACATGGAGCCCTGCTTTTTGATGAGGGATGTGACGGCGGTGACCAGCTCCGGCAGCGAGGTGCCGATGGCCACCATGGTGATGGCCACAATCCGCACCGGGACGTGCAGCACGTTTACCGCCAGATACTCGCCGTTGTCCACCAGCAGGTGAGAGCCCAAGGCCAGGGCCGCCGCGGCCAGGACAAACTTGACAATGTTGACAATGATCAGCCGGCGGGTGACCTCAGGCCGCTGGTCCGTACTCTTTTCCTTGGAGCCTGTGTAGAGATTCTCTCCCACGAAGACCAGGCACAGCAGCAAGATCACCACCGCCTGCCACAGCGCCAGGCTGCCGTTCAGACAGAACACCCACAGCAGGGCGATGGACAGCACCAGCAGCAGGCCCTTGAAGGCCAGCTGACTGCGCTTGATGGCAAGGGGCATAAAGACAACCGACACCGCCATGATTAGGCCGGTGTTGGCAGTGACAGAGCCGATGGCGTTGCCGATGGCCATGTCCACCCCCTGGTCCCCGCCGCCGGCAGCGGCAATCAGCGACACCAGCAGCTCCGGCAGCGTGGTGGCCACAGAGACTATGGTGGCGCCAATGATAAACTTGGGGATGCCGGAGGCTTCGGCCATCCAGGTGGCGGCGTCCACGAAGACATCCCCGCCCTTGATAATCAGAAGCAAGCCAACCAGAAACAGCCCAATGGCAGTGAGGGTTGCATAGTCGTTCATGTGGTACCTCCCGATTCATTTTGGTCCGGACTCTGCCAGGGCAGGGTCATTTGCAGGTTGCCGTCAAGATCCTTCCAAAGAATCTGTGACCGTGTGAGCAGCATATAGCCGTGCCAGGAGCCCTCCTTGGGGATGGACACCGAGCCCGGATTGAGACACCACAGACCCTGCACCCTTTTGCACAGGGGTACATGGGTGTGGCCGAAGATCAGATACTCCGCCCCGGCCCGGAGCTCCGGCGAGGGCAGCTTTTCATCGCTGCAGTGGTGGCCATGGGTGAGCAGCAGGCTGTGGCCAAACAGCCGCAGGTGCCGGTGGGTCTGCATAATGGGAAAATCCAAAACCATCTGGTCCACCTCGGCGTCGCAGTTGCCGCGGACGCAAAGGATCTGGTCCGCCAGAGGGTTCAGCATGGCAATCACCTGCTTGGGAGCATAGCCCGCGGGCAGATCGTTGCGGGGGCCGTGGTAGAGGATATCGCCCAGCAGGATCAGCCTTTCGGTCCCCTCCCGCTCCAGGGCAGAGAGCAGCTTGCCGCAATACAGGGCGCTGCCATGAATATCGGACGCAATGAGCACAGGCATAGGGGTTCCTCCGGAAATTGGTATACACATTATCCCATACAAAGGGCCCGGCGTCAAGAAAAATCGTGCACCTCAAACACAAATTCCCCTGAGCCGGGCACTCCGCCAACGGCCGCCGGAGAAGAAAGGGCCGGATCCGTCCTTGCGTTTTGGAGGAGGTTATGATATACTTGAATAAAAACCGGGTCCGGCCCGAGGAAGAGGAGATGCGTGCCTATGAAGCTGTTTCACCGCGCCCAGGCGCCGGTGCAGTCCCCGGAGCAGTGGCGGGCCATGTGGCAATCTATGGTGGCCGAGGAGGACCGGGACGTGCCCATTACCGTGGACGGACGCACAGAGATTGCCTATGTGCGGGTCAATCACTTTGTGCTGATGCTGCAGGACGGGCTGTTGATGGACGCCTCCTTCTTTGACGTTTGCGCCCATTTCCAGCGGGCGGGCTACCATGTGGCCTGGCTGATGCGCTGCGTGCAGGACCTTGAAAACGGCTATCTGAAGGCCGGGCGGAAGCTGGATGGCGGCAGCCGCCGCCAGTGGGTCTGGAAAAGCCCCACCACCAACTTTGGCAGATGGATTTCTGACAACTTCAGCGCTACCATTCTGCTGCAATACCGCCAGATTCTCCCCGGCGAGCTGCTGCACTGCAAAGAGAACGTGCTGCAGCGGGTCACCTGGGCGGAGAGTGACCACGACGAGCAGATGGTCCCGGGCCGCACGGTGTTTTACACCGAGGATCTGCCCGGCACCCCCGAGGAGCTTTTGCGCTGGCTGCAGGGCACTACCCTGGGCAGTCTGCGCTGAGACAATCAAAACCATATCTTGGAAGGAGTAAATCACAATGAAAAAGGATTTGGGCGTTCTGCCTGCTGTGTACCCCATGCCGGTGCTGATGGTGGCAGCTTATGACGAAAACGAAAAGGTCAACGTGATGAACGCAGCCTGGGGCCAGATCTGCGACGAGGACAAGATCATCCTCTTCATCGGCGAGGGCAAGCGGACCTGGCTGAACATCCAGGCCAGCAAGGCCTTTACCGTAGCCCTGGCGGACCGGGCCCACATGGACGTGGCAGACTTCTTCGGCATCGCCTCCGGCAACCGGATGGCGGACAAGTTTGAACGCACCGGCTACCACGCCGTGAAGAGCGACAAGGTCCACGCCCCCATCATTGAGGAGTTCCCCCTGGTGATGGAGTGCGAGCTGCTGGAGTTCCTGCACACCGACCATGTGGACGGCATTGTGGGCCGGATTGTCAACGTAAAGGCCGAGGAGGCCGTGCTGGACGAGAAGGGCAAGGTCAACCCCGAAAAGCTGAACGCCCTGATGTTTGACCAGTTCCGCAACGGGTATTATCTCACCGGGGAAAAGGTCGGCCAGGCCTGGAACGCCGGCGCAGGGCTGATGAAATAATAATCCGCTCCAAATGGTTGAGGGCGCGCTGCAAAACGCAAGATTTTGCAGCGCGCCCTTTGCCGTTTATGAAGTTGCCTCCCGAAATAGAGGGATTTGGAGCCAGGGCCCGCTCCCCGTGCGCCTGCAAAGCACCGATTACGATCCGTTGCGGCACAGCCCCGGCATCAGGGGGCCAGGCAGGCGCGGAAGAGCGGTTCAAAGCTCTCCTGGGGGATGGCGACGTAGTACCAGGGCAGATGCTGGTACAGCACCAGCCCGCCCTCCAGCAGGCGCAGCTCCACCCGTGTGCCATCCTCCAGATAGAGATACAAGTGGGCCTGGGCCCGGTCGTCGCTGTACAGATTGCCCTCCGCGGTCCAGCCGTCCCGGAAGGGACCGGCCTCCAGCGCGGAGAGGAAGGGCTCCAGCAGGGCCGGATCCTCCAGGGGATACTCTGTCTGCACGCCCTCGTTCCAGTCTCCGTGGAGTTGACAGGCAGCCCGGACCACCCGACCGGAGACATGCAGCCGGTCTGTAAACAGGTCGGCGCCGTTGTGTAATTCAATGCCGTTCAGCCGCTCCACCAGCCGGATCCATAATTCCGGGTTGCCCTGGGCATCGGAAATTGTAGTCTTTACACACAGACGGAAGTCCGGACTGTAGCCCTCCAGGGTCCAGACCTCCCCCTGCATGGTGGAGGCAAGCTCCTGCTCATAAGCCTCCGGGCCGGACCACTCGTCAATGCCGCCCTCTGCCCGGCCCAGACAGGTTTGCAGCATCGGCTCCAGCGCCTGGGCTGCAGGGCCCCGATACTGCTCGGCCTGGGTGTACACCTCTCCCTGCCGGATCACCAGGCCGATGATGTCCGCCGCAGCGCCAGGTCCAGGCAGCTCCGCCTCTATGGGTGGGACGGAAACCCCCTCGCCTGTGGCCCGGGGTGAAGTGGGCAGTGCGGTCTGGGTGTCTGCAGCCCCCAGGCCGTCGGTGGGAGCGGCAGCCTGTGTCCCGCCAGGGGTCGGCTGCCCGGTCTGTTTGGGAAGGACCAGCACCAGGACGGCGCAGACAGCCGCCGCAGCCAGCCCCCCTGCAAGCCGTCGGCTGCGCCGAGTGCGCTGTTGCTCTTCCTCCCGGGCCCGTCGCAGCACCCGGTCGGCCATTTCACGGTAGCTCATCATAAGAGTATCCCTCCTGTTCCAATTCCCGGCGCAGGGCTTTGCGGGCGCGCCAGGCCATAGTCTCCACGCTATGGACGGTTTTGCCCATCACCCGGGCCGCCTGGGCGGCAGTGAACTGCTCAAAATACAGCAGCCATAACACCTGCCGCTGGTCAGGGGGCAGCCGGTCCATCGTCCGGCGGAGCAGCACCCTGCGCTCCTGCCGCAGATACATCCATTCCAGCTCCTCCTGGTCTGCCCGCAGGTCGTGACAGTCCTCCAGGGGGACGGTCTGGGTTCGGCGCCGACGGCGCAGATGGTCAATGGCAAGATTCCGGCCGATGGTGTACAGCCAGGTGCGGAAGCCCGCCCCGCCGCGGTCCTTCGGCTTCTTGACTGCAAGACGGACAAAGGTGTCCTCGGTCAGGCTCTCCGCCTGGTCCATGTCGCCCACAATGGTGTTCAGGTACAGGATCAGCCCGTCCTTGTAGTCCCGGATCAGCTCCACCAGGCCGCTCTCCTCACCGGCCAGAAAACGCCGATAGCTCTCGGTGCCCTGTTCCATGGTCTACCCTCCCTTCGTGGTCTTCACTCCTTACACGATGGGAAGGGGCAAATCCTCACAAAAATGTATCAAGGGCAGCCCGGACCGGGGCTGCCCTTGGACGTCAGTAGATGGTTTTCAGCGTGTCGGGGGCCACGCCGTACTCCCTGCACAGGGCGTCCAGCTCACGCTGGGAGTTGGCGCAGGCGCAGGCCTGGAATTTGCCGGTGGCCTTGTCTACAAAGCCAAAGGTCATCTCCCGGTTGCAGTAGCTTTTGCGCACTGCGGGCTGCTGTGTGGCAGGGTCATAGGCAGGGGGCTTTTGTCTGTGGAACCAGGACATCGAGAATCCCTCCTTTTCTTTGGTCTATTTTACCACACCGGGACGGGGATTACAAGCCCGGCAAGAAATCTTTGCAGGGGTAGGGTAAGAAGGCTGACACTACATCTATTTGATATGAATAACAGATTGACTTTTAAAAATATATCCGTTATAATGTGAGACATATTTATAATACAAAATAGTGGCTGCAGATAGAAACAAGCATACTGCCCGCAGACTGCGGGGCGATCTGCCCCTGTGGCGCCGCCTGGCCCCCTGGGCCGTGCCCTGTCCATGATCGGCGGCAGGCGGAAGCTGCAGCGGCAGTGCCCGGAGATTTTGCACCGGATGTCACCCCGGGCCACCGGAGAGGAATTGGACGGCGACCATGAGATTGTCCACCAAAACCCTGACAGCACCGGAAAGGAGATTTACAATGGTTCAGCCCTTTGATTTACAGCACCATATCCAGCAGGGTGTGGAACGGATTGTGGCCGACACCCTGCGGGCCACACTGAAAAACCCCAAAGAGAGCGCGTTTATGGCCCGCTTTGCCCTGGCCAGCAGAAAAGCCTCTCAAACCCGGCTGAAGCTGGAGCAGGAGGGGCTCCATGTACCCGGGTTTTTAATTGCCAGCATCACCAGCCGCTGCAATCTCCACTGCGCAGGCTGCTACTCCCGCTGTACCAGCGCCACCAACGACGCCCCGCCGGTGGACCAACTGACCGCCGAGCAGTGGCTGGACATCTTCCGCCAGGCGGAGGAGCTGGGCGTCAGCTTCATCCTGCTGGCCGGCGGCGAGCCCATGCTGCGCCGGGATATCATCCAGGCTGCCGGCGAGATGGACAGGATCCTCTTCCCTATCTTTACCAACGGGACTTTTATGGACCAGCGTTACCTGCAGCTGCTGGACGACCACCGGAATCTGATCCCGGTGCTGAGCATTGAGGGCGGCCGGGAGATCACCAACGCCAGAAGGGGCTCCGGCATCTATGAGTGCCTGGTTGCCAACATGGAGGCCTTCCAGAAGCGGGGGCTGATCTTTGGTGCGTCGGTGACGGTCACCACGGAAAACCTGGAGGAGGTCACCTCCCCCGCTTTTTTGGACAGTCTGATGCGCCGGGGCTGCAAGCTGGCAATCTATGTGGAATTTGTGCCCGTCACCCAAGAGGCCGCCCACCTGGCCCCGGGGGACGCCGAGCGGGAACAGATGGCCCGGGCCATGGATCGGCTGCGCCAGACCTATCCCGAGACGGTGCTGCTGTCCTTCCCCGGAGACGAGCTGGCCATGGGCGGCTGTATGGCGGCGGGCCGGGAGTTTTTCCACATCAACTCCCACGGCGGCGCGGAGCCCTGTCCCTTCTCCCCCTACTCCGACGTGAATGTGAAGGACGCCTCTCTGCGTCAGGCCATTGCCTCTCCCCTGTTCCGGCAGCTGCAGGTCCATGGTCTGCTCAGCGGCGAGCACAGGGGCGGCTGCGTGCTCTACGAGCGGCGCGAGCAGGTGGAGGCGCTGCTAGATGCCGCGGAGCCCTGAGCCTTATGGAGCAAAAAGCAAGATTCCGCCGTCATGACGGGATCTTGCTTTTTGTTTGCTGTCACCGCACGCCCCGGTACAGGAAGGTGACCACCTGGGCCCTGGTGCAGGCATCCTCCGGGGCAAAGGCCGTGGGCCCCACACCGTTGGTGATACCCTGCTCCACCGCCCAGAGGATGGGCTTGTAGTAATAGCTGCCGGGCCGGACGTCAGCAAAGGCCGTTTCGGCGGTATGGGGCTCGGGCCTGCCGGCAAAGCGGTGCAGGAAGGTCACAATCTGCCCCCGGGTGCAGACCCCCTCGGGGTCAAAGACAGCTGCGGACTTGCCGTTGGTGATGCCCTGCTCCACCGCCCAGAGAACGGGCTTGTAGTAATAGCTGCCGGGCTGGACGTCAGCAAAGGCCGTTTCGGCGGTATGGGGCTCGGGCCTGCCGGCGGCCCGCCAGAGGAAGGTCACCGCCTGGGCCCGGGTAATGGTCCGCTGGGGGGCAAACTGGTTGGCCCCCATGCCGTTGGTGATGCCCTCCACCACGGCCCAGTCGATGGCGTCGTGGGCCCAGGTGCCCCGGGCGGGCATATCCGCAAACTGCGCCAGGCCGGGGCAGGTCTCCGCCCCGGTACAGGGCAGGTCCGGCCCGGTGGGCGACGGGGCGTCCGACCTGGGGATGGGGACGGTTTTGGTCTGGGGGGCAAAGGCCGGGTTGGCAAAGGTCGCAGTGTATTGCAGCTCGCCCTCTGCCTGGGGCGTGGCAGGCTTCACCACCTGGGCGGCGGGCCGGACGGTCTCCGTCTCGGTGTGGGCGGCATCCCGGGTGCAGACCCGCAGGGCGGTGACCTCGGAATCGTCCTCGGCCCAGGTGTAGACAGGTGCGGCCCAGGCATGGCTCAGGGGGCCGAGGGGCTGGGATTCCGTCTCGCCGCAGCGCTGACAGGTCCGGGTTTGCTCCCCGGCGCCGGTGCAGCTTGGCGCGGCAGCCAGGATCCAGTCGCTCCAGGCGTGCCCCAGAGCCTCCAGGGGCAGGGTTTTCTGCTGGGTGGCAAAGGCCGGGTTGTCAAAGGCTGCGGTCAGAAGCTGTGCCCCCGGTGCGGCGCAGGCAGGCGGGGTGGTCTGCACGGTGACGGCGGCGGTCTCCGTCTGGATGTGGGTATCGTCCAGGGTACAAACCCGCAGGGCGGTCACTTCGGAATTGTCCTCCGCCCAGGCGTACACCGGGGCGCCCCACTGATGTTCATGGGCTGCCTGCTGCCTGACCGGCGAGGTGGTGTACAGGTGCCGGCCGGGCACCCGGAGGTAGAGGGTCAGGGGCCCCCGCAGGGTGGTCAGGGTGCAGAACCCGGAGGAGGTTGGGCTGTACTGCAGAATCCGGCTTGTAAAGCGGCTGTTGGTCACCCGCACGCCGTCCTCGGTCCAGCTCATGCGCCAGCCGGTGCCCACAGCAGCGGGGTCGGTGACGGTGGATAGCATGGCGTTGGCGGTGGGCACGGCCAGATAGTTGTCGCTGGTTTTCATTTTGAGCAGGCCGGTGCTCTCTGTCTGGGGCAGGAAGGTGTAGACGATTTCATCCGGCACCTCGTTGAGCCAGTCGCCGTCCACAAAGTACCCCGCCGAGGCGCAGGAGGCCACAGCCTGGGGGCTCAGAATGCTCTGGCCGGTGACATAGCGGTCGGCCCGCAGGGCCTTGGCGGACTGGTAGGTCAGCACATAATCCCCGGCCCAACTCTCGGGGGCCTGGGTCACCCGGCGGAACTGGCCGAGACTCTGCCCGTCCTCCGGGGCGAAGTAACCGTATACAGCATAGAGATCCGTCTGCTCTGCGGTGAGATTGAGCTTGGCCCCCGGCAGCAGAAGGGCGGGCCGATCCTGGGTGTCAGGGTCCAGGGCCTGGGTGGTCCAGCCCAGAAAGTGGTATACATAGGCGTCCGCATCCAGGCTGCCCTGGGGCTCCGGCAGAAGGACGGTGTCGCCCACATACTCCTCGATCCGGGCTGCGCTCTGGCCGGGGCCGGCGTGAAACTCCACCGCTGCAGGGGTGCGGGGGGTGAGATACACGGTGACGGCGCAGGGCCCGGAGAGGGAGAAGTCCAGGTGGTTGCCGGTCCTAAGGGCCGTGGCGTCTCCGGCGGTGATCTCAAAGCGGTCAAAAGTGTAGCCCCGGTGGGGGGTGACCTCAACCTGGGTGCGGACTACCTCCGCCTCCCCGGCGCCGGCGGGCTCCACGGTGACCTGGATGGGGTGGGCCGGGTAGAGCTTCCAGGTGGATTGCACCTGCTGGCCGTCGGTCAGATGGTCCCGGCCGGGATAGGGATCCTGGGAGGAGACGGCAATGGGATAGGCCGGGCGGTCCTTGGGCTGGTAGGGGTCCGGGCAGCCCACTTTTTCTTTCATGTATTCCGCCGCCTGGCCCATGGTCTCATCCCGCAGCAGAGACTCACACAGAGCCGCCCGGTAATTGTGGTCTGTGTCGCTGACCACCGGGTCGGAGAAGCCGATCATGGCCTCTACCCCCTTGGCCTGCAGGGGGGCGTACATGCCCTCGGTGGCCATGCCCAGGCAGAAGCCCAGCCAGACCATGCTGTGGGGCGCGGTGCCCTGCATATGGTTGGCAATACAGGTGCCGTCCACGCAGTAGTAGACCTCGTCAAAGTCGTCAGAGGTGCCGGAGTAGAAGGCGTGGCGATAGGTGCCGTAGGGGCCCTTGACAGGCTGCTGGTCTCGGGCGGTGAAGCCCTGGTCTGTGGGCAGGCAGATATAGGAGGTGTTGGCCTTGGAGACGTGGTCTGTGCCCATCTCATAGTCGGTGACCCCGTGGGAGTTGATCAGGACCGTGCCGCAGTCGGTGAGCATCTGGGCCAGGGTGTCCACATTGGTGGTCTCGGCGGTGCAGACACGCAGACTGCCGCCGGTGCTGTCCGCCAGGGCCTGGCCCTCCCGGATGCACTTTTCCGGGTAGAAGTAATAGGAGCCGGAATAGGGAATAAACACCCCCACGTCCCGGTTGTCCGGGTGGTTGTCCCCGTCAGACGCGGGCAGCTCCGGCAGGGCCGCCGCAGCGACCCCGGAGGATGCGGTGCAGAGCTGCGCCCGGAGGAAGGGCGAATAGCCGTTCGCCCGGCCGTCGGTGGTGTCCCAGAAGAAGAAATCCCCGTGACGCTCCAGGCTGCCGGGTACGTAGTCCGGGGCGGACTGCACCGCACGGATCATCCGGTCGGTCTGCAGGGAATAGGCCGCGGCCAGGGTGTCGGCGTCCTGGGTGAGGAGCGTCTGCCGGGCCTGGGTCTCAATTTGGACAAGGGCCTGCCAGCAGGGCTGCCCCGCTGCCCGGGCAGCAGGGGCGCAGCTCACAACAAGCAGGGCCGCCAGCAGGGCGCAGATCCATCGTCTCATTGCTTCTTCCTCCTGTGTATGGGTGTGTCCGGGTCTGCCGCGGCACCCCGGGGAAAGGGTTGAGGCCGGATCCCCGGCAGCCGGTTTTTGCGTTCGTCACTCCCCCAGATGGCGGTACAGGAAGGTGACAACTTCGCCCCGGGTGCAGACCCGATCAGGGCCGAAGGTGGTCGGGGAGGTGCCGGTGGTAATGCCCTGCTCCACCGCCCACAGGACCGGGTTCACGTAAAACGCCCCCGGCCGCAGATCGGTAAAGGCGGTTTCCTGCTCCACCGGGGCCGGGCTGCCGGCAAAGCGGTGCAGGAAGGTGACAAACTCTGCCCGGGTGCAGGGCTTATCCGGGGAAAAGGCGGTGTTGGAGGTGCCGGAGGTAATTCCCTGTTCCGCAGCCCAGAGCACTGCGTCACGGTAGAAGGCGTCCTCGGCCACGTCGGCGAAGGGGTTGGATGCGGTTCCGGGGGCCGGCGCACCCTGTGCCCGCCAGAGGAAGGTCACCACCTGGGCCCGGGTGGCCCGGCCCAAGGGAGAGAAGGTGGTTTCGGAGGTGCCGGTGGTGATGCCCTGGCGGGCGGCCCAGTACACCGGGTCATGGAAGAAGGCGCCGTCCGGCACGTCGGTAAAGACAGGGGCAGCGGGCTCGGGGGCAAGAAGCTCCACCTTGACATAGCTCCGGTAGAGGGTGGTGGGCTCGGGGTCCCAGGGCTCCTGGTGCGTGATGGCCATGTTGCCCACGTCCAGGATGCGGTAGCGGGCATTGGCGTTCATCAAAATCTCCTTCTCGCTGGTGTGGATTACGGCATCAATGCACACCGCGCCGAGAGACTCCATGGCCTGCCTGGAGGCGTAGATGATAAACAGGGTGTTGCCGAAGCCGGCAGCCACACCGGGATCGGTGGTTGTGCTGATCATGATGGGATCGGTAAAGGTGGTGCCGATGGCATCCACCAGCTGGGCCTGGGTGGGCACCGTGTCGGTGCTGGCGGCGGCCATGAGCTGGCTGTCATACAGGCCGCTGTAGAGCACCAGATTGTCCGGCATCTTGCCGCGGCTGAGCTCGGTAAACAGGCCGTGGTCCATCATAAGGTACATCTGGGCAAAGTCGTCGCCAAAGGCCTCCGCTGCCTGGGCCCACATATCCGGGTCATGATTCTGCACGGCGGTCATGGCCGTAAAGTGGGGCACCACCTCGCCCTTGTAGCGGATGATATAGGGGATGCGCTGCGCCGTCAGAGCAAGGCCCCGGTCGGCGCAGTCGGCCATGTAGCGCTCACCCCAGGCGTCAAAGTCCTCGTTGGAGATCTCCAGGTAGTCGGCATAGTCCTCCGGCCGGAAGAGGTTCTTCTCCCCTGCCACAGAGCCGATGATCTCAGGGGCAGAGGGCTCCACCGGCACGTCCGGCTCCTGGCCGCCGTCCTCTTGGGGGCCAAAGGCCTCGGGGTCCACCAGGACCCCCTCGGGGATCTGCAAATCCTCCAGATAGGTATCCTTGAAGGCGTTGGCGTCGATCCGCTTCAGGCTCTGGGGCAGGATGACGGAGGTGAGGGCTGTCTCCGCCAGGGCGTAGGCGGCAATGACCTCCACCCCCTCGGGGACGATAAACTCCGTTTGCGGCTCTTCCGCCCAGGGATCGGCGGTGCAGTAGGCCAGCAGAGTCTTGCCGTCGGCGGTATAGAGAGAGCCGTCTGTGAGCACGTAGCCGGGATTCTCTTCGTCCAGGGACAGGCGCTCGATGCCCCGCAGGGCGCCGGGCGCAATCTCTGTCACAGAGGCGGGAATGGTCAGATCCTCAATGCCCGCGCCGGCCAGGCCATCGGCCTCGATGCGTTCCGTCCCCTCGGGCAGGCTGAACCAGGTCAGGGCCATGCAGCCGGCAAACAGGCCGGTGGGAATCACCCGGGTGGTGAAGCTCACGCCGGCAAGGCTGCCGCAGTTTTCAAAGGCATAGGCTCCCAGCTCGGTAAGGGGCTCACTAAAGTACAGATTTCGCAGCTTTTCACAGCCGGAGAAGGTCCGCTTGCCGATGGCAGTGACGGCGCCGGGCAGCTGCAGCCGGGACAAACTGCTGCAGCCGTAGAACAGCCGGTCCGGCAGGCGGGTCACGCCGTTGCCGGCGAAGCGGACGCTGGCCAGGGCCTGACAGCCCGCAAAGGCAAAGTCTCCCAGCTGGGTCAGGGCTGCGGAAAGCTCCAGCTGCACCAGGTTGTCACAGCAGAGAAACGCGCCGGCGCCGATGGACTCCACCCCGTCCTGCAGATCCACCAGGCTGAGGGAGGCGCAGCCGGAGAAGGCGCCCTCGCCAATGGAAATGAGAGAATCGGGCAGATAGACCTTTTGCAGATCGGCGCAGCACTCAAAGGCATAGCTGTCCAGCCGGGTAACGCCTTCGGGAACGTGGATTTTTTGCAGGCCCAGCCGGCCGGCAAAGCAGCTCTTGCCGATGGCGGTGACGGCATGCCCCTCCAGCACGGCGGGGACGTAGAGGTTGGTCCGGGTGCCAGTGTAGCCCGTGAGGGTGAGGGTGCCGTCCGGGTTTTGGGTCCAGGTGAACTCCCCTGCCGGGGCCTCCGCTGCCAGGACGGTGCCGCCCAGGGACAGCAGCAGGCAGACCGCGCAGAGCAGGCTCAACAAGGTGCGAATGGTGCGATGCTTCATGGCAGATACCTCCAGGGAATGGAATTGTGCACAACAGGCCGTCCGGGACGCCCGTTTGTATGATTATACCACAAGATGCTGACAAATTCCAGTGTCCTTTGCCGATTTGTGTATAAAAACCCGGCCGCACCCGTGCTTTGGGGTGCGGCCGGAGCAGGAGACGGGCTTTTGGGGGCTATGGGCCGTCAGATCAGGATGCCGTTGCAGTGGTCCAGCTCGTGCTGGATGATCCGGGCGGTCCAGCCGGTGAAGGTTTTCAGCCGGGTCTGGAACTGGGTGTTCTGGTAGCGGACCTTGATGGACCGCCAGCGGGTGGCGGGGCGCTGGCCCTCCAGGGAGAGGCAGCCCTCTTGGGTATCGTACCGGTCGGCGCACTTGACGATTTCGGGGTTGAGCATCAGCATATCGCTGCCCTGGTTGTCAAAGACGATGATCCGCACGGACTGGCCGATCATATTGGCCGCCATGCCCACGCAGTGCTCCCGGTGGGCGCGGAGGGTATCCAGCAGATCTTGGGCAATGGGCAGATCCTCCGGCGTGGCAAGCCGGGACTTCCGGGCCAGAAAGATCGGGTCATGGACAATGGGCTGAATCATAGGCGGGCCTCCGTTTTGGGATGGTAACAGGGATACTATACTGCACCGCGAGGGGGATGTCAATGGAAAGGTGGGGAGATTTTGGGCGGAAAAACGCAAGGCGCGCCGATTTATCAGCGCTTTCAAACTCCACACAAAATCCGGAGGAACCCAGGTTGCCATTTATACATAAGGATTATTATACGCAGCAAAAAGGAGGCACGGTATCCGCGCCTCCCTTTTTGCTGCATTATTAAGGATAGAAGAATCCCGGCTGTGTGGAACGGTTGATAACGCCGAAAACCAGATCGACTCCGCTGTCTTCAAAAGCATCCAATTCTTCATCGGAAATATCAGCGGCCAATGCAAAATGGTAACCAGTCCAGCCATTCACACTACATGTAAATACAAAATCAATCACCAAATCTGGATCAAAGCTTCTCAGCGTTTCATACTGATTGTCTGTAATGATATAATAAGAATATCCAAACGTAATTTCCATAACTTTCTCCCTCCGTTTCCATATTAGTTTCCGCCAATACCGACGCCGTTGTCTTCACCGATTTCAACAACAAACTCATCCTCTACTTGAAGTCCATCGGTATCTTCCTCCGGAAAATCCGGCTCCGGAAGGTCAATACCATCTGGATTCTCTGCGATATTCGGGTCTTCTGAGTATGTTTCTACAGCTGCTGTATCCATATTTGACGCAACTGTTTCAACCGGAGCTAGCGTATCCCCAATTTGATCCTCAAGCGTCGGTGTAGGATTCTCGGCAGTAACAGTTTCATTTTCTTTCGGTGTACAGCCTGTGAATATCATAATCATCCATAAAATACACAGGCATATTGCGACATATTTGTTCATATGATTGCGCTCCTGTTTGACGGTTTCTTCTTTGCCGGGAGGCACTAGCCTCCCGGCAATTGCATATTGTCGTTGTCGATTGATTAAGAGGGATTCTGACTAAGCACAGCCCATTGGATTGTAGCTTCGCCGCCTTGGCCATCGGTGTACATGCTAGAAACGATGTTGCTGATGTAGTTATCCTTGGAGTCATTCAGGCTGGCCGTCAACTTAATGTCGCCGGTTTTATTCCAAATGCCAACTACGCCGTTGTAATCATTGTTCCAAATCCACTGATCCTCAGCGAAAGAGGGGTTACAACGCACGAAAATCACAGAATCCCAATCCCCGCCCGTCATCTTAAGGCGGTAAACATTTTTATTGCTGGTGTTTTCACAGGTAATCCAAGCAGCCGGGATTGTGGAATCCGTGCTGCTGTACAGATACGCCTTCATCTTTGCGCCGGCAGCAATCCAGTCATCGTTAAATTTCACAAAGAAGGTCTCATCGTCCGCAAAGGCTCTGGCCCAGCTGAGGGATTTATGATCTTCTGCAAACTTGAACGTTACTGCATTGTTGCGAACCGTAATGCCGTCGTAGGTCGTCCAACCGGGCTGTACAGTGAAGTTACTGTAATTATCCGCATAGGCCTTCACGTGTGTAACCGCAATATATCCGCCGCTGAGACCGAAGTCCTCAGCTGTTATACTGATGCTACCCTGATCACGCTGAGCAGCAGTGAAGGTCTTAGCCAAACCTTCCCGCTTTTCCAGGGTGGAAGGAAGCTCAGCACCATTCTCCGTTGCCCCATGGAAGAATCCAACATTGCTATAGTAAGAATCATCCACAACTGACAACAGATACATATCGATAATCTCGCCGTCTACCTTCTTATTTGTAATAAATACAGTTTTGGAGGTAAGGTAGTTCGCCGGCACCTCTTTCAGATAGAAGACGTCACCGGTATGCGGTGTGATTGCATTGCCGGGGGTTTGGCCGGCTTCGGATCTCGTCCAGAAGCGTCGGCTGACAGTTTGTCCATCGATTGTGACGCTGCACTTGGTACTACTGCCATCGTAGTTGATAGCGTTGGGTACTATGAAGGTCTTGTTAGCTGTATATGGGGCGTTGTACTCTGCCTGCAGCAAATTCTCCTGCACGATACCACCATAGCTGCTGTAATAGCCGCCATACAGATAGCCGGGTTTTACCATCGAAGTCAGATCGATCGTAGAGACTTCACGGGTTTCGGTAATTGGCTTGGCTTCCAGCTCACCGTTGGAGGAATGGTACACGTAATAGTAGGTTGCTTGTGACCAGACCGCATACATGATGTGATGAGGCTCGTCCTCATCCGCGGCGATGTGCGTAACCTCTTTGTCGTGGACACCAGACGCCGAGGGCTCGTTCACCCTGAAGTAGCCGGTATTGTGGGTCCCATCGGCGGGGAAGAATTTAAGCCAGAGATCGGAATCACTCAGTGCAACATTCTTAAAGATGGGATCCCCATTCTCGTTCAACTTGATATTACCATTCTCATCCTTTTCGACACAGTCGTCCTCATTCAGTCTCGCCCAGCCCAGGAAGACGTGGCCGGGGTTGGTGAAGAAGTCGAGCTCGATGGGAATGGGGGCATTGATCTGTGTGTCCTTGCTGTAGAGGAACTCACGGGTTTCCCCGTTGATCTCACAGGTGCCGCCATTGCCGACCCAAATGACGTGGGTGGCCTTCTCCTGCTTGGGGTTCTTGTAGAAGGCCTTCAGACGGACGGTGTAGGTGTAGCTGGGAGACTCAGCGGTGCTGCCTTCGTTTTCAACCTTCTTCGCGTCCGCCAGCTCGACAGAGTAAGTGCCGCCGGGATAGACGATCACCTGTCTGCCGTCGACCATCTTGTCCTCATACTCGCGGGTGGATTCGTTGTAGGTCTGGACGATCCAGTACATGAAGCGGGTGCCGTCCTGCTCATGGCCGGCGGGCAGCTTGTTGTCGCAGGGATAGGCGATGGCATCGGCCGCGTCGGAATAGAGCTTGCTGTCGGTCACGACGCCGGTCACGTACTCGTTGCCGTTGGTGGTGGCATACTCCACGTTGATGCCGAGGGCGCCGGGGATGTCGGTACGCCAGCGGGCGTAGAGCTGGAGCTTCCGGGTGATCCAGGTACGGTTCTCGGTGTCATCCTTGTTGTAGGACCACTGGATGTTGCCGCTGCTGTCACGGGTCGGTAAGTCGTGCTTCTGATTATCCGTTCCTTCAAATTGCGTTCCAATAAATTCCGTCTTAAGATTCGGGTCGGTCTTGTCGTATGCCGTGGTGGTGGAGTCGTTTACCTCCGTTTGGAAGCTCCAGGGATTGTGGAAATCGGGGTCCGTGTACCAGCCGACGAATTCAACGCCTTCGTCTCCGCGGGTCGGCGTGATCGTCGTACCGCCGGAGATCAGGCCCGCGGTGATCTTGAAGCAGGTGCTCTGGTAGGGGTCGTTCCAGCTGGTCCTCAGGGTAGAAGCAACGCCTTCATCCCAATTCCAGCAGCCGTCGCGGGGATCATCCGGGTTGATGTTCGGGTAGAGGAAGATACGATACTCGGGGACCTGGAACTTGGCGTAGACTCTGGTGCCGTCCAGGGGCATGGTCTCTTTCGAGAAATCGAATTCCTCAGTCAGGGCCGCGTCCTTGTACCAGCCGGCAAAGGCCGAGCCGTCGTCTCTGACGGGGACATAGTCGGCGTATTCGGTAAGGGGGGCCTCATAGTAGATACCGTCAACCTTCTTTAATTCCGTGCCGTCCGGCATCAGATAGCGGAGCGTGTATTTATTTCTCGTGTACCGCATCTCAATGCCGCCGGAGGGACACTGCCACAAATACCAATATGATGAAGGATCATTTGTATAGACAGAACTGTAACTATTGTCCCCATACCAAGAGGTATTCGCAGTTCTAATAGCATTACCGGCAGGAACCCAATCGGTCCAACCGTTAGAATCCGTTGTATAAGGATAACTGCTTGGCGCACTCGAAGAAGCACCATACCAATAATTTCTCGTACCGTTTGCTACCTTAATCCGCAGGGCGCTGAACGTAAAACCAGAAAGCTCCTTGTACGTCATGTAGTTTCCTGTAACGGTTCCGATCGTCCAGTTCGCAGCGGAAGGCCAGGACTCATCCAGGTTCTGTTCGAAGTGTTTGACAGTCGTGTCCGTGTTCACACTCTGTCCGAACAGATTCATATTTCCGTTAAACGTGTCTTCAAAGCTGGTGAACGAAGTGCTACTAGGGGACCCGGGATTGTTTGAGTTCTCATAATACCAGCGATAGGTGGTATTCCAGGTATAACCGTTTTGCGCCAGGGTCTGCATATACAGGCCGGTCTCTGTGTGGTCAATATGCCAGCCGCTGCCCGATGTCCTGGTGTAGAATGTTGGGGAGTCCTCGTCAATCAGATAAGCTGCATAAATCTGACCAAAAGTTGAGGCGTTATTGTCATAGCTATAATCTGAATTGCCATACCGGACACGCCATTGGGTTTGAGTGTTAGACCAGAAAACAGGGCAAAAATTCCCTTCATAGACCACATAATAATACGTATTATCATAGGATTCGTTCTCACCGCTGCTATGGGTCATTTCACTTTGTGAGACCGGATAGAGGAAGCCATAACTACCATTTGAAGCAGAAACCGCTTGATAGTATTCGTCGCCATACTTATAATAATAGGTATTATTATTAAAATCCGGATTTGTGGCTACAGTGTAGTTATAATACGTACCATTCAGATAGTAGTTGAACGTTATGAGATCCCGATCATAGTAGATGTTCAGGACCGTGCTGCCGTTGGACGCAATCTTCCTCTCACCTGCGTCGTTCCAGGAGTAGTGGAAACCGGTCTCAGAAATATTGGTGCCATATTCCGAGCTTTCCAGGACGCTCGTCTGTGCGGAAAGCAGCGTATCAGAGGAAACGTTCTCGATCACTTTCATCGTGTAGTAATCGTACGTCTTCTCGGAGTTTTCCGTAAGATCCTTGCTGTCCTTGACGCTCTGCATCCAGACGACCACCGTGTAGGAGGTAGTCGGGTTCATGTTCCAGACCGCACGCAGATTCACGGGCTCCTTCAGGGTCCCGTCCGCGTTCCTGTGGGAGTCCAGGATCTGGGTGGTATTCGTGATCGTGGTGTCGCCGTCCTTCCAGCCGGCGAACTCGTAGCCGGCCAGCGTGGACTTATAGGCGTCAGCAGTCAGATCAACGCTGGGGATCACACCGCCGGGGCAGAAGATGGGCGGGATGTACTTGGCGCCCTTGTGGGCAACGGGGTCCGGCTTTTCGTTGAAGCTGATCCAGAAGCCGGTTGGGCAGTAGACGACCAGCTTCACGTTGTCCGTGATCGTAATCTTATCATTCTTAGAGTATATGGTGTCTGCACTGGTAGCGCCGACAATATTCTGCCAGGTGTCGGCAGTAGCCTTCCAGCCCTCGAAGCTCTTATCAGAGGAGTCGGGCACGTACTCGCGCTCGACGATGTAGAGCTGGGCGTTCTCCTGCCGGGTCCGGGTGACGTTGTCGGAGCCCAGGGAGACGGCGTCGTTCTCCATGTAGGTGATGGTGAAAACCTTCATGATTCTGGCGTAGAAGGTGATCGTTTGGCCATCGGCCCAGCTCAGACCGCGGATGTAATCCCGGACGTCTTCAATGGTGGAGCAGTAGGTGTCAGTGGAGGTGAACACCTGCTTATTGGGAACCCAGCCGGTGAAGAGCTCGTCCTCAGCAAACTGATAATCGCCGGTGCCGGGATCGTACATGATCTCATACAGAGGATCCCGCTGTTCGCCGGTGGTGGCGTCGGTGGAGATGGTCTTGTCGCTGGTCTTGACGTAGACCGCGGCGATCTCATGATCCACGCCTGCTGCATTCACGCCGTCAGGATAAGTGGTGTACACAAACTTGACAGTCAGGCGCTCGTCGCCTTCGACGGGCACGTCCAGAATTGCGTATACAGAGAACTCACTGGCGTGGAAGACGATTGTCTTGCTGCCGGCTGCACGGAGCAGGGAGATATTCTCTACGCGCTCTACCTCTCCATTGTCCTTCAGATGGTACACAGCGGGGTTTTTAACGTTCTCCAGGCCATCAACAGTCAATCTGACCTCGACGTCCTTCTCAGGCTCCAGCTCACCGGCATCCTGATTGAAGGAGATGTCCACAGCGGCCAGGAGCTTGCCGTCTGCCGCCTGGGCGATGGTGCCCAGCACCGCGCTGTCTTTCACGCGAGTGATAACCAGGTCAGTGTCAGCAGGCAGGGCGCCGTTGGGGGCCGCTACGTTGACCCGCACGCCCTCAGACTCGGCGTCAAAGCTCTGGGCGGGCTTTTCCGGGTCGATGGGATCCTCGGGGTCGATGGGGTCCTCGGGGGTGATGGGCTGCTCCGGGTTCTCGGGCTCCTCGGGGTGAGAGGGCTCTACCGGCGCAGTGGGATTCTCGGGGTTGGTAGGATCCTCGGGCTTGGTGGGATCCTCAGGCTGGGTGGGATCCTCGGGCTTAGTGGGATCCTCAGGCTGGGTGGGCTGGGTGGGCTCGTCGCCGGTGGAGGCGGCGGCCAGGGCCTGGTCCAGCAGCATGATGATCTTGGCGGTCTGGGCACGGGTGGCGCCCTCCT
>CAMOKD010000018.1:0-33795 GCA_946617435.1 uncultured Clostridia bacterium | reverse complement strand
GCATGGACTTTTTCATGGCGGCGCCGTTGTCCACGTCGGGCTGGCACCACTCGCCAAAGTGGAAGCCCTGGTCCGCCAGGTACTTGTGCCAGGGGTTGCGCAGATTCTGCAGCCGGGTCTTCTGGGCCCGCTTTTGGGTAAAGGCCAGCCAGCGGCACATCATGTCGTAGTTCTCCGCCAGGATGGTCTTATCCCCATAGGCCCGGTACAGGGCCCAGGGCACCAGGATGCAGGCGTCCCCCCACCCGGCGGAGCCCTGGAGCAGGTTGGAGATCATGCTGCCGCTGTTGTTCACCGGGGCGATGTTCTGCACCAGGCCGTCCTCACCCTGGGCCAGGCGGCACTCGCCCAGCCATTTGCGCAGCACCGGGCGGCAGTCCATCAGATACACCGCCGTGGGGGCAAAGACCCCTGCGTCCCCGGTCCAGCCCGCCCGCTCCCGGGTGGGACAGTCTGTGGGAATGTCGCAGAAGTTGGAGCGCATGGACCAGAGACTGTTCTCAAACAGCCGGTTCACGTCCGGGTTTCCGCATTCAAAAAAGCCGGTCCGGGCCATCTGAGAGTAGACCGCCACAGCGGTGAATTCCGCCCCGGACAGATCCGCGTCGGTCTGCACCCTGGCGTAGCGGAAGCCGAAGCTGCAAAACCGGGGGTGCCACAGGTTCTCCCCCTGCTTGCAGATGTAGTCCACCCGCTGGGGGATGCCGTTTTTGTTCCGGTCGCCGGGGTCAAAGTTCTTTTGGGTAAAGTTGCCGTTCTCGTCCAGGGTCTCTGCGTGCCACAGGGTGATCCGCTGCCCAACCTGGGCGTGCAGGCGCAGCTGGACCCAGCCGGACAGATTCTGGCCGAAGTCAATGATTCTCTCGCCGTTGGGGGCGGTGAACAGTTTGCCCGCAAAGCGCTCCTGCTCCAAAATAGGGACGCTCTCAGTGGGGGCCAGGTTGGCATAGCCAAAGTCGGCCGGGGTGACCCCGTGCCACAGGGTGATCTCCTCCCGCCGGGCGTCATAGGTCTCTCCCTGCTGCAGGTCGTTCTGCCGGGTGGGGCCCTCCTGGCTGGCCTGCCAGGTTTCATCAGACCACAGGACGGGGGCGCCGTCCAGCTCCAGCTGGCACAGCAGAGCCAGGTCTTTGCCGTAATAGTTTTGCAGCCCGTCAATGCCCACGCTGCCTCGCCACCAGCCGTCCGCCAGGGTGACGGTCAGCTCGTTCTCGCCCGGCTGCAGCAGGGCGCTGACCGGGTAGGCCTGTACGCACAGCCGCTTGGCATAGTCCCCGGTGCCCGGGGCCAGGACGAAATCGCCCACCCGGCGGCCGTTCAGCCGGGCCTCATACAGCCCGTGGCAGGTGATATAAAGGATGGCGCCGTCAGTGGCATCCAGGGAAAAGCGCTTGCGCAGCACCGAGGCGGGCTGCCGGCCCTGCACGGCGCATGCAGGCTCGGGGTTGATCCACTTGGCCCGCCAGGCGGCGGGCAGCTTGTTTTGCAGCAGTTCCATGTTACACCCTCTCCCGCAGCCACTGTGCGCTGCGCTCCAGACTCTTCAGCGGGTCGTTGTCGATCCAGTTTTTGTGGCTTTCCAGCACCACGGCGCGGACGCCGCAGTCCCGGGCCGCGGAGAGCAGCCCGTCCAGATCCATGCTCCCCGTGCCCAGCTCCACGCTGTCGCATTTCAGAATGGGGGTCATGGCGGGGCCGGACTGCCGGCTGCCCCGGTCGGTGACGTGCCAAAGCTTCATCCGGCTGCCCAGCCGGCGCATCCAGGCGGCGGCGTCCGCGCCCCCGTGGGTGAACCAGTAGCTGTCAAATTCAAAGCTCACCTCACCGGGATCTGTGTCCTCAATCAGCACCTCATAGGCCCGCAGGCCCGGCTTCACCTGCAGCAGCTCCACGTTGTGGTTGTGGTAAAGCAGCTCCAGCCCTTGGGCCTTCAGGGCCGCGCCGGCCCTGTTGAGACGGCGCGCCAGGTCCCGGACAGCGGCCTCATCGCCGTAGTCAAAGCGGTACATGCCGGTGATGACCACCGTGTCGGTGCCCAGGGCCAGGGCCTCCCTGGCCACGGCCTCCGGCTCCCGCTCCAGGCTGCCCAGGTCCGCGTGGAGGCTGAGCACCTCAAGACCGCTCTGCTCCAGCAGGGCCTTCCAGTCCAGCTTGCCGCCCTTGCCGGTGGGCATGCCGGCGGCCCGGGTCATCAGCCGGACCATCAGAGAGGAGGGGTGAATCATAAACCGGTTCAGCTCCAGCCCGTCGTAGCCGGCGGCCTTGATGCGCTGCAGGGTTTGGCGGGCCTTGGTCTCGCTGCCGGTGACTGTGCCCAGCATGATTTGTTGTACGCCTGTTTTCATTTTTTGATCCCCTGTAGCACACGGTTGAGCTGCTTTATGCTCTCCTCGTCGGCGCCGCCCTGCTTGAGCAGGCTCAGCATGGTCATGCGGGCCATCATCCGCTGCAGAGCGGGGTTGTCCTTCACCGCTTCGGCTACGTCGCCCCGCTCAGAGGCGCCCTTGGCCATCATGGCGTTTACAATGGCCCCGGCCTGGGGATGGGAGCGGATCTCCCCCAGGGTGTCCTGGATGGAGAAGCAGCTGGGGTCGATCTCATCGGCGTCAAACCAGTTGGTGACGGTGGAGGCGGCCTTGTTGAAAATATAGTCCTCATCGGGCTGCGACACCCGGCGGATCACCATGGAATCCTCACAGCCCGTCGCCTCGGCCCGGACCCGGTGCTCGCCGGTGAGCGGCACCCGGAAACGGAACACGGTGCTGCCCGCCTGCGTGCCCACCAGGGCGCCGTCCACATACAGCCGCACCTCCGGCCGGTTGGAGTAGACCTTGATCTCCGTCTCCGCCTCGCAGCGGTTTACATAACGGCTTCCACACAGGTGGACAAAGGGCTCGGTACGGTTCCAGGCGGCCTTGTAGAGATAGAAGGCGTCCTTTTTCAGCTTGCGGTCAAAGGTGACCAGACCCTTCTGGTTTTCCCCGTGCTTGCCGCCCTCGTCCCGGCCGTCGGCGGCAAAGTCAAAGAGATTCCACACGTGGGTGGCCCAGAGCCAGGGCCGGGCCTCAATCATGGCGAGCATATGCTCGTGATACAGGGCCTGGTACTCCTCGGTGTAGTCGCCCTTTTCCGGCCGGCTGCTGTGGAAGGCGGGGTTGGCGTCTGCGCCGTACTCGCTAAAGCCGATGACCCGGTCCGGGAATTTGGCGTGGTATTCGTCAAAGAAGGCGTCGGTCTGCTCCAGCTCCCCCAGGTACCAGCCAAAGTAGAGGTTGTAGCTGTTCACGTCGGGGATCTCCAGGATGGGGCTGTCAATCTCCAGCATAAACACATTGGCCATGGTGGTCAGGCGGGTGGGATCCATTTTGTGGCACAGCCCGTTCAGCAGCCGGTGGTTTTCCAGCAGGTCTGCGTCCACGGCGCTGGCGGCGGTGATCTCGTTGGACAGGCCCCACACCGCAATACAGGGGTGGTTGTAAGACTGGGCAATGAGCTCCCGCATCTGGGAAAGGGTGTTTTCCCGGCCGTTTTTCATGTGCATGGTGATGTAGGGGATCTCCGCCCAGACCACAATGCCGTTTTCGTCGCAAAGATCGTAGAAGGCCTGGGCGTGCTGGTAGTGGGCCAGGCGCAGGGTGTTGGCCCCCAGCTCCCGGATGATGGCCATGTCGGCGGCGTGGTCTTCGTAAGCCAGGGCGTTGCCCTTGCCCTTCAGATCCTGGTGGCGGCTCACGCCCCGCAGGGGATAGGGCCGGCCGTTCAGAAGGAAGCCCTTCTCCGGGTCGCAGGCAAACACCCTGCAGCCGAAGCGGGTGGAAATCTCATCCCCGGAGGGCAGCTTTGCTGTGGCGGTGTAGAGATAGGGGTCGTCTACCCCGTCCCAAAGGTGGACGTTTTGGATGGTGAACTCCGCGCAGTGCGCCACGGTTTTGGTCTCGCCGTTCACGGTGATGTCCACGGCCTTGCCGTTGTGCCGGGTCTCCACGGTGACCTTTGCCGTCTTTGTCTCAAGATCCACCACCGGGGTGACCTGGATGCCGGGGGCACCGTCGGCAAGCAGCTCAAAGTGCTCCCGGGGCACAGAGATCAGATTCACGTCCCGGTACAGCCCGCCGTAGAAGGTGAAGTCCGCCTTCTGGGGGTAGACCCGGTCCGAGTCGGAATTGTCCACAGAGATTTCCAGCAGATTTGTTTCTGCCAGGTGGTCGGTCAGCTCCACCCGGAAGGCGGAGTAGCCCCCCTCGTGGGTGGCCAAAAGCTGCCCGTTCAGATACACGGCGGCGGTGTGGTTGGCCCCGCCGATTTCCAGAAACAGCCGCTCGCCGGCGGTCTCCTCCGCGGTCAGCTGACGCAGGTAGCGGCAGCGGCCCCGGTAATAGTCGTTGCCGCCGTCCTGACCGTCCAGGGCGTTCCAGGTGTGGGGCAGGGTGACCGCCTGGACCGCGGCCCCCGGGGCGGCAGGGGAGAGGTCAGCCCTGACAAACTGCCAGCCCCGGTTCAGTTGGGTAATTTTGCGCATGGATGTCACTCCTTTTCCTCCTGTGCGGCCTTGAGCAGGGCCTTCTTTTCTTCGATCCGGGTTTGTACCTGTACCATCTCCTGCTTGTCCAGCCGGCACTTGCGCATGGCCAGCAGGGTGCAGATCCAGCCCAGAATGGCCAGCCCGTAGCGCAGGAACATGGTGACCCAGAACACCGGGGTGGTGGGCTCGTCGCTGGGCTGGGGCATGGTGGTGGTGTAGCCGATCAGGGCCACGCAGCCTGTGGCGATCAGGGCGGAGAAGGAGGAGACGATTTTGTCAATCAGGCTGTAGGTGCCGGAGACCACCGCGGGCACATAGTTGCCGCTGCGGTCCAGCTCATAGTCGATGATGTCGGCCATAAAGGCGGTGTTGGCGGTGGTGCCGGCCATCATAAAGCCGTTGCACACCAGGGTGAGCAGGATGTAGAGGATCATGGTCACGCCAAAGCTGGCAATGGTGTGGGTGCCCACGGTGAACCAGACCACCGCAAAGAAGCCGATCATCACCAGGTTGGCAAAGATGCAGTTCCGGGCCCAGGCGACAATGGATTCCTTGTTGCCGTGCTTGCCGCAGTACCGGGCGCCGATCATGGCAAAGATGATGGAGGGGAACATGCCGCCCACGCTCAGGTAGGTGGCAATGGACATATTGCCGATGAGAATGCCGTTGAGCATGGTGGCCACAATGGCGGCGCCGCCGGCCTGCTGGGCAATCTTGTCGGAGGACTGGGCCACAATGTAGCTCTGCAGGGGCTTGTTCTTGGCCAGCACCTGGAGCATATCCTTCAGCTTCAGCCGCTCCTGGATTTTCTTGGTGCCCCGGAAGTTTTCGGGCTTGTCAAAGGCGGAAACGCCCACGCAGCACAGCAGCACGCCCACCAGAGACACCCCCACCGTCACCGCCGCGGCGGCGGAGAGATAGGCCTGGTTGTAGTTGAAGCTGACCCCGGCGTCAGAGGTGACCATCTCACCGAATCTGGGCAGCAGCACCGTGTTGAGCACAATGGTAAAGGCCATGGGCACGATGTAGTTGAACACCGTCTGCCACACGCCCACGGTGGGCCGCTGCTTGGGGTCGTTGGTCATCAGGGCGGGCAGGGTCTGGGCTGTCATGTTCACAATGGTGTAGCCGATCAGGTGGAGCATATAGGTGGCCAGGAACATCCCCACGCCAAAGCCCTTGCTGGAGGTCCAGGAGAACAGCAGCATCAGCCCCAGGGACTGGATCAGCCAGCCCAGCAGCATCAGCGGCCGCACCTTGCCCCAGCGGGTGTTCATCCGGTCGTAGAGGAAGGCCAGCAGCGGGTCGGTCACAGCGTCAAACACACGGGTGAAGGTGAGCAGGCCGCCCACCGCCACGGTGGCAATGCCGTAGCCCAGGTTGGCAGCATAGATGGCCTGGCCGATAAAAATGTAAATTGCCATGCCGTTGAGGGCGTTGCAGGCCATCAGAATGATCTGCCACAGCTTGGCCCGGCGGTAGTGGACGCCCTCCTGAGGGGCCAGGGGTTGCTTGGTTTTTGCCATAAGAAAACGCCTCTTTCTTTTCAGTTTGGACCGCAGTCCTTTGGATGCTTCCATTTTACCGAAAACCGGACCGGACGTAAATTGAAATATTCCGGAAAAATGATAAAAATTCAGGAGAATTGCAGAAACCGCGTTCTCAGAGGATTTTCTGTGAAAAATGGCCCTTTCCCGTTGCGCTCCGGCAGAAGGCGTAGTATAATGATCAAAGAAATGACGATTATTCGGGAAGGAGCGTGTCTATGGATCCCCGCATGACCCGCGCCGAGCAGAATCTGATGCTGCTGCAGCGCCTGATCCCGGAGAGCGAGGGGTTTTATATCTGGTGCTATGACCGCGCCGGCAGCCTGATTGCAAGCTCCTGCCCCCAGGCGGACCGGGAGGTGCTGGACCGGGCCTTCCGGGTGCTGGGGGGCCTGGAGAAGGCCTGCGCCTGCGCCGCCGACACCCGGACCGACCGGCCCCGGCTGCTGGGCTCCTCCATCGGTATGCAGTGGGCCGTCACCTTTGAATCCGAGCGCCGGCACGATCTGATCTTTGTGATCGGCCCGGTGTTTTACACCGCCCAGACCGCCTCCCAGCTGCGCCCTGCGCTGAGCCCCTATACCCACAGCCGGGAAAACGCCCCCTGGGCCGCCGCCCTGTGCGCCATGGCCCCCCGGCTGCCGGTGATGTCCTATGCCATTTTTGTCCGCTACGTGGCGCTGGTGCACAACACCCTCACCGGTCAGCAGGTCGGCCCGGACGTTCTGGCAGAGGATTTGGGCCCCTCGCCCCGGCCGGTGCAGGCCGCCCCGGCCAGAGACCGCACCCAGGTCTACTGGGCGGAGCGGGCCCTGCTGCAGATGGTCCGCAACGGGGATCTCCACTATCAGCACGCCCTGCGCACCAGCAGCCTGATCAGCGGCGGCGTGCCTGTCCGGGGGGCAGACCCCCTGCGGCAGATGAAAACCAGCATTGTGGTCTTTACCACCCTGGTTTCCAGGGCAGCCATGGAGGGCGGGCTCAGCCCCGAGATTGCCTATCCCCTGGGGGACTCCTATATCCAGGCGGTGGAGGACTGCCGGGATTCCGGTGAGCTGAATATGCTGGCCCACACCATGTACCACGATTTTATCCGCCGGGTGCACCACCTGCGGGCCAACCCCGGGTATTCCCCCGCCATCCAAAAATGCTGCGACTTTATTGAGCTGAACACCGAGCGGAAGCTCCGGGCCGCGGACGTGGCGGCCCTGGCCGGCTACTCCGAGTACTATCTCACCGATAAATTCCGGCGGGAGACGGGCATGTCCCTGAGCGATTACATCCGCGTCACCAAAATGGAGCGGGCCAAGGTTCTGCTGGAGTCCACCGTGCTGTCCGTCCAGGAGATCTCCGAGCAGCTGGCCTTTACCAACGCCAACTATTTCATCCGCTGCTTCCGGCAAATCACCGGCAGCACCCCGGCCCAGTACCGCAAAACCCGCCGCTGAAGCACACAGCACCCCACCGGCCCGCAGGCCGGTGGGGTGCTGCCGCTTACCGGACGATCCGGTATCTGGTGGGCACGGGGTCCTTGCCGTCCCAGAGAATCCGGCGGAACTCAATGGGGTCGGTGTTGCCCTCGGTGTTCACCATAAACACCAGGGAGTTGTGATCCAGCTTCAGGGCGCTGCGCAGATCCTCGTTGATCTCGTCGGTCATCAGGGCAAACAGGGTGCCCAGGGGCACCGCGCCGCTCTCGCCGCTGACCACCATGGGGTCGCCGTGGAGGGGCACGCCCAAAATCCGCATGCCTCTGGCCGCCACGTTGTCGGGCACGGCCATGAAGATGTCGGCGTTGTCCCGCAGGATCTCAAAGGCCACGGGGGAGGGGTCGCCGCAGGCCAGGCCCGCCATGATGGTATCCAGGCTGCCCTTCACAGAGTGGCACTTGCCGTCGCCCGCCGCCATGGACGCATAGATGCAGGCGGCGTTCTCCGGCTCTACCACCACAAACAGGGGGGGATCCTCGGGGAACAGGGCGCTGTAAAAGCCCACCACGCTGGCGGCCATGGCGCCTACGCCTGCCTGGACAAACACATGGGTGGGCTTTACAATGCCCATGCCGGCAAACTGCTCCTGCACCTCCAGCATCAGGGAGGTGTAGCCCTGCATGATCCAGGTGGGGATCTTCTCATAGCCGGGCCAGGAGGTGTCGGAAACCACGTACCAGCCGTTGGCCTTGGCGTCCTCGGCGGCCTTGCGCACGGCGTCGTCATAGTTGCCGTCCACCACAGTGACCTGGGCGCCATACTTGGCAATGGCGTCAATCCGGGGCTGGCTGGTCTCGCTGTGGACGTAGATCTTGCAGGGCAGACGCAGCTGCTGGCAGGCCCAGGCCAGACCTCTGCCGTGGTTGCCGTCGGTGGCGGAGCAGAGCACCGTGCCCTCCAGCAGCTTGTGGCACTCGTCGCTGACCAGATAGTCAAAGCTCAGCGCCTCGTCCTCCCGGCCCAGGATCTGCCGCACCAGGCGGTACACCGCGTAGGACCCGCCCATGACCTTGAACGAGCGCAGCTCCAGCCGCTGGGCCTCGTCCTTGATGTAAATGCCGCCCAGACCCAGCAGGTCGGCCAGATGGGGCAGGGCCACCAGGGGGGTCATCTCAAAGCCGGGGATCTGCCGGTGGAAGTTCCGGGCGTCTCTGGCCCGGCTCACGGGGAACATCTGCTGTGCCTTTTCCGGATGCTTGCGGCTGACGTCGCCGTTGTTGTGAATCAGATATTGAAAGTCATTTTGCATGATAGAATGTCTCCTTTCCCTTCGGGGGTTCTTTCGCCTACAGAGTAGCACAAACGGCGCCGGGTTTCAAGCTCTTTCACAAAAATAATTTTTATATCCCCAAAAATATTTTAAGATTTGCTTTTCTTTTGGCCTGCCCTGTGGTAAAATAGAGACAAATACATCCCCGGCCGGCCGGGGAGAGGGAGGAAGCTGCCATGTCAGTGACGCTTTTGAAACATCTGCAGGCGCTGGTCACCTGTGACGATGAGGACCGTGTCTGCACCGGGGTGGACCTGCTGGTCCGGGACGGGCTGATTGCGGCCATCGGCCCCGATTTGGAGGCCCGGGCCGACGAGACCCTGGACTGCAGCCATATGCTCTGCTATCCGGGGCTGATCAACACCCATCACCATCTCTACCAGCAGTTCTCCCGCAATCTGCCCGGGGTGCAGGAGCTGGAGCTCTTTGACTGGCTCCGGGCCCTGTATGAGGTCTGGAAGAATCTGGACCGGGACGTGGTGCGTATGTCCTCTATGACCGGCCTGGCAGAGCTGATGAAAAACGGCTGCACCACCTGCTTTGACCACCACTATGTATTTCCCGCCCACAGCGGGGATCTGCTGGGGGCCCAGGTGGAGGCGGCCCGCACCCTGGGCATCCGTCTGGCGGCCAGCCGGGGCAGCATGGACCTGAGCCGCAAGGACGGCGGCCTGCCCCCCGACTCTGTGGTGCAGACCGTGGACCGGATCCTGGCGGACTGCGAGGCTGCCATTGACCGCTACCATGACCCCTCCTTCGGCTCTATGACCACGGTGGCCCTGGCGCCCTGCTCCCCCTTCTCGGTCTCCGGGGAGCTGCTGCGGCAGTCGGCCCTGCTGGCCCGCAGCAAGGGGGTGCGGCTGCACACCCATCTGTGCGAGACCCTGGACGAGGAGCGCTACACCCTGGAGCGGTACGGCCTGCGCCCCCTGGACTATATGGAGCGCCTGGGCTGGCTGGGGCCGGACGTGTGGTACGCCCACGGCATCCACTTCAACGACGAGGAGATCCGCCGCCTGGCGGCCACCGGCACCGGCGTGGCCCACTGCCCGGTGTCCAACATGAAGCTCGCCTCCGGGGTGGCCCGGCTGCCGGATCTGCTGGCCGCAGGGGTGCCCGTGGGCCTGGCAGTGGACGGCTCCGCCTCCCAGGACGGGTCTGACCTGCTGGAGGAGCTGCGCGTCTGCTATCTGCTCCACCGCCTGCAGTGGAAGTCCAGGGCCCCCTCTGGCTACCAGCTGCTCAAGCTGGCCACCCGGGGCGGGGCAAGGCTGCTGGGCCGGCAGGACATCGGCCAGCTGGCCGTGGGCAAGTGTGCCGACCTCTTCCTCATTGACACCCGCCGGGTGGAGCTTGCCGGCGCCTGCCTGGACCCCAAAAACGTCCTTGCCACGGTGGGCTTCCGCCAGAGCGTGGACTACACCATGGTGCACGGCCGGTTTACCGTCCGGCAGGGCCGCCTTGCCGATCTGGACGAGCAGGCCCTGGCCCTGCAGGCCGAAGCCGTCTGCCGCCGCTATCTGGCCAAGGCGGGCCTGGCCTGAGGGCTATTTGTCCTTGGAGTGAAACACCAGCGCCGCGGCCAGGGCAAAGACTATGGCCGCCGCTATGCCGCCGGAGGCGGCGGTGAGCCCCCCGGTCAGTGCGCCCAGAAGCCCCTGGGCCTGCACCGCCCGGCGCACCCCCTGGGCCAGGGTGTGGCCAAAGCCGGTCAGTGGCACGGTGGCCCCGGCGCCGCCCCACTGCACCAGCGCGCCGTATACCCCGCAGCCGCTTAAGATCACCCCGCACACCACATATCCCGTGAGTATCCGGGCGGGGGTCAGGCGGGTGCGGTCAATCAGCACCTGGCCGATCAGACACAGCAGCCCGCCCAGCACAAAGGCTTTTACAAATTCCATGGCGCCTCCTCTCCCGGGGCCTGGATGGCCACGGCGTGGCATATGGAGGGGATCGACTCCCCCTGTTGGGTAGAGATGGGGGACAGCAGCGCCCCTGTGCCGCAAAACAGCAGCCGCTTCACCTCGCCCTGCTCCAGCAGCTTCAGCAGCTGCCCGCACAGCACCACCGCGCTGCACCCGCAGCCGGAGCCGCCGCAGTGGGCGTCCTGGGCCCGGATGTCGTAGATCATCTCGCCGCAGTCCCGGTACCGGCTGCCCAGCCGGATTCCGTCCCGGGCAAAGAGGGCCTCCACCATGGCCTTGCCCAGGGTGCCCAGGTCGCCGGTGACGATCATGTCGTAGTCCTCCGGCTCCAGGTGCAGGTCCTCCAGGTGGGCCCGGATGGTGCGGTAGGCGGCGATGGCCATGGCCGCGCCCATGTTGTTGGCATCTTGGATGCCCTTGTCCTCCACGGTGCCCACGGTGGCGGCCGCCAGGGCAGGGCCCCGGCCCTGGGCGGCCACCAGGGCCGCCCCGCTGCCGGTCACCGTCCACTGGGAGGTAGGGGTCCGCTGGCCGCCGTAGTTCAGCGGGAAGCGGTACTGCCGCTCCGCCGCCGCAAAGTGGGAGGAGGTGATTGCGGCCACCCGTTCGGCATAGCCGGCGTTCACCGCTGCCCCGGCCAGCAGCAGGGCCTCCGCCATGGTGGAGCAGGCCCCGTACAGTCCCAGAGCGGGCACGCCCGTGCCCCGCAGGGCAAAGCTGGAGCCGATGCACTGGTTCAGCAGGTCGCCGGAGAACACCCCGTCCAGGGCGGCGGGCTCCAGCTCCGCCCGGGTCAGCAGCAGCTCCAGGGCAGTTTTTTGCAGCCGGGTCTCGGCCTTTTCCCAGCTGGGCTCTTTGCAGCCGGTGTCCTCCATCACCCGGTCAAACCAGGTGCCTAGGGGCCCCTGCCCCTCCTTTTTCCCCACCACCGAGGAATAGGCGGCAATGACCGGCCGGTTGGGGAATACCAGACTCTGCCGCCCGCGGTGCAGCTGCGCCACGCGCCTCGCCTCCTTGTGCAAGCTTCTGACAGTAGTGATTCCCCGAATCCGGCAGAATATACGCCGCGGCGGACCCGGTTTTTCAATCGGATCCGCCGCGCTGTTTTTTTATCTCTCTGCCGCCTGCCGCAGGGCCCTGCCCAGCTCCGCCATGGCCCGGGGCTCCACCTTGCACAGCCGCCGGTCATAGGTGAACAGGCCGTTGGTCTCCTCCTCCACGTCAGACACCTGGGTGTACACCGCCCCGCAGAGCCCCCGGCCCACCGCCGGCAGGATCTGTTGGGTATACAGCGCCAGCAGGGCGGTTTGATAGTCCTCCTGCCGGTCAAAGAGCTTGTAGCCGTAGGTCTTGTCCGGGTATCGGCTGTGGGCGGGGGATTTCCACACATAGCCGCCAAACTCAGACAGCACCACCGGCCGCCGGCTTTTGGGCAGCCGGAAGGGCCGGAAGTAGACGTGCCGGCTCTCCACGTCCGAGGGCCCCACCCGGAACCAGCCGGAGGTGGTGTCGATGATCCGGTGGGGGTCCAGGGCCTTCATGGCCCTGTAGCACTGCCGGGTTTGGTGCTGCCCCCAGCCCTCGTTGAACACCGTCCAGTACACCACGCTGGGATGGCCGGAAAGCTGTGCCACCGTAGACGCCATATGCCGCCGGAACAGGGCCCGCTGTCTGGGGTGGGGCAGGCGGAACAGATGGGGCAGGCGCTGCACCCCTGCCGTGGGCAGGGCGGTGTCCCGCAGGAAGCTGTAGCTGCCGCTGTTGATCAGATCCTGGAACACCAGCACCCCCAGCCGGTCGCAGGCGTAATAGAACAGCTCCGGCTCCACCTTGATGTGCTTGCGCAGGGTGTCAAAGCCCAGGGCTTTCACGTCTGTCAGCTCTTTGTCCCAGCATTCGGGGCTTGCAGGGGTCCACAGCCCGTCGGGCCACCAGCCCTGATCCAGCAGCCCGTGGAAGAAGTGGGGCCTGCCGTTGAGCAGCAGCCTGGGCACCCCGTTCACGCGGCCTGTCCCGACGGTGCGCAGCCCAAAGTAGGATTCCACCCGGTCCTGCCCGCAGCGGATCGCAAACCGATACAGCCAGGGGTCCTCCGGAGTCCAGAGTCTGGGCTCTGCCGGCGTCAGCGTCCCCACGCCCCGGTCCAGGGCCAGGGTGCTGCCGGCAAATTCCAGGCTGCCTGTTTCGGCAGGCTGGCCCGGCCACAGGGGCGTCTCTCCCACCCGGGCGGTAAAGACCTCCACCCGGGCGTCGGTAAGGGAGGGGGTGAGCTTCACCCGGGTGACAAACTCCCGGGGCACCCACTCCAGCCACACCGTCTGCCAGATGCCGGAGACCGGGGAGTACCACATCCCCCCGTCCTTTTGCCGCTGCTTGCCCCAGGGCCACGCCTTCCTGTCCAGCCTGTCCCTGACCGCCAGCACCAGCTCGTTGTCCCCCTGCCGGGGATCGGGCAGCCACAGGGGCGCGGGCCCATCCAGCACCGGGGCCAGGCGGCCTACAGGGCTGCCGTTGCAATACACCTCTGCCTCCTGGTCGATCCCCGGGCAGTGGAGCAGCAGGTACCGGTCCGAGGGCAGGGCTGGCAGCACAAAGCGCCTGCGGTAGTACAGCAGGTCTGTCTGCTTCTCCCGCCGCCGGCCGATGCCGGACAGGGCGCTCTCCGGGGGAAAGGGGACCAGGATCTGATGGGCGTAGACCTCCTCGCCGGGCAGACCGTGGGTCTCCGGCCCGGTGCCGAACTCCCACCGGCCGTTGAGATTGATCCATTCCCCCCTGACCAGCTGGGGCCGGGGATAGTCCTGCCAGGGGGCAGCGGGGCCCAGCGTATCTGCCTGGGGGGTGGTGAGGGTGCGGGGGGCAGCGGTCTGCTTCATGGCGGCACCTCCTGTGTGTTCTGCATCCTATTATATCACATTCCCGCCGGACTGCAAGCCCTGTTCCGCCGGCAAAAGACCACAATGCCAAAGGCCAGGGGCGCCGCCCCCACCAGGGTGATCAGATTTACCTTAAACCAGCGGAACGCATAAAAGCCCAGCAGCTGCCAGTACCGGTCAAAGCCGGTCAACCGGCGGGATACGTCATAGCTTGGGCTGTCGCGAAAAAACAAAGCCATTGTCTTCCGTCTTTCCCCGGGCCTGTCAGGTCCGGAATTTTTTCGGCACTGCCTTGGGCCTGACCCGGGTCAGCAGCGCCCAGAATTCCTCCTCGCTGCCCTGGGTAAAGCCCTGCCGGCGCAGCACCAGCAGCCGCTTTGCGGTGGTGCAGAGCACCAGATAATCTGCCGTGGGCAGCACCTGGGCCAGCTCTGCATAGGGCAGCTCCAGGGGCTCCTCGTCCCGGGTCAGGCTGACCACCTGGTCCTCATAGAGCCGGTACTGCCGGGCAATGGGGATCTGCTGCCCCTGGCCGGCCTGCTTCAGGGCCCAGGCCTTTGCCCGGCGGGCGGGCTCCCGCAGAATTTTTTGGACGTACATCCACAGGCTCACACCCACCAGGCCGATGCCCAGGGCAATCCCGCCCTGGGACCCCCGGCCCGAAAGACCCTGCGCCACCAGGTAAAAGCCAGTGGCCAGCAGCAGTCCGTACAGCACCCGCAGCAAAATCCACGCCGGGGTGCGCATCAGGGCAGCCAGGGCCTGGCGGACGGCCTCGGTGCTGAGCTCGCTGTCATTGATCAGCAGGGGAGCGGTCTGCTCCACATATTCTTCGTCCATGACACGGCTCCCTTCAGTCTGTCAGGGGGGCGTAGTGGCAGCCCTCCAGATACCACAGCAGTACCGCTTCTTCGTCGGCAGTGTAGTCCGCGGTGCAGGTCAGCTCCACAATCACCACATAGCTGCCGTAGAGCCCAAAGGCGGTGATGCCCCGCTCATAGGGGTTCTGCTCCGAGTCGGTGCGGTAGTACATCAGCTCGTACGCCTGGCCGTTGGCCGTGGCCGTGCGGACCTGCTGCACCTGGTAGATCTCCTCCTGCCGGCCCATCCAGTCGGCCTTGGCCTCCTCCGCCGCGGCGGCATCCGCGCAGCCGTAGACCATCAGATAAATCTGCCCGGGGTAGAGATCCACCTCTTTGTCGTTCTCGTTGGTCCACTTTTCCGCCTCTCCGGTGACCCAGGAGGCGTAAAAGGTGGCGGAGCCTGTGAGCACCGAGTTGTTCTCCAGCAGCCGGAAGTCGTCCCCCGGGGCCTCCACACCCAGCACGTTGCCCATCATCTCCCAGTGTTTGTCCCAGGGCGTCCCGTCCACCGCCTGCTCGGGGTAGATGGAGCAGCCGCACAGCCCCAGGCTCAGGGCTGCCAGCACCAGCCAGATCCAAAGCTTCTTCATGGTGTCTCCTCCTGTGTGATGAAATTCCACAGCGCCGTCCAGGTCTCCAGGGTCTCCGGCTCCCGGCCCGGGGCGCCCCGCCGGGCCACGTACAGCCCCTGCACCAGGGCCTGGGTGTCGCCGCTGACCTCCTGCCCCAGCACGGTCTCCCGGTAGGCGCCCAGCTCCAGCCCGGCCATCAGCTTCACTGCCGATGCCGCCCCGTAGGCCGCCGCCTCGCTGTCCTGGCTGCCCGCTAGTGATAAGATATTCGCCTCCAAAACTGCGCGCAGCGCAATCTCACTCGGCGCCAGCCGAATATCAATGCGCAGCAATCTCACTCGCCGTAAGGCGAATCTCACTGAAAAAAGCACTTTTGTCTCATGACAAAAGTGCTTTTTTCATGGTGACCCGTACCGGATTCGAACCGATGTTAATGGCGTGAGAGGCCACTGTCTTAACCACTTGACCAACGGGCCGTTGGAGCGCTGCGGTGGAACAGCGCTGGTATGGTCCGCCCTCAGGGACTCGAACCCGGGACCCACTGATTAAGAGTCAGTTGCTCTACCAACTGAGCTAAGGGCGGATGCGTTTAAGCATGAAAATTATATAATTCTTTTTCGGTTTTGTCAAGGGATTTTTTCAAAAATCGTCCAAATTCTTTGCAGCCCCGGGGATCAATCCCCGGGGTTCTGCTGCCCGCTGCGGCGCTGCTGCTCCAGCCAGACCATCAGCACCGCTGTGTCGGAGGGACTCACGCCGGAGATCCGGCTGGCCTGACCCAGGCTCATGGGCCGGATTTGGCTGAGCTTCTGCCGGGCCTCTTCCTTCAAGCCGTGGATGGCGCTGTAATCCAGATTCTCCGGCAGGCGCAGGCTCTCGGCCTTGCGGAACTGCTCCACCTGCTTTTCCTGCCGGGCGATGTAGCCCGCGTATTTCAGGCGGATTTCCACCTGCTCCCGCACCGCAGGGGACAGGGCAGGCCGGTCCGGGTCAAAGGGGGCAATGTCGTCATAGCCCAGCTCCGGCCGTCGGACCAGATCCGCCAGCCGAGCGGCGCTCTCCACCGGGGCGGAGCCTCTGGCAGTCAAAAACGCGTTCAGCGCGGGGCTTGCGGCCACGCCGCTGTGCTCCAGCCGTTTGCACTCCCGGTCCACAGCGGCGTATTTTTCCAGGGTGTCCAGGTAGCGCTGCTCTGAAATCAGACCGATCCGATAGCCGATGGGGGTCAGCCGCTGGTCGGCGTTATCCTGCCGGTGGAGCAGCCGGTACTCGCTGCGGGAGGTCATGATCCGGTAGGGCTCCTGGGTGCCCTTGGTGACCAAATCGTCAATCAGCGTGCCGATGTAGCCGTCTGAGCGCTTCAAAATCAGGGGCTCCCGGCCCAGCAGCTTCAGCGCCGCGTTCACCCCGGCCACAAAGCCCTGCACCGCCGCCTCTTCATATCCGGAGGAGCCGTTAAACTGGCCCGCGCCGTACAACCCCGCCACAGGCTTGCACTCCAGGGTAGGCAGCAGCTGGGTGGGGTCGATGCACTCGTACTCAATGGCATAGGCCGGCCGCATCATCTGGGCGTGCTCCAGCCCCTGCACAGAGTGGAGCATCTCCAGCTGCACCTGCTCCGGCATGGAGGAGGAGAAGCCCTGCAAATACAGCTCCCGGGTGTCCAGGCCTGTGGGCTCCACAAACAGCTGGTGCCTGGGCTTGTCTGCAAAGCGGACGATTTTGGTCTCAATGGAGGGGCAGTACCTGGGCCCCACGCCGGTGATGGACCCGTCATAAATCGGGCTCTCGTCCAGGTGGTCCCGGATAATTTGGTGGGTGGTCTCGTTGGTGTAGGTGAGATGGCACACCGCACGGTTGGGTGGGGCCTGCTCTGTGGTAAAGGAGAAGGGGATGACTGACTCGTCGCCTGGCTGCAGCTCCATTTTGTCAAAATCTACGCTGCGGGCGTTGATCCGGGGCGGGGTGCCGGTTTTAAACCGGCGCAGAGACAGGCCCAAACCCCGCAGACAGTCTGCCAGGCCCGTGGCCGCATGCATCCCGTCTGGCCCGGAGGAGAGCACCGTGGGCCCAATGATCACCGTGCTGTCCAAGAAGGTGCCGGTGGCCAGCACCACGGCCTTTACCCGGTACTCCGCCCCCAGCTGGGTGGTCACAGAGCAGACCGCCCCGTCCTTGGTGCCGATGGAGACGGCCATGGCCTGCTTCAGCTCCAAATTCTCCTGTCCCTCCAGCAGGGCTTTCATATACTGCTGGTACTGCCGCCGGTCCGCCTGGGCCCGGAGAGAGTGGACCGCGGGCCCCTTGCCCCGGTTCAGCATCCGGTATTGGATGCAGCAGTGGTCCGCCGCAATGCCCATCTGTCCGCCCAGGGCGTCCAGCTCCCGGACCAGATGGCCCTTGGCCGTGCCGCCAATGGCGGGGTTGCAGGGCATATTGCCCACAGCGTCCAGGTTGATGGTGAGCACCAGGGTCTTGCAGCCCAGCCGGGCTGCGGCCATAGCGGCCTCAATGCCGGCGTGGCCGGCGCCGATCACCGCGATATCATAGCTGCCTGCGTTGTAAGTCATAAGCGTGTATCCTTGTCTGGGTGTTTTGTGTTGCCTATTATAACGGATGGAGTCCGGATTGGCAAGAGGGGAGCGGAAAAACAAAGGGGAGCCGCGGCAGGCGGCTCCCCCAATGGGGTTGGATTATTCGGCTTCGGGCTCTTTCACCAGCAGCTTGGAGAGCACCACGTCCAGGTAGCTGGGCTGGTTGGGATAACCTGCCATCAGCTCCTCCATGGCGGTGGCCACCCGGTCGTTGGCATACTCGCTCTGGGCCACGTCCTTCCAGTAGTAGTTTTCGGTCTGGCCCACAAAGTACATCACGTGGTAGCCGTAGCTGGTTTCCACAATGCCGGTGTCGCCGGGCTTCCGGGCGGGATCGAAGCACCAGTCGTTAAAGGTTTCCACCATCTGCCCGGGGTAGACGTCCTCATACAGGCCGCCGTTGGTGTTGGAGCCGGGATCGGTGGAGTACTGCTCTGCCAGGGCGGCAAAGTTCTCCTCGGTGGGGTTCTTCTCGTACTCGGCCAGGATCTCCTCGGCCTTGGCCTTGGCGGCGGCGGAGGCGGCATCGGCGTCCTGGGTCTCGGCCTCGGCGTCCTGGGTCTCGGCTTCGGCGTCCTGGGTCTCGGCCTCGGCATCGTCGCTGTCGTCTTCGGTGGTGATGAGAATGTGCCGCACGTTCACATTGGGGTACTCCAGGGTGGCGCCGGGATAGTCGTCAGCGTGGGAGGCCAGGTATTCTGCCAGATCCTCGTCGGTGTACTCCACCGCGTCCACCAGGGAACGGTAGTAGGCGGAGGCATAGGAGTTGACCCGGGCAAAGTTCTCGTAGGTCTCCCGGCTGACGCCGGTGCCGAAGTTGGCCTGGATCAGATCCTCTGCGGTGTCAAAGCCGTACTGCACCGCCTGGTCGTCCAGGGTGCTGAGATTCTCCTCCAGGGCATCCTGGTCCTCCTGGGACATGGTGAAGCCGGCCTTTTGGCCCTCGGTGTACAGGGCGCCCACCTGGGCGAAATTCTCCATGGCGCTCTCGATGAAATACTGCTCCCAGGTCTGGCCCTCCATAAAGGAGTACTGCTCAGACAGGGGGACGTTCTCGTCGATGCCGACCATCATGGCATAGTAGCTGTTCATCAGGTTATAATACTGGGACCAGTAGTAGATCTGCAGGGTGGCGTTGTCCAGCTCCAGGTCGCCAACCTTGGTTACCACGGTGCTCATGCTCTCGGATTCGGGGGTGATGCCGTCCTCGGTGTAGACAACCTTGGCGTTGGAGGTGGCAGGATCGCCCACCTCGGGGGGGACAAACTCGGTCGCCGCGGGGGCTTCGTCGGCTGCGCCGGAGGCAACAGTGGCCGCGCCGGAGTCAGCAGGCGCCTCGGAAGCCGGGGTGGAGGCGGCAGAATCGGACTGAGGATTGTCGTTCTGGCTGCAGCCGACAAACACACCGGCAAGCAGAGCGGCAACCAGCAGCAGGGCCGCCAGTTTGCGCATTACATTC
Organism: uncultured Clostridia bacterium; assembly: GCA_946617435.1. GTDB lineage: Bacteria > Bacillota > Clostridia > Oscillospirales > Oscillospiraceae > JAFRPC01. The sequence continues at coordinate 14,677 of CAMOKD010000018.1, read as the reverse complement.
ATGGTTGTAAAACTCACTTTCTTTGGAATACAGCAATCTTATCATATTTGTCTGCCTGATGCAATGGGGAAAAAGAAAATTTTTTGAAAAGAAGGGGGAATTTGTCCAAATCCCGGCGGGGAAAAACCGGCGAAAAATCACCGATCCTGCGCAAAGGAGACTTGAGATACCGGGCAAGATGTGTTATACTAAAGGGCAGTAAATTGGAGGAGAATCCCCATGGAAGAGATATCAATTTCGCCCCAGGCTCTGGAAAAGCTTCTGGGTGCGGCGGACCCGGACGCCTGCCTGGTCTATCTGGCCCAGCTGGCAGGCAGCGTCCCCGTAAGTCTCAGCCCCCAGCGGCTGCAGCAGGCCCAGGCGCTGCTGTGTCAGCTGGGGCTGGAGCCTGCCCCGGCCCGGCCGCCGCTGCTGCGCAGCGAGCAGCGGCCGGAGTACACCGAGCAGGACGTGCTCCGGCGGATGGAGCAGCCCAACTCCGGCTTTCAAAGGCTGGTGGGGGAGGTGCAGCGCTATCTCAGCCGGGTGCTTTCCACCCAGGAGCTGCAGATTCTGCTGTCCATTTATGAATACGTGGGCCTGGACCCGGAGATCATCAATATGCTGGTGCACTACTGTGTTGAGCGCAGCCGCAGCCGGGGCTCGGGCCGGATGCCCAGCTTTCGCACCATCGAGCGGGAGGCCTACCATTGGGCTGACGAGGGCATTGACAGCCTGGAGCTGGCCTCCGCCTTTGTCCGGCAGCAGGGGGTGCGCCGCAGCCGGATGGGGCAGCTGACAAGGCTGTTGGGCATTGAGGGCCGGCGGCTGACCCAAACCGAGGAGAAATATCTCACCGCCTGGGCGGATCTGGACCTGCCGGAGCAGACCTTCCGCCTGGCCTACGACAAAACCGTGATGAACACCGGCGGGCTCAAATGGCCCTACATGAATTCCATTCTGCAGCGCTGGCACAGCCAGGGCCTGCGCACCCCCGAGCAGATTGAGCAGTACGACCGCAAGCCTGCGGCCAAGCCCACAGCCAAGCCCGCAGACCAGTTCCAGCGCCACGGCCAGGCGCTCAGCCCCATGCTGCGGCAGGCCGCCGAGCGTCTGATGGAGGAAGAGGAGGCAAACCAATGGCATACGAACCAGCCGTAGTCCGCCGGGCCCAGGCCCGTCTGGAGGAGGATAACCGCCAGCATCAGGCGGATTTTGAACAGGTCCGTGACAAGGCCTACCGGGACTATCCCCGGCTGCTGGCCATTGACCGGGCCCTGCGCCGCTCCATGGCCCAGACCATGGCGGTCTGCTTCTCCAAGGGGGAGGACCCTGTCCAGGCCATTGCCGCCATCAAAAAGGAAAACCTGGCTCTCCAGGCGGAGCGCCAGTGGATTCTCGAGGGGGCGGAGCTGGACCCCAGCGCCCTGGAGTATCAGCCTGCCTGCGCCCACTGCGGCGGCCGGGGATACGTGGGGGGCGTGATGTGCGAGTGCCTGCGCGAGCTGTGCCGCCAGGAGCAGAAAAAAGAGCTCTCCCCCCTGATGGGCAGCGGCCGGGAGCGGTTTGAAAACTTCAACCTGGGCTACTACTCCGACCGGTACGACCCCGACCTGGGCGTTGTGCCCCGCAAGCTGATGGCCACGGTGCTTGCCGCCTGCCGGCGCTACGCGGCCCAGTTTCAGGGCAGTGGGAATTTGCTGTTTTCCGGCGCCACGGGCCTGGGCAAGACCTTCCTGTCCGCCTGCATTGCCCGCCAGGTGACCGACGCCGGCTTTGGCGTGCGCTACGCCTCGGCCCCCCAGCTGTTTGCGGCCTTCGAGTCCGCCAAGTTCGGCGGGGAGGGGACAGAGCCCCTGCTGGAGGAGTACTGCCTGCCGGAGCTGCTGATTCTGGACGACCTGGGCACCGAGATGACCACCCAGTTTGTCACCGCCACGCTCTACAGCCTGCTCAACGCCAGGCTGCTGCAAAAAAGCGCCATGATCATCTCTACCAACCTCCGGCCCGAGGACCTGGAAAAGCGCTACGGGCCCCAGATTTCCTCCAGGCTGCTGGGAAATTTCCAACTGCTCAGCTTTGTGGGCAGCGACATCCGGCCCCTGCTGGGCAAGACAAACCGGCACGAATCCGGCATGTCAAATTATTAAATTATTTGTTACATTTTACAATAATACTTGATTTTTTCATGAAGTAAGCTATAATAGACCCGGCATATCAGTGAATAATGCCGGTTATAAACAAGAGGTGTTTGATCTTTGAAAAAGCAATTCAAGGCAGAATCCAAGCGTCTGCTGGACCTGATGATCAATTCCATCTACACCCACCAGGAGATCTTCCTGCGGGAGTTGTTGTCCAACGCCAGCGACGCCATTGACAAGCTGGCCTACCTGGCCCTGACCGACGAAAACGTGGGCATGAGCCGCGAGGACTTCGCCATTGACCTGCATGTGGACAAAAAGCTGGGCCTGCTCACAATTTCCGATAACGGCATCGGCATGAGCCGTGAGGAGCTGGAGCAGAACCTGGGCACCATTGCCAAAAGCGGCTCGCTCCAGTTCAAAAAGGAACTGGCCCCCGATACCAAGGACGTGGACATCATCGGCCAGTTCGGCGTGGGCTTCTATTCCGCCTTTATGGTGGCCCAGACGGTGACGGTGCTCAGCAAAAAATACGGCGAGACGCAGGCCTGGATGTGGCAGTCCTCCGGCGCCGACGGCTTTACTCTCACCGAAACCGAAAAGACCACCGTGGGCACCCAGGTCATCCTGAAGCTGAAGGACGACACCGAGGACGAGAAGTACTCCCGCTTCTTAGAGCAGTACCAGCTCCAGGCCCTGGTGAAAAAATACTCCGACTACATCCGCTATCCCATCCGCATGGAGCTGGAGCGCAGCCGGGTCAAGCCCGGCACCGAAGAGGCCGAAACCCCCGAATACGAAACCTATACCGAGCTTACCACCCTGAACTCCATGGTGCCCCTGTGGCTCAAGTCCAAAAAGGACGTCACCCAGGAGCAGTATGAGGGCTTCTACAAGGACAAGTTCATGGACTACGAAAAGCCCGTAGCCATCCTGCACACCAGTGTAGAGGGCCTGGTGAGCTATCACGCCCTGCTCTTTGTCCCCGCCCGGGCACCCTACGACTTCTACACCAAAGACTTCAAAAAGGGCCTGCAGCTGTACTCCTCCGGGGTTATGATCATGGAATCCTGCCAGGAGCTGCTGCCGGAGCACTTCCGCTTTGTCCGCGGTGTGGTGGATACCCAGGATCTCAGCCTGAACATCAGCCGCGAGATGCTGCAGCACAACCGGCAGCTCACGGTGATTGCCAACAGCCTGGAAAAGAAGCTCAAGCAGGAGCTCAAGCGCCTGCTGACCGAAGACCGGCCCGCCTATGAGACCTTCTTCAAGGCCTTTGGCCGCACGCTGAAATACGGCATTGTCTCCGACTACGGCGCCCACAAGGAGCTGCTGCAGGATCTGCTGCTGTTCTGGTCCGCCGCCCAGGACAAGGCCGTCACCCTGGAGGAATACGTCGCATCCATGCCGGAGGGGCAAAAGAAAATCTACTTTGCCGCCGGCGAATCCCGCCAGCGCCTTTCCGCCCTGCCCCAGATGGAGCAGCTGCGCGCCAAGGGCTATGACGTGCTCCTGATGACCGAGGATGTAGACGAGTTTGTTCCCCGCACCCTTGGCACCTATTCCGAAAAAGAATTCTGCAACATTGCTGTGGACGATCTGGATCTGGCCACCGAGGAGGAGAAGAAATCCGCCGCCGAGGCCGCCGAGAGCTGGAAACCCGTTCTGGAGTTCCTGGGCAAGACCCTGGAGGGCAAGATCAAGCGGGCGGAGATCTCCGCCGATCTGGGCTCTGCGCCGGTCTGCCTGGTTCCCGACGGCGGCATGAGCTTTGAGATGGAGAAGTATTTCAAACGCATGGACCCCGAAATGGCGGTTCCTGTAGAGAAAATACTCAAAATCAACCCCGCGCACCCAGTCCTGCAGACTCTGCAAAGTCTGATCCCCCTGGATGCGGAGAAGGCCGAACGGTACGCCCGGGTGCTTTACACCCAGGGCCTGATCCTGGCCGACCTTCCCATTGAAGATCCGGGAGAGTACACAGCCCTGATTTGCAGTCTTCTGTAATCAGCACCACCCCGCCCCACGCACAGAGCAGAAGGAGAAGAAATGACAACAAGAATCCGTGAGTACCGCAAAAGAAAAGGTCTGAAGCAGTCTGAACTGGCAGAGCTGGTCCACGTCCGCCGGGAGACCATCGGCAACCTGGAGCGGGAGAAGTACAATCCCTCGCTGCGGCTGGCCTGGTCTCTGTCCCGGGTGCTGGAAGCACCCATTGACACGCTGTTCAGCTTTGACGACGAGATTCAGCCCAACGACTGACGCTCTCACCCTTTTCCTACGCCCGGCCCGGATTCTTCTCAGGCCGGGCGTGGTGCATTCCGGCTGCGGCCGGCAGTCTTTGTCACGATATCGATGGGAGGCAGCCATATGAAAACCATGTTTCGATCCGGGGCGGCGCTGGCACTGTGTGTTGTGCTGCTGCTGGCCCTGTGCCCCGCAGCCTTTGCCCAGGAGATTTCCGTGGGCTATGCCGGCGGTACAGAGAAATTCCGCTTTTCCCAGGACGCCCAGCTTTTCCCGGACTTTGACACTCTGGCCCCCGGCGGCACCCTCACCCAAAGCCTGAAGCTGGAAAATACCTGTCCCGACGCGGACTATGTGCGCATCTATCTCCGGGCTGAGCCCCGCAACCCGGGCAGCGACACCGCCAAGGAGAGCATCGACAGCCTGGGCGAGTATTTGAAAAAGTTGACCTTTACCGTCAAGCAGGGGGACAAGACCCTGGCCCAGAACACCCCCGAAAAGGGCGGGGCGGGGGAGAACCTGTTGCTGGCCACCCTGAAAAAGGGCGAGAAGGCCGACCTGACCCTGGAAATCTCCCGGCCGGAGACCCTGGGGGCGAACTACGTCCACCGGGACGGCCTGCTGGACTGGGTGTTTGTGGCCGAGGAGCGCAACAGCAACGCCAGTCTCAGCCTGACCAAAGAGGTGGAGGGCACCCCGAAAAACGGCAAGACCTACGCCCTTGCAGAGGAGATCACCTACCGCCTGGTGGTTAAGAACCAGGGCAACGTGGTGCTGAAAAATATCAAGGTCCAGGATAAGCTCACCGGTCTGAACGAGACCATTGCTGTGCTGAACCCCGGCGAGAGCAAGACCTTTACCGTGAAGTACAAGGTCACCGAGAAGGATCTGATTGCCGGCAGCATTGTCAACACCGCCGAGGCCTCCGCCACCCCGGAGGACCCCGACCTGGCCGAGCAGAAGATCACGGCCAAGGCCACCGTGACCCCCCAAAAGGCAGAGCCCAAGCTCTCCCTGGCCAAGGTGGTCACAAGCAAGCCTGCCAACAACAGCTATTATACCGCCGGCGAGACCATCACTTATGAGATCACCGTGAAGAACGAGGGCAACCTGACCCTGAAAAACGTGAAGATCTCAGACCCACTGACCGGGGACAACTGGACCCTGACCGCCCTGGCCCCCGGCGCCAGCCAGAAATACACCGCCAAGCACAAGGTGACCCAGGCGGAGGCCTCTGCCGGCAGCGTGGTCAATACCGTCAGCGGTACCGCCGCCACTGACGACACCGCCCATGCCAAGGTGGACGCTGCCCAGGTCCGGGTGCAAACTCCCGCCGGGGCCGGCAGAAGCGGCATCACCAACGGGGGTACCACCAACGGGGGTACCACCAACCCCAAAACCGCCGACGGCCACAGCCCGCTGCTGTGGCTGGCCGTGGGGGGCGCGGCCCTGGCAGCCCTGGCGGGGCTGACCCGCCGCAGATTTCTCGGCCTGAAATAACCAACCGGAGACCGTCTCTTTGGCGGTCTCCGATTCTTTACGCCCCGGCGAGGGAAAAGAAATCCTTGCATTTGGGCCAAAAGCCGTGTATCATGAAAGAAAAAATCATGGAGGGATCGTTATGCACACACCCGTACCGGTGAAGGTCCTGCGCCAGGGGGCCGTTCTGCCCGCCTATGCCACCGAGGGGTCCGCGGGGGCGGATCTCTATGCCTGCCTGGAGGCGCCGGTGAGCGTACCCCCTCACGAAACAGTGATGATCCCCCTGGGTTATTCCATGGCCATTCCCCGGGGCTGGGTGGGGCTGATTTTTGCCCGCTCCGGCCTGGCCTCCAAGCGGGACATGGCCCCGGCCAACAAGGTGGGGGTGGTGGACGCGGACTACCGGGGAGAGTGGTTTATCCCCATCCACAACCACGGCAGGGGGCTCCAGGTCATCTACCCCGGCGACCGGATCGCCCAGCTGGTCATCGTGCCCTGTATGACCGCCGCCTTTGAGGAGGTCTCCGAGCTGGACGAGACGGAACGCGGCGCGGGAGGCTTTGGGTCCACCGGTACAAATTGAAAATTGAAGGTTGAAAATTGAGCATCAAAGTGTTTTTCAAATCGCGATTTGAAAAACTCCGACAACTCTCAATTCTCCGTTCTCAATTCTCAATTCATCAGAAGGAGTTCACTATGTTTCTTCCCATTTCCAAACGTGATATGCAGGCCCGGGGCTGGGCGCAGTGCGATTTCGTCTATGTGATCGGCGACGCCTATGTGGATCACCCCTCCTTTGGGCATGCAATTATCTCCCGGGTGCTGGAGCACGCGGGCTACAAGGTGGGCATCATTGCCCAGCCAGACTGGAAGGACCCTGCCTCCATTGACGTTTTGGGCCGGCCCCGGCTGGGTTTCTTGGTCATGGGCGGCAATATGGACTCCATGGTCAACCACTACTCCGTTTTTAAGCACCACCGCAAAACCGATGCCTACACCCCAGGCGGCGTCACCGGCAAGCGGCCGGACTACGCCACGGTGGTCTATTGCAACCTGATCCGGCAGACTTATCGGGACGTGCCCATCATCATCGGCGGCATGGAGGCCAGTTTGCGGCGTCTTGCCCACTACGACTACTGGTCCGACCGGATGAAGCGCTCCATCCTCCTGGACTCCCAGGCGGATTTGCTGCTCTACGGCATGGGGGAGCGGTCCATTGTGGAGGTGGCCGATGCCCTGAACGCCGGGCTCTCGGTGAAGGATCTGACCTTCCTGGACGGTACGGTCTACCGCGCCAAAACCACCGACCAGGTGGTGGACGGCATCACCCTGCCGGACTGGGACACTGTCAGTACCGACAAGGCGGCCTACGCCCGCAGCTTTTACACCCAATACCGCAACACCGACCCCTTCACCGCCAGACCGCTCATTGAGCCCTACGGCAGGGAATACGTCATTCAAAATCCCCCGCAGAAGCCCCTCACCCAAGAGGAGATGGACCTGACCTACGACCTGCCCTACGAAAACAACTACCATCCCAGCTATGAGCAGGCGGGGGGCGTGCCGGCCATCCGGGAGATTAAATTCTCCCTGACCTCCAACCGGGGCTGCTTTGGCGGCTGCTCCTTCTGCGCCATCACCTTCCACCAGGGGCGGATCATCCAGACCCGCAGCCACGAATCCATTCTCCGGGAGGCTGAGCGGATGACCAGAGATCCGGAGTTCAAGGGCTACATCCACGACGTAGGCGGCCCCACCGCCAATTTCCGCCTGCCGGCCTGTGAAAAGCAGCTGACCAAAGGGGTCTGCGCCGGCAAGCAGTGTCTGTTCCCCCGGCCCTGTCGGAATCTGCGGGCGGACCACTCTGACTATGTGGCCCTGCTGCGCAAGCTGCGGGCGCTGCCCGGGGTGAAGAAGGTCTTTATCCGCAGCGGTATCCGTTTTGACTATCTGCTGGCGGACAAGGACGATACCTTCTTCCGCGAGCTGGTGAAGTACCACGTCTCCGGCCAGCTCCGGGTGGCCCCGGAGCACGTTTCCGACCATGTGCTGGATCTCATGGGCAAGCCCCGCAACGCGGTGTATCAGCGCTTTGTGGAAAAATACAAGCAGCTCTCCGCCCGGATGGGCCTGGACCAGTATGTGGTGCCTTATCTGATGTCCTCCCACCCAGGCTCCCGGCTGGAGGATGCAATCCTCCTGGCAGAGCACATCCGGGACATGGGCTATATGCCCGAGCAGGTGCAGGATTTCTATCCCACCCCCTCTACCATCTCCACGGTGATGTACTACACCGGCCTGGACCCCAGGACCATGGAACCGGTGTATGTGGCCACCGATCCCCACGAAAAGGCCATGCAGCGGGCGCTGATCCAGTACCGGGATCCCAAGAACTACGCCCTGGTGTACGAGGCGCTGACCCGCTGCCACCGCCAGGATCTGATCGGCACCGGCCCGGGCTGCCTGATCCGGCCAAAGGCCGCATCAAAGACCGCGCAAAAGGCTGCGCCCAAGGACGGCCGGGCGCCCGAAAGATCCCACAGCCAAACGCCGCGGGGACGTTCAGCCCCGCCCAAGGCGGAGGGCACCGTCCGGGGCTCCGGCCGCAGGCAGTCAGGCGCCGGCAGGGCCCGCTCCGTGGCGCCGGACCGCACCTTCCGCCCGGGCCAGACACCCAAGCCCAAGAGACCGAAACGAAAATAAATCCCCGACCCGGCAGAGGTTTTTCGCCTCTGCCGGGTCGAACTGCTTGACAACGGCAGTGCAGAGGGTTAAAATATACATATACGGCGGATTGGAGGACACACTTGTTTGTGCATGTCTGCCAACAGCCAGTCGAATCAGAAAGGGGAATGACAATGAAACAGAAACGAATCATCTCCGCGCTGCTTGCCGTGGTGCTGACGCTCGTGCTGATCCTCCCCGCGAGCGCCGCAGGCGGAAAAAACGGGTATTTCAATGTGGATTACCTGGAGGACTACGCCGCTGAGGCCTACGCTGCCGAGGGCCTTGGCGCTGTCTGGTCGGCAAACCAGACCACCTGGAAGGTATGGGCGCCCACGGCCTCCCACGTCCAGCTGCGGCTGTATGCCACCGGCTCCGATGAAGAGGAGGGGGCAGCCCTGCTGGGCACCCACTCCATGGTGCAGGACAAGACCACCGGCATCTGGAGCCTGAAGCTGGCCGGCGACTATAAAAACGTGTACTACACCTACCTGGTGACCGCCCGGGGCGTGACCCACGAAACCCGTGATATCTACGCCAAGGCGGCCGGCGTCAACGGCTACCGCTCCATGGTGGTGGACCTGGACGAGACCGATCCCGAGAATTGGGACCAGGATTCCCACGTCCTGCAGGACGAGGCCACTGACGCGGTGATCTGGGAGGTCCATGTGCGGGACTTCTCCATCTCGCCCACCTCCGGCGTCACCGAGGGCAACCGGGGCAAGTATCTGGCCTTTACCGAGGACGGCACCACCGTCAACGGCGAGGGTAAGGCATCCACCTGTATCAGCTATCTGAAGCAAATGGGGGTTAACACCGTGCACCTGCTGCCGGTGTACGACTTCGGCTCTGTGGACGAGACCGTCACTGACGATCCCACCAACCGCAACTGGGGCTATGACCCCATCAACTACAATGTGCCCGAGGGCTCCTATTCCACCGATCCCTACCATGGCGCCGCCCGGATCAAAGAATTCAAGCAGATGATCCAGGCCCTCCACCAGGCAGGTATCAGCGTGGTCATGGACGTGGTTTACAACCACACCTACGACGTGGACACCCACGAGTGGGGCGCACGGCTGCTGTACAACAACGCCTTTAACGAGACTGTGCCGGGCTACTATTTCCGTATGTCCGATGCCAGCACCTTCTACAACGGCTCCGGCTGCGGCAACGTCACCGCCTCCGACAAGCTGATGTACCGCAAGTATATGGTGGAGTCCGTGCTCTACTGGGCCCAGGAGTATCACATCGACGGCTTCCGCTTTGACCTGATGGGCTGCCACGACGTTGACACCATGAACCTGATCCGCGCCCGGCTGGACCAACTGGACGGCGGCCAGGGCAAAAAGATTCTGATGTATGGCGAGCCCTGGACCGGCGGCGACGCCGCCATTGTGGACGGCTGCACCCAGGGCAATGCGGGCAGGCTGGGCCTGAGCGACCGTATCGGCCTGTTCTGCGACTGGATGCGCGATGCCATCAAGGGCAACCCCGACGGCAACACCAAGGGCTGGATCCAGGGCGAGACCAAGCAGACCGAAACCCTCCGGGGCGGCATTACCGCCGATGATGAGAGACTCACTGCCCGCTCCCAGACGGTTACCTATGCCGATGCCCATGACAATCTGATCCTCTGGGACAAGATTCTCAAGTCCAACGGCAGCAGTGCCTGGAATGACTACACCGGCGACGCTGCCCAGACCTATCTGAAGCAGCTGCGCCTGGCCGAGACCGTGCTGATGGTCAGCCAGGGGATGCAGTTCCAGGTGGCCGGCACTGAGTTTGCCCGCACCAAGCAGGGCGACCACAACAGCTACAACTCCCCGGACAACATCAACGCCATTGACTGGACCCTCCGCCAGACCAACGCGGCCGGCGCGGACTACTACAAGGGCCTGATTCAAATCCGCAAGGCCTTCTCTCCCATCACTGACCCTGTCAAGAAATACAAGGAAAAAGCCGAGAACTGGCTCTCTGACGATCCCAATCTGATCGCCTACTGGATCGACAACGACGCGGCAGGGGAGTGGGCCAAAATGGCGGTGGTGCTGAACAACGCCGCCTCTGCCAAGACCGTAAGCCTGCCCGAGGGCGAGTGGACCCTGATTGCCGACGGTGAAAAGGCGGGCCTTGCCAGCCTGGGCACCGTGACCGGCAGCATCAGCGTAGACGGCTTTGACAGTGCCATTCTGGTGCAGGGCAGCTACAGCCCCGTGCTGCGGGCGGTGGGCGCTGCCATTGCCCGGCAGCAGGACGCTGCCGACTACTACCTGGTGGGCTATATCAACGGCGCGGACTACGCCAGCGGCGAGGATTGGGAAAACCTGGGCGATTACAAGTTCCAGGACGGCAAGCTCACCGCCAGCTTTGAAAGCGACAGCTACGTCTTTGTCAAGACCGGGGACAACGCCCACTGGTATATGACCGACGGCTGGCTGGGCACCGAGCGCACCTCCGCCACCCTGTACGACTCTGACAAGTACGCCCTGGGCGAGGCTGCCAACAAGCTCTACGTCCCCGGCGGCAAGGAGCTGACCTTCACCCTCACCGTGGGCCAGGAGGACACAGTAGAGCTTTCCTATACCGTGGGGGCCGACAATCCTCCTGTAGATCCTCCTGTAGATCCTCCCGTAGATCCCCCTGCAGAAGAGCTCTCCACCTATTATCTGGTGGGCTCCATGAACGGCTGGGCGGCCAAGGAGGGGTATCAGCTCTCTGCCGGCAGCCAGGAGGGCGAGTACGTGCTGAAGAACGTCACCCTGGCCGCGGGCACAGAGCTCAAGGTCAAGGACGAGTCCTCCAACAACACCTGGTATCCCGACGGAATGGGCAACAACTATGTGGTCACTGCCAGCGGCGTGTACGATCTCAGCTTCTATCCCGCAGGCTCCCAGGAGGGCTGCTACTACGGCTACTTCAAGCTGACCAAGGTGGGCGAGGCGGACATCCCCGCTCCCGGCGACGGCGGCGACTACTACCTGGTGGGCTATATTGACGGCGCAGACTACGCCAGCGGCGAGGACTTCGCCAACCTGGGCGATTACAAGTTCCAGGACGGCAAGCTCACCGCCACCTTCAAGACCAACAGCTACGTCTACGTCAAGACCGGCGACAATGCCCACTGGTTCATGACCGACGGCTGGTTGGGCGAGGGCATCCTCTCTGCCACCCTGTACGACACCGGCAAGTATGACCTGGGCGAGGATGCCAATAAGCTCTTTGTCCCCGGCGGGGAGGAGCTGACCTTCACCCTCACCGTCAACGACGACGATACCGTTACCCTCTCTTATACTGTGGCCCCGCCGGAGCCTGTGGATCACACCGGCGCCGACGATAAGGTGATTCTCCACTGCTGGAACTGGAGCTATGACACCATCCGCGAGCACCTGGCTGAAATCAAGGCCGCCGGCTACACTGCCGTGCAGACCTCTCCCGCCCAGGTGCCCAAGGGCCATGCCAACGCAGACCAGGAGGTCTCCGGCAACTGGTGGGCTCTGTACCAGCCGGTATCCTTCTGCATCGCTCCCACAGACAACGACTCCTATCTGGGCGGCAAGGAGAGCCTGAAGGCGCTGTGCCAGGCTGCCGAGGAGCAGGGCATCGAGGTCATTGTAGACATTGTCTCCAACCATGTGGGCAACGGCTGGAATGACCTGACGAACCAGGGCATTGACCCCGACACCTCTGTGGGCGAGGGCGGCAAGCTGTTCTGGGTGACCCCCTCCGGCGAGGTGGCAGATTGGGGTCTGGACTGGCTGCTGGAGAAGGACGGCAGCGGCTACAAGTATTTCCGCGATTATATCAAGTGCACCGATGCCAGCACCGAGGGCACCGTCCGTGGCAACATTGAGCTGCCCGATCTGAAAACCGAGACTCCCGAGGTCCAGCAGATGGTCATCGACTATCTGAAGGAGCTCATTGACGTGGGCGTGGACGGCTTCCGCTTTGACGCCGCCAAGCACATTGAGACCCCCACAGACGGCGAGGTCGCCTCTGACTACTGGCCCAACGTGATCGGCGCTGCCCAGGACTATGCCGAGGATAAGGGCGCTGATCTGTGGTGCTACGGCGAAATCCTGTACCAGGCTGCCTACACCCGCAATATGAGTCAGTACACCCCCTATCTGGACGTCACCGATATCAACTACGCCGGCGGCCTGATCTACGGCTTCGGCGAGGGCCGCGGCGCCGGCTCCATTGCCAGCCTGGAGATCCGGGACTGGAACGGCAAGGACAAGGAGCCCATCCCCGCCAAGAGCGCGGTGCTCTTTGCCGAGACCCACGATATGTACTCCGACGGCGGCAACAGCACCTCCAAGTTCAGCGTGGAGGATGTGAACAAGTCCTGGGCCGTGGCTGTGGCCAGGGCGGACGTGTCCGCGCTGTACTTTGCCAGACCCGCCGGCTATTCCAACGGCGCCCCCCAGGGCACCATGGGCAAGATGGAGTCCACCGACTGGATGGACTACGAGGTGGCCGCCGCCAACCAGTTCCACACCGCCTTTGTGGGCACCGACGAAAAGGTGTACGCCAGCGGCAGCTATGTGGTGGTGGAGCGGTATGACGACACCCGCTGCGGTGCTGTGCTGGTCAACGCCAAGGGCGATGCGGCGGACGTCAGCATTGCCACCAGCTTCCTGGCAGACGGCACCTACTACGACCAGGTTACCGGCAACGAGTTCACCGTGAAGGCCCATCAGCTCACCGGTGAGATGGGACCCACCGGCATTGTGGTGCTGCGCAGCAGCGCCCCGGTGGTCTGCGAGCATCCCAACGACAAGCTCTATATCAAGACCGAGGATCCCACCTGCACCGAGCCCGGCTATGAGCTGACCTACTGCGGCGAGTGCGGCCGCCTGCTCTCTAAGCTGCAGAGCGTTCCTGCTCTGGGCCATGTGGATGAGGACGGCGACAACCACTGTGACCGCTGTGGCGAGCGGATTCAGGGCATCAAGGTCTACTTTGTGGATACCCAGGACTGGGTTGCCAAGAACGACTACTTCAACAACATTCAGGTGTATGCCTTCGGCGCTGAAACCGGCGCCCAGAACGCCGGCTGGCCCGGCGAGGCCGCCCGGCCCGTGGGCCGCACCACCGACGACCACGGCATCTGGCTGATGGAGCTGAATCCGGATAAGTACGACACCGTCAAGTTTGTGGGCGATGCCGAGGGCACCATCAAGACCGTCAACCTCTCTTACGTCACCGACGCCGGCGACGAGGCGATTGTGGTTTACACCGGCTCCTCCGACACCGTGACCGGCGAGTTCGGCGATGTGGAATACAGCGCCGCCCCCGGCGCCGTGCTGGAGCAGATTTGCGCCCACACAGCCTACACCGTGATTGCCAACGACGACCACACCGAAACCGCTGTCTGCGACTGCTGCGGCAAGCAGATCAAAACCGAGCCCGTGCAGACCAACCCCAAGGCGCTGCCCTGTGCCGATGAAGCCACCTGCCCGGGTCTGGCCCTGTTCACCGATATGCCCGTCCGGGGCAATTGGGCCCATGATCCCATTGACTGGGCTGTGGCAGGCGGCATCACCAACGGCATGACAGCTACCACCTTTGTCCCCAACGGCACCATTACCCGGGGCCAGGCGGTGACCTTCCTGTGGCGGGCGGCGGGCAAGCCGGCACCCAGCTCAGACAAGACCGAGTTCACCGACCTGCAGCCAGGCGCCTTCTACACCGATGCAGTCCTCTGGGCGGTGGAGAAGGGCATTACCAACGGCATCAACGCCACCACCTTCAATCCCAATGGGGCCTGCACCCGCGGCCAGATTGTCACCTTCCTGTACCGGTTTGCCGGCAGCCCCAAGGTGGCCACCGGCAGCAGCCCCTTCACCGATCTGACGGCCGGCGCCTATTACACCCAGCCTGTGGCCTGGGCGGTGGCAAACGGCATTACCAACGGCATGAACGCCACCACCTTCGGCCCGGACGTTCCCTGTAACCGTGCCCAGGTTGTGACCTTCCTGTACCGGCAGATGCTCAAATAACCAAGTTGCGCAAAAGGACCCCACGCCGTCGGCGTGGGGTCCGCTTTTATACTAGAATGCAATAAAACCATTTAGGAAATGGTTTTATTCGCCGAATGC
>CAMOKD010000017.1:0-34191 GCA_946617435.1 uncultured Clostridia bacterium | reverse complement strand
AGCCGGCCTCGGTACAGGTGGGCGCGGTGACCACGCCGGGGGCGGGCCAGACGTCCGTCCCGTCTGCGGAGATCTGAAGCGTATTGTTATTCTGGCCGAAAATGTAGAAGATGGCGCGGCCCTCCTGAGGCAGGGTCAGGTTGTCCGTCTGCGGCTGTCCGTCGCCGCGGTTGAACACGATTCCGTCGCCATAGCCCACCACATCTACCTGGAAGATGTAGTAGGGATGTCCATACATGTCATCTCCGGTCTTAGTGAGGGAGTGCCCCGGCCACTGGGTGTCATGATTGAGGCCCCAGTAATAGGCGTTCAGGGTCTCGGAATCGGTTTCGTCCACCAAAACAACCTCTACCAGCTTGGGCGACAGGGCCGGGATTTCCACGGTCTTGGTCTGTGTCTGGAAATGGGCGTCCTGGAACTGGGCGGTATAGACGCCCGTGCCGGGCTTGGCAGTGGTAGGCGCAGCGGTTTCCGTATAGGTGGTCTCTACGGTCTCGGTAATCACATGGGCTTCATCATTGGTGCAGACCGTCTTGGCAGTGACGGCGCTGAAGTCTGCAGTCCACTCATATGTGGGCTCTCCCCAAGCGTGGCCGGTGGCGGGGATGGTCTGGGTCTCGCTCTCGCCGCAACGGGCGCAGAGGCGGGTCTGTGTCCCCTCACCCTCACAGGTGGCGGCAGTGGTGACCGTCCAGTCGCCCCAATCATGCCCCAGGGCGGGCTCTTCTACACTCTCAGCGGAGAGCACGGTGCCGCAAACCGTACAGCGGACCACCACGTCGTGGATGCCGCCTTCGGTACAACTGGGCTCCATCTCGTTTTCTACCGCAGGCGCGCCGGGGGTGTGGCTCAGCATCGGGATCTCCCGGGTCTCGGTCTCGCCGCAGCGGGCACAGGTGTGGGTCTCGCTGCCCACTGCGGTGCAGCTGGCAGCTGCAGCGACGGTCCAGTCGCCCCAATCATGGCCCAAGGCCGGGTCGCCGAGGGCGGTGGCAACCGCGTCGGTGAGCAGGCCGGTATAGGTCAGGACGCCGGCCTCGGTACAGGTGGGCGCGGTGACTGTCTTATGGGCTTCGTCATCCGGGAAAATATCCTCAGGCAGGTCGATATTGGTCCAGTCGGGAAGCATGCGGTAAACCACATAGCCCCGCCCGCCGGCATCTGTAATGAATGCAAGGTCCGCAGTCTGGTGGCTGCCGCTGTTGACAACCAGGCGGTCGAAGGCGTCGGCATTGACGGTGCACTGGTAGAAGGGATGGCCGTCCTTGTCGGTACCCAGGCGCTCCATAGAGATGCCGGGCCAATCCTGGGCCTTGGATCCGGTGTCGTTGTTCCACACATAGAGGAACATCTCATCGCCGTTGTTATCGTCAATTACATACACATCCAGAGGTACTGCCTCCAGCTGGGGCAGGGCCACTGTCTTCTGTTGGGTCTGGAAGAGACCGTTTGTAAACACCGCGGTATAGACTCCCTGGCCGGGCGCCTCGTAGGTCGGCGAAGTGGTGACGGCATAGGTGGTCTGGACAGTCTCTTCCACAGTGTGGGCAGCGTCGTTTGCACAAACGCTCTTGGCAGTGACGGTGCTGTTGTCCTCGGCCCAGGCGTAGGTGGGCTCGCCCCAGGCATGGCCGGTGGCGGGGAGCGGCCGGGTTTCGGTCTCGTTGCAGCGGGCACAGGTGCGGGTCTCCACCCCGTCGGTCTCGCAGGCGGCGGGGGTGGTCACGGTCCACTCGCCCCAGTCGTGGCCCAGGGCGGGCAGGGCGACATGCTCGGTGGAGAGAACTTCGTTGCAGCGGATGCAGCGGGTCACCATGTCATAGCCGCCGTCTGCGGTGCAGGTGGGAGCCGTCTCGTTCTCACGCGCAGCCTCGCCGGGGCTATGGCCCAGGGCATCCAGGGCCTTGGTCTCGCGGGAGAGCTCGGCGTCGCAGACGGTACAATAGACAACCTCGTCGTAACTGCCGTCGTTGGTGCAGTCGGGGAGGAATTCGTTCTCCCTGACCGGCTGGCCCGGCGTATGACCGGCAGCGGCAATGGCCACGGTCTTGGTTTGGGCGGCAAAGAGCTCGTTTTGGAACCGGGCAGTGAAGATCCGACTGCCGGCTTCGGTGCAGCTGGGCGCAGGATTGTCCACATAGGTGGTGTTCACGGTCTCCTCGACGATATGGGTCTCATCGTCGGCACAGACTGCCCTGGCGGTGACGGTGGCGTTGTCCTCACTCCAGGTGTAGGTGGGTGCGCCCCAGGTGTGGGTGTGCTGCTTCCACTGGGCGTAGAGGGTCAGATTCTCCGTCAGAGTCAGCTGGGCCCCGTCAGCATAGGAGGTGCCGGTGCCGTCGGCGGCCGTGTTCCAGCCGTCAAATTCGTACCCCTCCCGGGTGAAGGTATTGGCGTGCAGGGTGAAGGGCTTGCCCTCGGCGGCGGACTGGGCCGGCATGGTGCCGGTGCCCTGGTTGGCGTCAAAGGTCACGGTGACGGTTTTGCCCACGAAGTAGAAGCCTTCGGCAGTGGTGCCGTCATGGAAGGTCACCGTCTCAGGGGCGTCACTGAGGCTCTTGCCCTCGGGATAGGTCTGGCGGTCGGTGTTGTCCGGCTCAAAGATGGCGTTGGCCCGGGTGGAGGCTGCGCCCTTGAAGTCGCCGCCGGAGATCAGGGTGGCGTGGGCAGGATCGGTATTGTTGTTCTTATAGGCGTTGGTGGTAGCCTTGGCTGCAGCATAGATGCCGCCGTCGATGGCCGCCAGCTTGGCGTAGGCTGTGTTGTACAGAGCGGGATAGCCGGCGGTGGTACAGTTGGCGTGGATCTCCAGGCCCTGGTCCAGCCGGTCGATCTGCGGCAGATAATTGCTGTTCGCCGCGCCGTTCTGCAGGCCGATGCCGTTGGCCGTGATCACCGTGTTGGCGATGGCGCCGATGTGAGCGCTGTGATAGGTGTCTGTGTTCACCACGGTGCCGGCGGTGCCGTCGGTGTAGGGGGTGGTGGCGGTGTGCAGATCCAGGGTGCCGTTGTAGTTATAGATGCCGCCGATCTGCTTTTGGGTGGTGGCGGTGATGGTGACAGGGGTCTCGCCGCCGTCAATGGCGGTGATGGTGCCCAGGTTCACCAGCACCTGATAGGTACCGGAGATGTGGTTGTCCGGGCCGATCAGATCCACCGCAGGGGCGTCATAGTCCGTGGTGATGACTTTGGACTGGCCGTTGGCCCCGTAGGTGACGGTGCAGGCGGCATCCGTGGCAGCAACAGTGGCCAGCTCCTTGAGATTGTAGTCATAGGAGCGGACTGTGGCGCCGCCGTTGAAGAACACGGTGGTGTTTTTGGATGTGATCGTGTTGCCGGTAAGGGTGCCCAGGTGGCCGCCGTTGTACAGGGCGTAGGTGGAGGTACCGGTGACGGTGTTGCCCTCCAGGGTGCCGATTTCGGCAGGCAGACGGGTATAGGCGTAGGTCAGCTCGGAGCCGTTATTCTTGGTGGTGGCAAACTTTGTAGTGCCGGAATAGTACCGGACGGAGTCTCTTGAGACATAGGGGCCGGTGGCGGTGTTTACCAGCACGTATTGGGTGCCGGTGAGACTGCTGTTCTTCAGGGTGTTGATGCGGCCCAGATTGCGGAAGGCGAAGGTGGCGTTCTTGGTGAGGGTCACGTGGTCCATCACGTCAATGACCGCTGTGTCATAATCGTAATGGTACTCATAGGGGGTGATGAACAGGGCCTCGTAGGCGTAGGGCTCACGGGTAAGGGTGTAACCCGTCTGGCGGCTGTCGCCGTTGAGGAGCATGGGGTAGCTCTCCCCTGCCCTGGCACTGGCGGCAGAGAAGTCTGCGTTGGTCAGGGTGCCGATGTAGCCCTGGTTTTGCAGCAGGTAGTAGCTGTTGGTGCCGGTGCCCACAAAGTGGATGCCGTCAATACGCGCAATGACGCCGCCCTGGTCCATATTGCGGACGTAGGTCTCCAGCCGCTTGGTCTCGGTGGAGGCGTCTGTATTGGTGGTATAGGTGCGCTGGTAGTCATAGCTGCTCAGCGCGCCGGCGCCGGAGTTGCACAGCGCGTTGTAGTTGGCCGAGAGAGTGAGATCCCCGGTCAGCTCGCCGATGCGGCCGCTGTTGAACAGGCCGTAGTAGCTGCCCGCCGAGACGGTGCCGGTGGCGGCAATCCGCTCAATGGTGGAGGGTGCGCCGTAGGTTCTTACCTGGTGGAGCTGGATGCCGCCGATCTTATCGACGTAAGTGTTCACGTCCTTGGCAGTGGACTGGGAGTCGTTGTAGATGGCGGCACAGCCGGTGGCGGAGACGGTCAGGCTGCCGGTGATCTCCCGGATGATACCGCCGCCGGTGTTCCGCAGGGCGTAGTTGGAGGTGATACTCTTGGCGTTGTCCGGGTGCTTGTAGGTTTTGATCTCAGTGGTGCCGGAGATGGCGCCGATGATGCCGCCGTTGTTGTACAGGGCGCAGCCGTGTTCGGCGCTGGTGGAGGTGTTTTCGGCGTAGATGCTGCAATCCGTGATGGTTTCGATGGTGGGCCGGTAGTAGTCCTCCTGCTTATACTCATCGGTACGGGTCAGGCCGCTGTCAGTGCGCTTCCAGAGGGCGGAGTCGTACCACCAGGCGCTGTTGTTATACACAGTGTAGCACTGCACATTGCCATTGGCGCTGGTCTGGGCGGTGCCCAGGGTGTTGACCTGTGCGGAGTCGGGATGGGCAATAAAGGTGCTGTTTTGCAGGGTGTGGATCACTGCGTTGTTGTGAATGGCGTACTGGCCCACCTGGAAGGTGGAGTCCTTGATCAGGTCGACCACACCCCGGGCGGCGAGGTTATAGCCGGAGGCCAGGGCATTCGTACCCCGGACATTGCGGTTGAACAGGCCATAGGCGGTGCGGACGTCGCAGCCCTCCACCGTCTGCACGGTGCCGCCGTAGTTGAAGATGGCATAGCCCCGGGGCGCCAGGAAGGTGACGTCGGTGAGCTGGGTGACGGTGGCCCGGTCATTGAAGATCAGAGAGAAGTTGGCGTTCACATCCTGCAGACCCTCAAGGGTGACGCCCCTCACTGCCAGGGTGCCGCCGTCAGAGTTGCGGATCACCCCGGCGTGATTGGGCACACCGGAGTTGCTGATGGCATCGGCAGTGATCCGGCCGCCGCCCACAGTATCGATCACGGTGAGGCTGCCGGTGTTGTCCAGAGCGGCCATCTTTTGGTAGGCCGCCGCGGCAGCCTCCGCCCCGGTGCGGTAGGCCAGGGTGCCGCCCTTGAGATCCAGGGTCAGGTCGCCGGGGTTGACGATCCGGCCCCAGGCGGTGTGGCCGTCCAGATCGAAGGTCAGGTTCAGATTCTCGGGAATCACGTAGCTGGCTGCGGGATCCTCTTCGGCATAGGTGCCGCAGTCCACAAGCATCCGCAGGGTGCCGGTGCCGGACAGGGGCAGCTCCGCCATGGCCTGGGCCAGGGTGGGATAGCAGGTGTCGGTAAAGCTGCTCCAAACCTCGTCGCCGGTGTAGAAGCCGAAGACGTAGGCCTCGCCGCCGGCAGTCTCACCGACAGGTACAAAGCCGCTGTAGGGGGTGCCGCTGGTGGCGGATCTGCCGGTGAGATTCCAGACCACGGCATTGTGATTTTCTGCCGAGGCGCCCATCTCCGCGTCGGTGGGAGCGGGGTACTCGGTGCCCACGGCCAGGGCCTGGTCTGCCTGGGCCACCACGTACCAGGTCTCCCCGTCAATGGTGCGGGTCTCAGACAGGGTGTTGCCGGTCAGGTGCTGGTAGCTTTGATACTGATGCTCGTTGAGCACAAAGGTGGGGATAAAGGCGGCTGCGGTACCGGTGAGCGTGACGGTGGAGTCGGCAGTGACGTTGGTCACGTTTACGGTGCTGCCGCTGATTGCCGCAGAGGCGCTGCCGGCGCTGACGACTGCACCCAGGCCCGTGAGCCAGGAGGCGTCATAGCTGACAGTCGCATTGTTTTCGCAGTAGTAATCTGTGGCAACGGTCTTGCCGTTATAGACAAACTGCACCAGGTAGCGGTACCAGTGGGCACCGTCGGCGTCATAATACCAGGTGCTCTGGCCGGTGGAGACGGTGTCGGAGTGGGTCTCGTCCCCGTTTTGGAGCAGTGGGGCCCGGAAGGACACTGCCGTCTTATCTTTATTGCCCAAGCACTCATACACCGTGGCAGAGGCGGCTGGCGCAGTGGCAAAGCGCAGCTTGCCCTGGCCGTCTTGTGTGCCCAGGGAGCTGGTGATGTTGGCGCCCCCTTGGGAGGTGAACAGAGAGCCCGTCACAGTAAGAGTACCGTTCACATCCACCAGGGCGTCCTTCAGCCCCGCGGCAGTACGGACCGTGGTGGTGCCGTTGGCCACAGAGTAGCCGATGGGGTACATCCGGGCGGTGCCGCTGAAATTGAGCCAGTCTTCGTCGTCGTAGACGTACAGCTTCTTGCCGCTGGCAATGTTCAGCGCTGCCTGCCGGCCCACCTTGAGCTCGGTGCCGGGCAGCATCTCCACGTCCTGGGTGACGGTGGTGCTGCCGCTGAGCAGATCGATGCTGATGTTGTTGGTGATGGGCAGGATATAATCGCCGGTGGAGATGGAATCAATGACAGGAATGCCGGAGATGGTCATACTGGAGACGGAGACATCGCCGTTTACCTCGATGTTCAGCCGGTCAGTGGTCTCGTGGTAGTCCTTAATAATGTAGCCGCTGGAGATGCTGAACATGCCCCCGCTGCCGATGAAGGTGGCGGAGATGGGATAGGCACTGCTGCTGGCGTTGACGGAGGAGTAAAGCCGCTCGTTGGCGCCGGCGTTCAGCTTCAGGGGTACCTCAATGTTCTGCACGTAGTACTGGTTGAAGATAAACACATACTTGTACACGGCAGAGGTGGCCGTGCCGCCGCGCCAGTCCTTGATCTGGAAAGCCTCGTAAACCGTGGAGCCGGATTTGGCCTCCACCTCGCCGGCGCCGTAGAGATAGCCCCAGGCATAGAGATTGCCGCCGCTCTCCAGGGTGATTTTGCTGTCGGCCTCCATTTTGATCCGGCCGTCGGGGCCGGTGGGGGTGCCGTTCCAACCGCCCATCTGGCCGGAGGAGCTGAGCTTGCCGCCCAGGCAGATGGCGCCGCCCTTTTGCACGGTAATGGTGCTGCCCGCGGCCATGGTCAGGGTGCGGAAGGCAGTGGGGGTTGTATGGCTGCCGTAGACCACCGCGGGGGTGGAGGTGTACACCGTGCCCGCCGCGTCAAAGGGGATCAGCAGGGTTTTGCCGTTGGGGATGGAGTAATTGCCCGCGGGCAGAACCCCGTCCTCGGCCAGGAGGACGGTGGGCTTGTTGTTGGACACCGCGTAGGAGATGGCCTGGTTCAGATCGGTAAACATGGTGCCCGCCACAGAGAACATCGCCGTGTCCTTGGAGAGGAACGTGGCGGTGAGCTGATGGTCCGCCTGCTGCACGTGCAGGTCTGTCTCCACGTCGGTGGAGATGTAGGCCTGGGCTGTGAGATCGTACCAGCCGGTGAACTTATAGCCCTCTGCGGGGGTGGCCACCACATGGATGGCATCGGAGGATAAATGCAACACGGTGTGGCCGGCAGTCACCTCGGTGCCGTTGACGGTGTAGCTGCCGTTTTCCGCCGGGAGGAAGACCGTGTTGATGGGCTTGTCTTCTTCAAACGTCAGGTTCTTCAGGGTGACGGTGGTGGTCTTGGCCGCGTTATTGGCGGAGGCGATTGCAACCGTATAGGTCTCATTGGCGCCCAGAAGAATGCTCCGACTGCCGGGGCTGACGGTCTCGTTTACACCGTTGAGCTTTACAGTGCCGTCGTTGAGACTGAGCTCATAGTCAAAGGTGAGCAGCCGGGCCGCGCCGGAGGTGTTTGTCAGCGTCAGGGTGCCGGAGGCAGGGGTGTAGCTGTCTCCGCTGCAGCCGGACTGGGACGTGGTGGTCACAGAGCCGGTGATGGTTGTCCCGGATCTGGACCAGGTGCCGGCATCGTAGCTGGCACTCAGGCCGGCGATGCCTGTGTTCAGGTCCGCTGCCCAGGCCTTTGCCGCCAGCTGGGGCATCAGCCCCGCCAGCAGGGACAGGGCCAGCAGCAGGCAGAGCCAGCGTTTTGCAATGGATTTGATCATTTGGCGTTCCTCCTGTGATTGGGTTTCACGACGGATTGATTGTGTTCTCTTCGGTTCAGCTCCATCCAGATGCTCAGCCCTGTGATACAGCACAGGACCGCCCAGAGATGGGACAGATGGAGCAGCCCGCCGGCTTCACTGTGGCGAAAGAATTCCGTCACAAACCGGAACAGGCCGTAGGCGGCCATATAGACAGGATACAGCTTTCCTCCCGGGTCTGCCCTGCGGGTGCGCAGGAGCATCCAGGCCAGGATCAGCGCGTAGAAGACCAGCTCTGCCTCGCGGGTGGGCCAGCGCAGGGCTGTGCCGGGGATTGGCAGGCCGTAGCAGCAGCCGGAAATCAGGCAGTTCACCCGGGCGCAGGCCAGGGTGAAGACCATGGGCACGGCAAAGACGTCAAACACCGCACCGGCTTTGCGTCTGCTCAGCCTGGCGCCCAGGGCATAGCACAGGGGCAGAAAAAACACCGCCCCGAACAGGCTCATGCTCCCTGCGGCCCGGAGGCTGCCTGCCTCCAGCACGGCAAAGAGCTTGACGCAGCCCACGCCCACCGCCACATGGACGGCTGCCAGCAACGGCACAAGGGCCGGGTGCAGCCGCAGCCGCGCGCGCTGGGAATACAGCCACCACACAGTAAACAGGAGGGCCGCCCCCAGAAGCAAAAGCAGACTGTGCTCCAGCATCCACTCCATAGGCATCCCTCCCTGTACTCGATGAATGAACTTTTCCTTTTACATTATAAAATAACGTGCTGATAATTGCAAGAGGAGAGCGGCGTATTTCTTTTCGGAATGACAAATCAATTTGTCTTGATTGCGCCTGATACGGCCATTTATCGAAGAGAACATGGCTCCGATCATACAAAACAGGGCCTCGCCCCAGTGGCAAGGCCCTGTGAATCACAAAAAAGCGTTATTTTGTCTTATTTTGACCGCAGGTGCAGCAGCCCTCACAGCTGCCGCAGCAGCCGGTACCCCTGTGCTTGGCCCGGCGGCGCAGATACACCGCCAGCGCCAGGGCCAGCGCCACAGCCGCCAGCAGAAGATAATCCACAGGCTTCATGTTACATTCCTCCCAGGGCCATGCCCAGCAGTCGCACCGCCAGGGCGGCCAGCCAGGCAATGGCGCACTGCCAGACCACCACGCTGACAGCCCAGCCCCGGCCCAGCTCCCGCCGGATAGAGGCAATGGCCGCCACGCAGGGGGTGTAGAGCAGGGAGAACACCAGCAGGGCCGCCGCAGAGAGTGGAGAGAGTGCAGTGGAAACCTGCGCGCCGAAGAGTACCTCCAGGGTGGAGACCACGCTCTCCTTGGCCATAAAGCCGGAGATCAGGGAGGTGCAGATCCGCCAGTCCCCCAGCCCCAGGGGACGGAACACCGGGGCCAGCCACCCGGCCACCATGGCAAGAATGCTGTCCTGCCCCTGGGAGACCAGGTTCAGATGCAGGTCAAAGCTCTGCAGCACCCAGACCACCACCGTGGCAATCAGAATGATGGAGAAGGCCCGCTGGAGGAAGTCCTTGGCCTTTTCCCACAAGAGCCGGGCCACGTTGCCGGGGCCGGGCAGACGGTAGTCCGGCAGCTCCATCACAAAGGGGGCTGCCTCGCCCTTGAACAGGGTGTGCTTGCCCAGCAGCGCTGCCAGGATGCCCACCAGAATGCCCAACATATACAGGCCGATCATAATCAGCGCCCGGTGATTTGGGAAAAAGGCGTTTACAAAGAAGGCGTAGATGGGCAGCTTGGCAGTGCAGCTCATAAAGGGGGTGAGCAGAATGGTCATCCGCCGGTCCCGCTCACTGGGCAGAGTGCGCGTGGCCATCACCGCGGGCACCGTGCAGCCAAAGCCCACCAGCAGCGGCACGATGCTGCGGCCCGAAAGACCGATACGCCGCAGCAGCTTGTCCATAACAAAGGCCACCCGGGCAATATAGCCGCTGTCCTCCAGCAGGGAGAGGAATAAGAACAGGGTGACAATGATGGGCAGGAAACTGAGCACACTGCCCACGCCGGTGAAAATGCCGTCAATGATCAGGCCGTGGATGGCCTGGTTGACCCCGGCGGCGGTCATGGCCCGGTCCGCCCAGGCGCTGAGGGCGTCAATGCCCAGGGCGAGCCAGTCCTGGAGCCGAGCGCCGATGACGTGGAAGGTCAGCCAGAACACCAGCCCCATTATGCCGATAAAGGCAGGAATGGCCGTGTATTTGCCGGTGAGAATTCGATCGATCCGCTCGCTACGCAGCCGCTCCTTGCTCTGCCGGGGCTTGATCACCGTCTGCCGACAGACTCTTCCAAGAAAGGCAAAGCGCATATCCGCCATGGCGGCGCTGGGGTCCAGGCCGCGCTCGTTCTCCAGCTGGAGGAGGATGTGATCCACCAGCTCCAGCTCGTTGCGGTCCAGGTTCAGCTGCTCCAGAATCAACGGGTCCCGCTCAATCACCTTGGAGGCGGCAAAGCGCACTGGCAGCCCGGCCCGCCGGGCGTGATCCTCAATCAGATGGGTGACGGCGTGCAGGCAGCGGTGCACCGCGCCGCCGTTGTCCTTCTCGTCGCAAAAATCCTGGCGCAGCGGGCGCTCCTGGTAGCGGGCCACATGGATGGCGTGGTCCACCAGCTCCCGGACGCCCTGGTTCTTTGCCGCAGAGATCGGGATCACCGGCACGCCCAAAAGGGTTTCCATGGCGTTTACGTCCACGCTGCCGCCGTTGGAGGCCATCTCGTCCATCATGTTCAGCGCCACCACCATGGGCACCCCCATCTCCAGCAGCTGCATGGTGAGATAGAGATTGCGCTCGATATTCGTGGCGTCTACAATATTGATAATGCCCCGGGGCTTGTCGTTGAGCACAAAGTTCCGGGAGACAATCTCCTCGCTGCTGTAGGGGGACATGGAATAGATGCCCGGCAGATCGGTAACCAGGGTGTCGGGATGGCCCTTGATGGGACCGTCCTTCCGGTCTACGGTAACGCCCGGGAAGTTGCCCACATGCTGGTTGGCGCCGGTGAGCTGGTTGAACAGGGTGGTCTTGCCGCTGTTCTGGTTTCCCACCAGGGCAAAGGTGAGCACAGTGCCCTCCGGCAGGGGGTCGCCGCTGCCCTTGGGGTGGAACTTGCCTCCCTCACCCAGGCCGGGGTGGGGCGTCTTTTGGCTGCGCTGCCGCCGGGAGGGGGCGTCGGAGCGGGCATCAACAGGCCGCACGCCGATTTGCTCTGCCTCCGCCAGGCGGAGGGTCAGCTTATAGCCGTGGATCAGCAGCTCCATGGGGTCGCCCATGGGGGCATATTTGGTCACGGTAACCTCTGCGCCGGGAATGACTCCCATGTCCAAAAAGTGCTGGCGCAGGGCCCCGGCACCGCCCACGGCGGTGACCACCGCGCTCTGGCCGGGTTGAATTTGTTTCAGGTTTTTCTCTTCCATTTTTCTCTCCGTAATACTGCGGCAAGAGCCGCTGGGGTTCTGCTCTATTGTACCACGGCCGGCCTGTGATTGCAACCGCCTGTCGAAAAAAGGCGCAAAAAGCCCGCCCGACCGGAGAGGTCGGGCGGGGAAGCTGACAGGCTTACTCCCTGCGCAGGGCGTCGATGGGATTCATCTTGGCGGCCTTGGTGGCGGGCAGCAGGCCAAAGACAATGCCGATGACGGTGGAGAACACCGCCGCAATCACAATGGCTGGCACCGATATGGCCACCGGCATTTGCAGGCCCTTGGACAGCAGCTCCGCCAAGCCGATGCCGGCCAGGATGCCGATGATGCCGCCCAGGGTGGTCAGCACCGCGGCCTCGGTCAAAAACTGGCCCAGAATCCGGCGCTTCTTGGCGCCGATGGCCTTTTTCAGGCCGATTTCGCTGGTGCGCTCGGCCACGGAGACCAGCATGATGTTCATCACGCCGATGCCGCCTACCAGCAAAGAGATGCCCGCAATCCAGATCAGCTGCCGGTTGGTGGAGGCGGACATGGCCTGCAGCTGCTCGGCCTGCTCCAGCAGATCCTGGGCCCGATAAGAGAGCTTGGAGGCCTTGTTGCCGATCTGCGTCTCGGTGAGGGCGTCGGCCACCGCCTTGCCGGCGGCAGTCATGTCGTCTGTACCGGAGGCCTTGACCGCCACACTCTGGGGCTGGTCAAAGCCAAAGGCGATCTCCCAGCCGCTGTCGGTGAGGAACAGGCTGCCGGAGGAGGTGTCGGCGTACATATCATAGTCCTGGAGATTTTCAATCACCGGGCGGAAGCCGGACTCCTGCTCCACCACGCCCACGATGGTGTAGGGGTTGCTGCGGATCTCCACGGTTTTGCCCACGGCGTTGGCCCCGGAGAACAGGGTGTTGGCCGCCTTGGTGTCTACCAGCATCACCTTGCGGTGGGTGGCGAAATCCTCGGGTACAAAGCCCCGGCCGTAGCACAGGCGGTAGTCATACACCCGCAGGTAGTTGGCGTCCACCCCCAGGATCTTGCCGTTGAACTCCGTGTTGAGATAAAAGGCCTGGCTGTTGTACTCCCGGCTGCGGAAGAGAGACACCGCCTCTACCCCGGAGAGCTCCTCCAGACCCTGCCGGGTCTGCTCGGTGATGGGCACGGCTCCGTCGGGTACCATACCATCGGATACGTCCACAGGGTAGTCGTCCTGGAACAGGCTCACCACCACGGCGTTGGTGCCGGAGCCGATGAGATTCTGCTTGATCTGCTCGTTGGTGCCCTTGATGGTGGAGACAATGGTGATAATAGACGCAATGCCGATGATAATGCCCAGCATGGTCAGGAAAGAGCGCATCTTGTGGCTCCATACCCCCTGAATGGCCTGTTGAATGTTTTCCAGCATCAGTCCACCCCCTTAATTGCCCCAAAGGGTGCTGGAGTCAGACTCCACGGTCTTGGCGCCCTCGGTGACGGTTTTGCCGTAGGGGAAGGCAATGTAGTCCTCCTCGCTCAGGCCGCCCAAAACCTGGATCTGATAGCCCCAGAGCTCCCGGCCGGTGGCAATCTCCCGCTTCTCCAGGCGGCCGTTCTCCCCCCGGACAAAGACGTAGCTCTTGCCGTTTTCCTGCAGGACAAAGGCCTTCATAAGATAGAAGCCGCCCTCGTCTGTGGCTTGGTTCATGTTGATGTCCACCCAGTAGCCGTCCTGGAGATTGGCCTCGGCCGGCACGGTGAGCACCACGGGATAGTAGCTCAAATTCTGGTTGGCGGAGTAGCCGAAGCTGTTGGCGGTGGGATAGTCCGCCACAGACTCCACCGTGCCCTCGTACTCCTCATAGCCGTCCCAGTAGTTGACCACGGTCATGGTCATGCCGGGCTGTACCTTGTTCAGGCTCAGTTCGTCAACGGCGGTGTGAATTTCGTAACCGCCGCCGCCGGAGATTTTCAGCACCGGCTCCCGGTTCTGATAGGCAGTCTCCGGGTCGCCCACAGTCATCACCACGCCGTCAAAATCGGCGTAGATTTTGCCGTCGCCCAGCTCGGCCTCCATGGAGCTGTACTCCACCTTGGTCATGCGGATGCGGATGTCCAGGTCCTTCATCTTGCTCTGGAGCTCCTTGATCCGCTTCTGCCGCTCGGCAGCGCTCATGCCGTCGCCGCCGCCGTAGTAGCCGGGGTCAGAATAGCCCGGGTCAAAGCCCGGCTCATCGGGCTCTACCAGGGGATCCTCCGCAGGGGCCAGAGGCTTGCCCTCATAGCTCTTGGCGTCGGCCAGGCGCAGGGTGTAGCCGCTGCCCTGGGCGGTGAGCACCATGCCCCAGGCGCTGAGCACCGTGCCGTCCTTGCGGTCCTCCTCGGTCTGGGCAAAGACCACGCAGGCCTCTCCCCCGGCTTCGGAAACCAGGCTGCGCAGGAGGCTGTCCTCCAGGGCATAGCCGTCGGCCACCACGATCAGATAGGGATTGTCCGCAGTGCCGCTGCCGCCCAGGATGGCGTAGGTCTCTACCACGTTTTCATCCACGGGCTCGGTTTCGGTGGGCTCGGTGGATTCCACAGGCTCGGTGGACTCAATCGGCTGGGTCTCGGTGGGCTCGGTGGACTCCACCGGCTGGGTATCGGTGGGTTCTGTCTCCACGGGCTCGGTCTCGACAGGATCGGTTTCCAGCTCCGCGGTCTCGGTCTCTATCTCAGACAGCAGACGCAGCCGGGGCAGCGCCAGGGTGCCCGCGGGCATGGACAGCCGGATGGCGTCCTCCACCACCGCGGCGGTGGGCTGATACTCCTTGCCGGTGAGAGATTTGTACTCCTTGTTGTCCTTGGCCAGCTCCTGCTCCAGCTTTTGGATTTCCAACTCCTTGCGCTTGAGCTGCAGATCGGTGAGGCTGGTGTTGAACTCCATCAGCGCCTCGCCCTTGCGGACCTGCTGTCCCTCCTCCACCAGGAGCTTGGTGACCTCCTGGGTCTCGGAGAGGTAGACGGTCTGCAGCCGGTCGGTACGGACCTCGCCGCTCAGGGTGTTTTCGCCATTGTAGCCGCCGTAGTCAATAAATTCCGACACGGCATATACGTTGGCGGGCTTTCGGCTCAGCCGCAGGATCAAAAACAGCCCGCCCACCACCAGGGCCGCGCCCAGAAGGCTGACCAGGGGAATCAAAAGCTTCTTATGCGTTTTCATGCTCAGCTCTCCTTTCCGGTGTTCAGTCTGCCGTCTTTGATGCGGTAGATCTTTTTGGCACGATTGGCAATTTCCTGTTCATGAGTGATCATGATAATGGTGGTACCGGCGGCATTGAGCTTGTCAAACAGCTCCATGACCTGGTCGCCGGAGGCGGTGTCCAGGGCGCCGGTGGGCTCGTCGGCCAGCAGCAGGGTGGGATTGCCCGCCATGGCCCGGGCAATGGCAATGCGCTGGCATTGGCCGCCGGAGAGCTGGTTGGGCAGGAACTTCATCCGCTCCTCCAGCCCCACGGTGCGCAGGACCTCCATAGCCCGCTCCAGCCGCTCTTTTTTTGGCACGCCGGCATACATCAGGGGCAGCGCGACGTTTTCCATGGCGTTGAGCCGTGGCAGCAGATAGAAGCTTTGAAACACAAAGCCGATATATTTGTTGCGCAGCTCCGCCAGCTCGTCGTCCTTCTTCTTGCCCACGTCCTGGCCCTCCAGCAGGTAGGTGCCGGCGGAGGGCTGGTCCAGGCAGCCGATCAGGTTCATCAGGGTGGTTTTGCCGGAGCCGGAGGGGCCCATAATGGCCAGGTAGTCCCCCCGATCCACGGTGAAGGAGATGTCCTTCAGCACCGGAACCTCATTTTTGCCCCAGTAGTAGTGCTTGTAGATGCCCTGCATGGACAGAATCATCCCGCAGCACCTTCTTCCCCTTCACCCTCCACGGGTACGTCCTCATAGCCGGGCTCGGGCTCGCCCTCTTCAAAGCCGCCCTCAAACTCGCCCTCTTCAAATTCGCCTTCCCCGAAGTCGCCTTCGGAGCCGCCTTCCTCAAAGCCGCCTTCAAACTCGCCCTCGTTATCCGGGCCGGAGGAGAAATCCTCCTCGCTGTAGTAAACCACAGAGGCGCCCTGGACGCAGGTCTCGTCCGGGAAGGCAATGTAGTCCTCGGGGCTCAGGCCGCCGGTGACCACCCAGGCATCGGCATCGGGGTCATAGTCCCCCAGGGTGAGCTTCCGCTTTTCCAGCCGGTCCTTGCTGTTGGCCGCCCAGACCCAGGGGTCGGTTTCGGCGTCCTGGATAAACCAGGCAGGCAGGTACATCAGCTGCTCGTCCAGGTCGATCTGGCCGGGCTCAACGTAGACGTGCTGACCCAGCATCAGCCCCTCGTCGGAATCCAGGGCCACATAGAAGGGGTATTTGCTGGAGCGGGTCATCTCGTCGCCGCCGTCGTAATAGAAGTTGTTCTGGTCCTTCACCGGGTTGTCCCGGTCAATGCGCTCCACCGTGCCGGTCCAGGTGACGGTATCGTCCACCCGGGAGCGAATGGTGACCTGGGTGCCCTCGCTGAGGGCGGCCATGTTCTGCTCGTTCACCGTGCCCTTGACGCGGAAGGAGCCGGTCTCGCTGACGGTCATAAAGGGCAGCGGGTTGCCGTTTTCATCGGTGCCGTCGGTCGTCTGGTTGATGGATTGGACCGTGCCGGTGACGGTGGAGCGGACCTCGGCATTCTCCAGCAGCTTTTGTACCCGCTGGATTTCCTTCTCCTTGGCGGTGATGTTCAGCTTGGCCTCGGAGATGTCCACCTGGAGCTCCTGGATTTGCAGGGTATAATCCAGCTGGTCAGACTTGGAGGCAGACTTCTTCTCCTTCTCCAGGCTCTCAATCTGGGCGGTTTTGGTCTCGATGGAGGCGTTGAGCTGCTCCAGCTCCAGCTGCTTCTTTTCCAGCTCCAGGGTGATGGTCTCGGTGTCATAGGCAAAGAGAATCTGGCCCTCGGTGACCTCGTCGCCCTCGGTGACCAGGATTTCCTTGATTTGCATATCCGGGTCCTTTTCCACGCTGACGGTCTGGCCGGCCTCTACAAGACCCGCAAAGCGATCCATCAGGCCCACAGAGCCGGTGCCGGTGATCAGCCCCACAGACTGCACCGAAACCGTTACATCGCTGTTGCTGCCGCAGCCGCTGAGCAGCGCCAGGAGCATCCCTGCCGCCAGCAGCACGCTGAGAATTCGTTTCATGGTTGGTTCCTCCCTTGATCTGGGCTTTCTTGCCTGTCATTGCGCCCATCATATCATACTTTTGACGCGAAAAAAAGCCCCCAGTTCCGGAATTAAATACAAATTAAAGATTCCCCACCCCCAAAAAACGGGGCCGCTCCGGTGGAGCGGCCCCGCAGGGTGGAATTGCTTAGCCCTCGGCCAGGAGGGTGAAGATCTGGAAGATGTAGGCGCTGTTGTTGTCACGCCAGCCGTAGGTGGTAAACCCGTTGTAGTACTCCAGATACTGGTTGGTGTTGCCGTTGTGGTTGGCCTTGGTGCTGTGGATGGCCACAGTCTGGGCCGCGGCGTCCTTCACCTCCAGATCCCAGAGACTGTAATCGGTGGCAGCGTTCTCCAGGCTCATGGAGTTGCCCCCCTCGCCAGTGGTGAGGTACTTGCCGTCGGTAGTCTTGAGATAGAAGCTCTCGGTGTTGCCCTCGGGGTACTCCACGGTGTAGATCCCGGCCTGTTCGGCGGTGATAACACCGGCGGAGACGGTGGCATTCACCGCAGCAACCTTGTTGTCGCTCAGGGTGTCGGCCATAGCCTTGCCGGAGGTGGGGTGGTAGACAATCACCTTGTCGCCGTTTTTCAGCGCAGTGGTCAGATTGTAGGCGCCGGGCACGGCCACGGTCTTTTCAATGAGGCCGTCGATGGCATCCCGCAGGGCCTTTGCTGCAGCGTTGACCTCGGTCTGGGTTTTGCCGGGCTTGGCCAGGATGGCCTCGGCGTCCGCCAGGGCTCCGTTCAGGACTGCCACAGTCTCATCGGTGTACTTGGCGGCATCCACAGCCTTGGCTTCGGCAATGGCAGCCTCCAGAGAGGTGGTGATCACCTCGGTCTCGGCCTTGATCTCGCCGTAGACGTAGAGCTGGAAGAGATAGGCGTTGTTGTTGTCCCGCCAGCCGTAGGTGGTGATGACGTCGTTGTAATACTCCAGGGCCTGGTCCTTATTCGTGCCGTTGTAGGAGGCGTTGGTGCTGTAGACGGCCACGGTGCCCTCTGCTGCGTCCAGAACCTTCAGGTTCCAGAGACTGTAGTCGTTGGGCTCGGTCTCCATGGACATGCCGTTGCCCTTCGCTGCTGTGGTCAGGTAGGTGCCGTCCGCCGCCTGAAGGGTGAAGCTGGTCTCGTCGGTGAACTTCACGGTGAAGACCTCGGCCTTGCCCTCGGCATCCCGGGTCAGCACGCCCTCGGCCACGGTCACCTGGGCGCCCTCAACGCCCTTGCCGCTGAGAATCTTGGTGACAGCCTTGGAGGAGGTGGGATGATAAATGACAACCTTGTCGCCGTCCGCAAGGGCGGTCTTCAGCTGGTAGCCGTACTCCACCTTGACTTCCTTGTACAGCTGGAAGAGATAGGCGTTGTTGTTGTCCCGCCAGCCGTAGGTGGTAATGACGTCGTTGTAATACTCCAGGGCCTGGTCCTTATTCGTGCCGTTGTAGGAGGCGTTGGTGCTGTAGACGGCCACGGTGCCCTCTGCTGCGTCCAGAACCTTCAGGTTCCAGAGACTGTAGTCGTTGGGCTCGGTCTCCATGGACATGCCGTTGCCCTTCGCTGCTGTGGTCAGGTAGGTGCCGTCCGCCGCCTGAAGGGTGAAGCTGGTCTCGTCGGTGAACTTCACGGTGAAGACCTCGGCCTTGCCCTCGGCATCCCGGGTCAGCACGCCCTCGGCCACGGTCACCTGGGCGCCCTCAACGCCCTTGCCGCTGAGAATCTTGGTGACAGCCTTGGAGGAGGTGGGATGATAAATGACAACCTTGTCGCCGTCCTTCAGCTCGGTGGTCAGCTCATAGCGGACCTCCTCGGGCTCGGTGGGCTGGGGCTCCACGGGGGCGTCAGCCTCATCGGCAGACAGCGTGATGCGGGCACAGTTGCCGTCCCACTGGCTGTACAGGCCCTCGGCCAGACGGGTGTTGAACAGGTCGGAGTTGAAGTAATTGATCAGCACCTCGTTGTCCAGCATACCGCCGTCGCGGAGGATCTTGCACTTCATGAACATGTTCAGGCCGTCGCCGCCCTCTTTGAGCATGTAGTTGTGAGAGGCCAGGGTATAGGTCTTTGCAAGGTCGATGGGCGCATACTCGCCGGTGGCCTTGTCCAGCACCTGCACATCGCCCACGCGGCGGGCGCCGGTCACGCCGGAGTACATCCCGGATGTGTCGGTGGTGACAGTGGAGGCCGTGCCGGTGTAGATGGTGTACTTCAGGCCGGAGACCTGGAGGAAGCCGCCGTTCTCGCCCTCGGGCAGGCCCTCCTCGTTGAGCTTCACGCTGCGGGAGGCCATCTCCAGGGCGTCCACGATCTGCTGGCCGGTGGCTTCCACCACGACCAGCTCATTGCCGAAGGGGTGAACCTTGATGATGTGGTTAAAGGTGACCTTGCCTGCCTTGATGTCCTCGCGCACACCGCCGCCGTTGACAAAGGCGATGTCAGCGCCGGAGGCAGCCACATAAGCATCCGCGCACACGTCGCCCAGGTTGGTCTCCTGGTAGCGGACCGCACGGATCGGGTTGCCGCTGGCATCCAGCCGGTTGGGATTTGCTATGGTCAGATCAATGGGCAGATTCTCTACCACCACCTGGTTCAGCAGTTCTTCGTTCTCAGCCTCAAGGGCCTCGGCAAAGGCTTCCACATCGGCATCCTTGCCGTCAAAGTCCTTGCGGGAAACCAGCTCGGTCCGGAGTTCGCCGTCCTTGAAGATGGTGAGCTTGCCGATGTTGGCCAGCTTAGTGCCGGTGGAGCTGAGCAGAACCATTTCGCCCTTCTTGTTGGCCACGCTCTGGCTGGGAATCACAGAGTGGGAGTGGCCGTCCAGCACCACGTTGATGCCCTCAGTGTTGCGGATCACGTCGGTGGAGCGCCAGGGGGCAGAGGACTCGTCCACGCCCAGGTGGGCCAGGGCGATCACGTAGTCGGCGCCTTCGGCCCTGGCAGCGTCGACCTCGGCCTGCACCGCTTCATAGAGCTTGGTGCCGTCCTTGTCGTTGCAGAAGTCGTAGATCCAGTTGCCCTCGGCATCCTGGAAATAGGTGGGAGTGGACTTTACCAGGGACTCCGGGGTGGTGATGCCCACATAGGCCACCTTCACATCGCCGTAGCTGACCAGCTTGTAGCCGTCCAGGTCCACGGCGTTCTCATTGCCCTCGGGGCCGGTGTAGATCCAGTTGCAGGTGACGATGTCAAAGGCTGCCTGCTTGACCAGCTTGAGGATGTTATCCACGCCGTAGTCAAACTCGTGGTTGCCCAGGGTGGCGGCCTCGTAGCCCACCTTGTTCATGATCTTGATGATGCTCTCGCCCTTGGACAGAGAGCCGATGGCCTCGCCCTGGATGAAGTCGCCGGCATCCACCAGGCCCACGTGATTGTGGGTCTTTTCCATCTGGGTCTTGTAGGCAGCCAGGCCGGCATAGCCGAAGCTCTCTTCGGTGTTGTCAATGCCGCAGTGGACGTCGTTGGTGTAGAGGATGACCAGGTCGTTGAGATTGTCCACGTCCATCTTGGAGAAGCGGAAAAGAATGGTGGCAACTTGGGCACGGGTGGTGTTATCCCGGGGCTTGAGATAGTCAACGCCGCTTACGGCCACACCGCCGATCAGGCCCACAGCCACAGCCCACTGCATGGGCTCCTTGGCAAAGTTGCTGACGTCCGCCTGGTCGGGGAAGGAGGAGAGATCCTTCCGGGCGGAGACATCATAGCCCTGGTTGCGGGCAAAGCGCCAGATGAAGGTGGCAAGCTGCTCGCGGGTGACAGAGCCGTTGGGGTCAAAGCTGGTGGCAGACTTGCCGTTGGTGATTTCGTTCTGCACTGCCCAGAGCACGGGAGTGCCAAAGTAGCGATTGAGATCGACGTCGGTGAAGGGGTTGCTGCCGGTGGTTGCGGGCGAGCCGGCCAGCCGGTAGAGAATGGTAACCACCATGCCGCGGGTCAGGGTGTTGTTGGGGGCAAAGGTGGTGGGGCTCATACCGTTCATAATGCCGTTTTTCACCACATAGTCGATGCCCTCGTGGTACCAGGACTTGCGGTTCACGTCCTCATACTGCGCGCAGGGATCCTCGTAGACAAGAATCTCATCCCGGGCGCGCACACGCAGACGCTTGATGTACAGGCTGGGATCCAAGTCGCCCACGGCGCCGTCTGCGCCGCCGCTGTTCTCGTCCACGTCCCGGGAGCCGATGCCCACGCCCTTGCACATCATGCCGACCTTGGCATCGGCCAGGGCGGTGGAGCCCTTTTGGATGTAGGAGTTGATGAACAGCAGGGCCTGCTCGCCGGAGCCGTCGTCCACGTAGATCTTATCCACCACGCCGGCGGTCTCATGGATTTCGGTGATTTTGCCCTCAACCTGCATCAGGTTGCCGATGTTGTCGTCGCTCATGGCCTGGGCGCAGGTGACGGGCTTGGGAGCAAGAACGTTCAGGTCGTTGGAAACGACCTTGATGGAGCCGTCGTAATCGGGGCTGAGGTTCAGCTCAATTTCGCCGCAGTAGTAGGTCACGGCGCCGTGGGCCTCCACCTCTTCGCCGATGTAGTAGTAGCCGGAGACCGGGAAGGCGTTGATGCCCCGGGTCTCGTCCTGGATGTAAATGCAGTCGAAGAAGGCGGTATCCTTGTCGTAGTCGGAGGCGTTGGAGGTGACCCAGCCGCGGATGGTGAACTGCTGCTCCTCCTTGCCCTTGTGGACGTCGGCAATGGGGGTGATGGTCTCGGCAGCATCGCCGTTCTTGATGTAGTCCAGGATGTTGCAGACCAGGCCGTAGTTCTCGTACTGCTCATTGGCGGGGGTGCCGACCTTCAGGTCGTAGTTGGAGATGAAGCAGGCGCCGGCGCACACCAGGAAGCCGCCGCCGGCCAGATCCTCATAGGTCACCAGGGAGAACTCGTCCTTCTTGGCCATGACGGTACCCTCCTCCTCGTAGCTGGGCTCGAAGGAGGAGCCGGTGAAGTAGTTGCCGGGGTGGCCGGGATAGCCCTTGTAGCAGGAGATCCAGGTGCTGGGATAGGGGGCGATCAGGGTGGTGACGTTGGCCTCCTCGCCGGGCAGGGTGACAATGCCGGTGCCGTTGTAGAACTGGTACTCGCCATTGGAGGAGGCGAAGATGCCGGTGGTGAACAGGTGGCTGCCCACCAGGCCCTTGCCGGCAAAGTTGATGCGGTAGGCCTCGTTGGCCTTCTTGTCGTTGTCTACCACGATGCCGCGGACAAACCGGGTCTTGGCGCCGATGGCCTCGTTGACCAGGTTGGACAGGTTGGCGGAGGCGTACTTGTAGGTGTCAAACTGGTCGCCCTCGCCGGGCTCGGTGTAGTCGTAGCGGTCAGACTTGGACAGGTTGATGATGTTGCCGCCGTTGTCAGCGTAGTCCTTCAGCGCGTCCAGCTCCTCGGCAGTCCAGACGGTGGGAGCAACGGAATCACTGACTCTGGGCACGGTGAGCACCACGGCCTTGTATTTGGCCAGGTTCTCCTTGGTCATCTTGCCGGCTTCAATGTACTCGCAGATGATGCCGCGCTCGGCGCAGATTTGGATGAAGGAGCCCTCGTTGCCGGCGTAGTCACCGGAGACGTAGAAGTTGGTGTGGCCCTTGTCCAGACCAATGTAGGTCATGAGCTCGGGCGGATAGGAGGTCTCGGTGATCTCCTTCTGGAAGGTCTGGGTCTTGCCCTTGAATTCAAAGGTAAAGCTGACGGTGATGGTATAGGTCTTGGTTGCGGAGGGATCGGTGGTAGCGGGGGTGTAGGGAACGGTGAGAACCTCATTGCTGCCGGGGGCCACTTCCTTGTTCAGGTCGGTCTCCGCCTTGACCACCACGCCGTCGGCGGTGACGGTCCAGGCCTTGAGGGTGACGGGCTCGGTTTCGGAGCCGTTGGTCAGGGTGGCGATGATGTTCTCCTCCACGCCCTGGGCGGCCACGGCGGCGCTGGTCTCCAGCTCGGCGGCCACAGGCACGGATTCCTGGATCCAGATGGGGGCGGTAACTGCAATGTCGCCGTCGTCCTCAACGACCTTGATGTAGAAGTAGCCGGAAAGCAGCTTGCCCTCTGCATCCTTGGTGTTGAAGGTGTAGTTCTCTCTGAACTCCCTGGCGTCAACGCTGAATTCCTTCAGCACAGAGGCACCCTCGCCGATGATCTGTACCTTGTCGATTTTTTCGTTGTCGGGCTCGCTGATGTTCAGCATGAAGGTGACCTGGTCAGGCTGGTTGTCCTCGTCGATGGGGGCGATGTCGCCCAGCTGATAGGTTTCGCCGTTGGCCTCGAGCTCGTAGTAGATCTCCAGGTTCTGGTCCTCGGTGGAGTAAATGCGGCGGGCATCCAGGGCGCGGTAAATGCCGATCTCAGAGAAGTCGTCGGTGAGAACGACGTCGCGGCAGGTGTTGGAATCACCCCAATTGCCCTTGTGGTTGTCCTGGTTGTTGGTGGGGCCCACGTGCCAGCCCATGGCCAGGGCCATGTCGTACTGCTCGTAGGAGGGGAAGTAGCTGGAGCCGCCCACCTTGCCCTCGCCGTTGCCGACCTCAACCAGGTTCAGCACGTCGTCGCGCCGGGCGGTGTAGCCCATAAAGTTGCCGAAGTTGCCGAAGGTCTTGCCGGGGTGGTTGAACTGGGAAACCACGGGCACAGGGTTGCCGGCCTCGTCAAAGGGGATGTACTTGGTGGCGTTGACGCCGGTGACCTCCGCGCCGTCGCGGGTGGTCTTGGCCTCTGCGCCGTCAACATCCAGGCCCTTTTCTGCGTTGGCCATCAGGTCGTTGTACAGCAGCATGCCGGCATAGCTGGCCTTGTCGTTCAGGGCCTTGTTGTTTCTGGAAACCACACCGTAGGTATTAAAGGTGTTGGTGTGGCCGGGGCCGCCGGACCAGGTCATCTCGTAGCCGTACATGCACAGGAAGTCGTCGTACTTCTCGTTGTACTCCTTGGCAGTGGCCCGGGCCTCCTCCCACTTGGTGGTGGAGGCATCAAGGGTCTTCAGCAGGGAATCCAGATTGTAGTAGCTGGAGGTGGTGGCGGTGGAGGTGGTATCAAAGTAGTTGGAGTGGTCGGTGACGATGATGAAGTCCATATCA
Source organism: uncultured Clostridia bacterium (assembly GCA_946617435.1). Lineage (GTDB taxonomy): Bacteria > Bacillota > Clostridia > Oscillospirales > Oscillospiraceae > JAFRPC01. The sequence continues at coordinate 10,392 of CAMOKD010000017.1, read as the reverse complement.
TCCACGCCCTGGGCATGCTCATAGGCATCCTCCAGGGTGCCGGCGCCGTCGGAATACTCGGCGGTGTGGGCGTGGATCTGGCCGAAGTACAGGGTTTCGCCGCCCTCGCCCACAAAGAAGTTCCAGGTCTTGTTGACGGACTTGCCGTCGGCGCGAGTGATGGTGACGGCAACAGTGTGCTTGCCCTGGGCCAGCTCAGACGCGGGGGTGTAGGACAGCTTGCCCTCCGCAGCCGCGGCATCCACCTTGGTCTCGTCCAGCAGCATCTCAAACCTGGCGCCCTCGCCCACGTTGGCGTAGGTCACGGCAATCTCGGGCCGGGTCTGATCGCCGGTGGCGGAGTTGGCCGCGGGGAGGTTGGTGAGAATCAGGGGCTCGTCACGGATGTCCACGGTCAGGTCGGCGCTGTAGCTCTTGCCCAGGGCGTCGGTGACCGCAATCCGGATCGTCAGCTTCTTGCCGCCCTCCAGGGCCGCTGCGGGAACGGTAAAGCTGCCCTTCCGGATCTCCATGGTGGGCGCAACGTTCTGGAAGGCCTTGCTGTCCACCCGGTAGGAGGCAGTGATCTCGGTGGGCTCGCTGACGTCGCGAATGGTGAATTCCACAGCGCAGTCGGAGCCGATGGCGGGATCGGGCTTCTTCAGCTCTACGCTGGGGTTCACTACATAGCCCTGGCCGTCCTTATCCTGCATGGGATAGAAGTTCATGGAGAAGAGCTCCGGGGTGCCGCTCTTGAAGGTCCAGCCGCTGAATACGTCGTCGAAGAACTCTACGCAGCACCTGCTGCCTCCGTAATTGGCGGCCACGTTGTACATGACATAGCCGCCGGCAATCTCGGTCAGAGTCCACTGGATGTAGCCCAGCTTTTCGTCCTCGGGCTTTTCGATGAGCAGCAGGGTCTCGTCGTTGTTGACCTTGCCGTTCTCGTCGGTGGTGTTCTCCGGCATGGCCAGATACTTGCCGTTGTTCTCAAAGGTGTAGATGGGCTCTGCGCCGGAATTGTCCACGGTGACGTTGAAAATGAGGCCGCCGTCGGCAATGTCCTCGTAGGCCAGGGTATCGTTACTCTTTACCTTGGCAGCGGCAGCCAGCAGCGCAGGGGCTGCCACGTCCGCCCCGGTGGGCTGGCCGAAGACCGCCCGGGCGTAGCGGTTGTAAATCACGTACTTGCCGTTCACGGGCAGGGCGCCGGCAGCCACAATCTCGCCCACACGGCCGTCCTCATCGGCGGCGGTAGAGGCAATCTTGAACTGATAGAGGTTCGTCTGGTCAGCGCCGGTCTTGTCGGTCTTGTAGTAGCTGTAGGGGCTGATCTGGGAGCCGCGGTACTGCTCCAGGTACACATCTGCGCTGCCGTTGTACTTGTACTCGGCGTTTTTGATGTTGTACCAGCCGGCCTTTCCGGCCTGGTCGTCCATAATGGTCCACTTGGAGCCGGTTTCCACCTGGTCGGTGAGCACCATCTGCTCCTTGGCGCTGCCGATGTCCTTGACGGTGAGATACTTGCCGCCAAGGGTCAGGAAGTAGTCGCTGCCGGTCTTGATGAACTTGACCACAGCAGTGCCGTCGGGCAGGCTTTTGATGCCGCTGTTGTCAGCGGTGGCGGCTTTGGCCGGGGCTTTGCCGTCGGCAAGGTCGAAGCCCATGACGTAGCCGTCGATGTTATACAGGACGCCGTAGCTGCCGTCGGCCGGAAGACCGTTGATAAACGTGGCAGAATCGCCAGATTCAACGGCCAGTGCCGTGGCCGGCAGCATGGTGAGAACCATGGCCAGGACCAGAAGGGCCGCCAGGGCTCTCGAGAAGTGCTTTCTCATAAGCAAATCCTCCTTTTTGTTTTCTTTACAGTCCCCTGCCCCCCGCCGGGTATAGAGATACTTATAAAGTTACCTGTATTTTAGCATATCGCCGCCGGAAATTCCACCCGAAGATTTTGAAAACCGGGGCCGCCGGTTTTTTTCGTCAATGTCGGCAAAATTTCTGTAACAGATTTGTGAATTTTGTCAGATGCGCCCCGGGCAGGAATGGGCCCGGCCGCGGCAGTTTCGCCTTGACAAAAACGGCGATTTCGGTTAAAATAACCTGAACGGGCTTGTCACCCGTTTGCCATCAATACTTTGACAAAAAGGATGTGAAATTCCATGGACGCAGGCAGTAGCAGCGGCACATATCCGGGTCGAAGTTGCCCGGAACCGGCCCCCCGGCGTTCCATGGGTGCCGCTTCCCCGCTTTGAGCCCGGTGTGCGTCGACTGTTCCCCGCCTAACCAAAATCGGAACAGGAGGTACCCCTATGGCAGAACACACCATCATCATGGAGACTACCCTGCGCAAGCTCCTTGGTGAAAAAAAGTATTCCACCCTGCGTGACATTCTTGTCACCATGAACCCCTCTGACATTGCCGCCATCTTTGACGAGATGGAGGAGGACCGGCTGCCCTTGCTCTACCGGCTGCTGCCCAAAGAGCTGGCCGCCGACGTCTTCGTTGAAATGGACCCCGACGCCCAGGAGCTGCTGATCCGCGGCTTTTCCGACTCTGAGCTGAAGGAGGTCATCGACGAGCTGTTCGTTGACGACGCCGTGGACATCATCGAGGAAATGCCCGCCACCGTGGTACGGCGGATTCTCAGCCAGGCCGACCCCGAGATGCGCAAGTCCATCAACGAGATCCTGCGCTACCCCGAGAGCTCCGCCGGCTCCATCATGACCACCGAGTACGTCTCCCTGCGGCCGAAAATGACCGTGGCCGAGGCCATCACCCGGATCCGGCGCACCGGCATCGACAAAGAAACCATCTATACCTGCTACGTCACCAAGGACCGCACCCTGATCGGCGTGGTTACGGTGAAGGATCTGCTGCTGTGCGAGGACGACGACCAGACCATCGAGTCTATCATGCACCACCAGGTCATCTCGGTGAACACCCACGACGACCAGGAAGAGGTCGCCCAGATGTTCTCCAAGTACAACTTCATGGCCCTGCCCGTGGTGGACGGGGAAAACCGTCTGGTGGGCATCATCACCTTCGATGACGCCATGGACGTTATGGAAGAAGAGGCCACCGAGGATATCGAAAAGATGGCCGCTATCATCCCCTCCGAAAAGCCCTACATGAGCATGTCCCCCTTCGAGATCTGGAAAAACCGGATCCCCTGGCTGATGCTGCTGATGGTCTCCGCCACGTTTACGGGTATCATCATCTCCCACTTTGAGTCCGCCCTGTCCAAGCTGGTCATCCTCACCGCCTTCATCCCCATGCTGATGGACACCGCCGGCAACTCCGGTTCCCAGGCGTCGGTCACCGTCATCCGCGGCCTGAGCCTGAACGAGATCGAGTTTACAGACATCCTCTCCATCATCTGGAAGGAGACCCGGGTGGCCGTGCTGTGCGGCCTGAGCCTGGCCGTGGCCTGCTTTGCCAAGATCCTGCTGGTGGATTACCTGATCCTGGGCAGCTTTGCAGAGGTCACCATGGCCAACCCCTTCCTGATCATTGCGGTAATCTGCATCACCCTGGCCATTACGGTGCTGTTTGCCAAGATCGTGGGCTGCACCCTGCCCCTGTTTGCCAAGAAGCTGGGCTTTGACCCGGCGGTGATGGCCAGCCCCTTCATCACCACCATTGTGGACGCCCTGTCCCTGCTGGTGTACTTTGGCATCGCCAACATCTTCCTGCCGCTGTAGCGGCCAGCCCTTGAAAGGATACCTTCCGGGCACCCCCAGGAGCCCGGAAGCCTGTTTGCCATGAAATATCAATGCCTGGTGCTGGACCACGACGACACCGTGATGGACTCCACCACCCACATCCACCACCCCGCCTTTCTGGTCGCGTTGAAGGAGCTGCGGCCCGGCTGCACCATCACTCTGGAGGATTACTTCCGGGTGAACTTTGACCCGGGCTTTGTGGAATACTGCGTGCAGACCCTGCACCTGACCCCGGCCGAGATGGACCGGGAGGTGGAGATCTGGAAGGACTACGTCCGCAGCCATATCCCGACGGTCTTCCCCGGTATGGCCCGGATCATCCGCCGGCAGGTGGCGCTGGGCGGCACCGTGTGCGTAGTCAGCCACTCCTTTGACTACAACATCCGCCGGGATTATGAGGCCAATGGTCTGCCCCAGCCTACCCTGGTCTACGGCTGGGAGCTGCCCGACCGGCTGCGCAAGCCCAATCCCTGGGCCCTGGAGCAGATTATGGACAAGCTGGGTCTTGGCCCCCGGGACCTGCTGGTGGTGGACGACCTGAAGCCCGGCTACGACATGGCCCGCGCTGCAGGGGTGGATTTTGCCGCCGCCTGCTGGGCCTATGACGTGCCCGAAATCCGGGCGTTTATGGAGCAGAACTGTCGGCTCAGCTTTACCGCGCCGGAGGCACTGGAGCAGTATTTATTTGACTGAATCACACCGGGGAGCGGGCCCGTTCCGCTCCCCGTTTGCGCGCCCCCATGGCGCGCCGATCCCTTCCGGAAGGAGGCTTTTATGAGTTACGAAGCCAGTGAACAATACACCAAGGCCCTGAAGCGGGGCCAGAAATATATGCGCGCCGCGGTGGCGGCGGGCAAGTCCCCCTATCCCCTGGTGCTGGACCGGATTCTTGACGAGCAGTCCGCCGTGTCCACGGTGTCGCTGGGGCTGGTCAATGTGCCGGCAGAGCGGATCGTGGGCACCAAATCCCTGGGCCGGACCTCCGCCCTCACGGGGGATTTTATGCCCATGCTGGCCCAGGACAGCGAGTTCGGCACCAAGTGGATCCACCTGTGCGACGCCCACCTGCGAGACGGCATCCGGGACCCCATCAAGGCCTACGAGTACCTGGGCCGGTTCTATGTGGAGGAGGGCAACAAGCGGGTGAGCGTGCTGCGCAGCTACGACGCCCCCACGGTGCCCGCTATGGTCACGCGGCTGGTACCGCAGCTGTCTGACGCCCCGGAGATCCGGTGTTACTACGCCTTTTTGGACTATTACAAGGTCTCCGGCCTGTACGAGCCGGAGCTTTCCAGACCCGAGGATTACCGGCGGCTGCTGGCCCTGCTGGGGGTTGCGCAGGACCACGTCTGGACCCAGGAGGAGCGCCGCAGCTTCCTGTCAGGCTACACCCGTTTGCGGGAGGTGCTGGCCAAGACCGGCTCAGAGCTGCCCCCGGGGGAGCTGATGCTGCTGTGGCTGCAGGTGTATTCCTTTGCAGATCTGAAAAATCTCTCCCTGGCCGAGCTGAAGGAGCGGGTGCGCTCTTTGTGCAGCGATGCCCAGGCGGGAGAGGATTCCATCGAGCTGAAAACCAAGCCCGAGGCCGGGGATAAAAACCTGGTGGCCAAGCTGATCAGCATTGCCAAGCCCGAGCGGCTGAAGGTGGCCATGATTTACGCCTATGACCCGGCCCAGAGCGAGTGGACCCTGGCCCACGACCACGGCCGGGAGTATCTGGAGCAGGCCATGAACGGCCAGGTCAGCGTCCAGGTCTACACCGCCAGAAACCACGACTATGACGCGGCCATGGAGGGTGCGGCCGAGGACGGCGCCCGGCTGATCATTGCCACCACCCCGCCCATGATTGACGCCTGCCGCCGGTTTGCAGCCGGGCACAAAAACATCCGGGTGCTGAACTGCGGTCTGTCCCAGCCCTACACCGGGGTGCGGATGTACTACGGCCGGATGTATGAGTGCAAATTCATCACAGGAGCCATTGCGGGGGCCATGTCCAACACCGACCTGCTGGGCTATATTGCCTCCTATCCCATTGCAGGCACCCCGGCCAGCATCAACGCCTTTGCCCTGGGGGCCCGGATGACCCGGCCCTCAGCCCGGGTGCTGCTGCGTTGGACCAGCGTGGAGCAGGAGATCTGCACAGGCTTCCTCCACCAGGGGGTGGAGGTGATCTCCGGCCTGGAGGCCAACGACCCCTCCCTCACCCGCTGGACCCCGGAGAAGGGCACCTACCGGCTCAACTCCGACGGCTCGGTGCTGCCCCTGGCAGTGCCCTGCTGGAACTGGGGCAGGCTTTACGAGCAGATTGTCCGCTCCATCCTGGCCGGGGCGTGGGAGCTGCCCGCCGCCGACCGGCCGATCAACTACTGGTGGGGTTTGGACACCGGCGCCGTGGACCTGACGCTCACCGCCCGGCTGCCCCAAGGCGTGCGCAGACTGGCCCTGCTGCTGAAGGACGCCCTGGCCCAGGGCCGGCTGGACCCCTTTGCCGGCCGGATTCTGGACCAGCACGGCAGGCTCCGGGCCGACGAGGGGCTGGAGCTGAGCATGGACGAGCGGATGCAAATGGACTGGCTGTGCGACAACGTGGAGGGCGAGATCCCGGGCTTTGACAAGCTGCGGCCGGAATCCAGAGAACTGGTGCGACACCTGGGGGTGTTCCGCAGCCAGATCGAGCCGGTGAAGGAGGAGAAACAGCTATGAGGTTGCTGCTGGTTGCAGATGAGGAGGATCCCTATCTGTACGATCACTACCGGCCGGGTGTATTGGCGGGCTATGACGCCATTCTCTCCGCCGGGGATTTGAAGGCAAGCTATCTGGAATTTATGGTCACCATGGCAAACAGACCCCTGTACTACATCCGGGGCAACCACGACGGGCTGTATGCCCAGTCTCCGCCCCAGGGCTGCGAGTGCATTGAGGACAAGCTGGTGATGGTAAACGGTCTGCGGGTGCTGGGGCTGGGGGGCTGCGTGCGCTACAGCGGCGGCCCGGACCAATACACCCAGGCCCAGATGCGGCGGCGCATCCGCCGGCTGCGGCTGGCCCTGTGGGCCGCAGGCGGGGTGGACCTGGTGCTGACCCACGCCCCCGCCGCCGGCCTGGGGGACCAGCCCGACCCCGCCCACCGGGGTTTTGACGCCTTTTTGGAGCTGATTGACCGGTACCACCCGGCCTATCTGGTCCACGGCCACGTCCACCTGCGCTACGGCCACGACATTCCCCGCCGGCTCACCCGGGCAGACACCACCCTGCTGAACGCCAACGGCAAATATGTGCTGGAGATAGATCCCCCTGCCCCGGACACCGTTTTGCAGCGGCGCTGGAAGTGGTATACCCGGCTGCAAAAGCTCTTTGCCCGGCGGGAATCGGATTTCACACCGGAGCTGGGCTTTCACTAGAAAAGGCTGGAACAAACCGGGATTTTGCCAAATGCCGTCATTCGTTTTTTCGTTGACGGCACAGCTTTTTTCATATCATTGTGGTATAACGAATCAATAACAAGTGACGCCATGAAGAGGAAAAGCGGAGTGAAAATCAAGCTGAACGGGAACGTGTTTGACGTGGATCTGGACCGCACCCTGGCCTATTACCAATCGAACACCCTTTGCATCTGCGCCTATTGCCGCCACTATCGGGAGAACGTCAGGCGGCGGTATCCAAAGCTGACGGCACTGCTGGAGCGCCTCGGCGTGGACGCGGTCCGACCGGACGAGACGGAGCCCTATGGAGAAGATGATTTGAAATGAAGGATGCAAAAGCAATGCTGAAACGATTGGACCTTTGGGAAAAGGTCGTTAAATGGGCCGGTTTCGCTGTATGCCTGTTCTTCGGCACTGTGATGACCTTTGGGATGCATTACTGGGAGAAGACGATCCCCAGGGAGGAAGCAATCCCTGTTGAGGCAGTCTACCAGTCCTGTCGTGCGACGTACAGCCGCAGCAGTATAAAAGAAATTCTGGTCCGCTTTTCTGATCTCGACCAGCAAGCCATCGACAGCGCATGTGCCACAGAGGAATTATACGACACCATAAAAGATTTCGTCCCCGGCACAAAGGTTTCCCTGCTTCTGCACCCAAACAGCGCAACCATTCTGGATATGCGCGTCGGAGATCAGGTGTTCCTGGATTTTGATCTTGTTGTCGAGGCCTTACGGAAAGAAGTCATTGGGTTCACTGTGCTTGGGATACTGTTGTACTTTGGCGCAGTTGGCTTTTTGCTTTCCCTGGTTCCCGGGATCACAAAGAGAAGCCATCGCATTTTTCGGCAAAAAGGCCGAGAAACCCATTACGCGCAGCGAATCGCAGCCAGACAGATCCAGCGCATCTATTTCAGGCAGTTGCGTGTAATGCTCCTGGCAGGGCTGGTCTTGGCGATCCTCGTGTTGATTACCGGCTTCCTTGCGGGCAGCTCTCAGCGATATGGGTACTGGCTATTGATAGCCGGTGCAGTTTTTTCGATTTTCCTTCTGCTTTCCTTCCGACCTTTGGTTTATTGGTTCCGGGTTCGGAAGGAGCTGCGGCAGGGACAGCCGGTTCGGTGCACAGTCTACGTCGGAGCAATTCGGGAGGATCGGAGGGATCGTATACGCCGGGCCGGAGACGATTTCAACCGCTATATTCTGACGGATACAAACGGAGTGATTTACCGCTTTGCCATCGATCCGTCGGTTCAGGGAGGCGTCGATGTTCCCGTTGGCCGCAGATTGGAGCTCACGTTTTTGCCAGAGACCGGATTTCTGCTGTCCGTCGTACCATATCTGCGCAAAAAAGAAGAAAAAAACGATAAGAAACAGTTCGGCGATCTGTTCTCCCTCTATCTGACCGGGAAATATGAGTTTGAGGCATAATTTGGAGGAATCGTGCAGCGTTTGATTGCGCTTTGGAACGAGACGCCTGATTTCACATTTCTGCAAAAGCTGGGAATCGGGCTGATGTGCCTGGTCTTTGGCATTGCGTTTTACGCGATAAACTGGTGTTCTCCGTGACATATAGGGTGACATTCAAACGCGTCAACGATCGCTGTCCCCGTTGTCATCCGGTGTTCGTCGAATTGTCGCGATTTACCAAATCGCAGGTTTCTATTGCATCTGACGCAGATATCACTGATAACTGAATGCAGCGAAAAAAGGTCTAAAATATTACCCTATCTGTCCTACAGAAAAAACCCGGGATTTTGCCAAATTCGCCCTTGACAAACAGGGGCGGATCCTGTAAAATAATACGGCTTGCGAATGCGAGCGATTCCCCTTGCCGCCGAGGGCTTCGGCGGCCGAAAGACCAAAAGGAGGTGCAAACAACAATGGCTAAGATTTCCGCAAAGTATGAGGTTCTCTATATCATCGATCCCGATCTGGGTGAGGAAGGTATTGCAGCCCTCGTGGAAAAGTTCAAGGCAATGGTTGAGGCAGAGGGTACCCTGACCGGGATTGAAGAGTGGGGCAAGCGCCGGCTGGCCTACCTCATCAACGACAAGCCCGAGGGCTACTACGTGCTCATGACCTGCGAGTGCAAGCCCGAGCTGCCCGCTGAGCTGGACCGTGTCTTCAAGATCACCGAAGGCATTATGCGTTCCCTGATCACTGCTGTAGAAGCGTAAGGAGGCTTATTCATGCTGAACCATATCGTTCTCATGGGCCGTCTTACCCGGGATCCGGAGCTGCGGCGCACTGCCAGCGGCACCGCTGTGGCATCCTTCAGCCTGGCTGTGGACCACGATTTCCCCAACAAGGAAACCGGTGAGCGCGGCGTGGATTTCATCGACATCGTCGCCTGGCGCAACACTGCTGAGTTTGTCAGCAAGTACTTCGCCAAGGGCCGCATGGCGGTGGTCTCCGGCAGACTGCAGATCCGGCAGTGGAATGACAAGGACGGCAACAAGCGCCGTACCGCCGAGGTTGTGGCTGACAATGTCTATTTCGGCGACTCCCGCCGCGACGGCGACGGCAACAGCGCGAATGGCAGCAGCTACGGCAACTATGGCGGCAACAGCTACGGTGGCAACAACAGCTACGGTGGCAACAACGCCGGCTCCAGTTACCGCCCCTATGGCGGTGACAACTACGCAGCCCCCGCTGCCCCCGCCCCCGCATCCGACTTTGCGATGCTGGAGGACGACGACAGCCAGCTGCCCTTTTAACTGAATTTTTTCACGATACTGCAAAGAAGGAGGATACTCTTCATGGCGAACGAGAACAGAGTGAGACCCCACAAGCGCAAGAAGGTTTGTATGTTCTGCGTGGACAAGGTCACCTGCATCGATTACAAGGACACCGCAAAGCTGAAGCGCTTCACTTCTGAGCGCGGCAAGATCCTGCCCCGCCGCACCACCGGCACCTGCGCTGCCCATCAGCGTCAGCTCACCGTGGCCATCAAGCGCGCCCGTCAGATCGCTTTGCTGCCCTACGTCGAGGACTGATTGCGAAAAGCTTCCCCGCTGCGAGAAATTCGCGGCGGGGATTTGCTTTTTCCGGCGAAGAAAAGAATTCCTGTATTGACAAAATGAGACAAATTGCGTATGATTAACCCATGGAATATGTCTCCGGGAAGAGTCTTTCCATAGCAATACTTCGGACCACCCCATGGGGGGTCAAGGCCATACGGACAGCCGGGTCCACTGCCGATCGGCGGCTTGCCGCCTTATTGATTGAGTTAAAAGCTCAAATTTTATAAGTTGGTTACTTTATAAC
>CAMOKD010000016.1:0-36782 GCA_946617435.1 uncultured Clostridia bacterium | reverse complement strand
GGAACCAGGGATCCACGCTGATGCAGTGGCCGCCCACGCCGGGACCGGGCTGCAGAATGTTGACCCGGGGATGCATGTTGCAGATGCGGATGATCTCGTACACGTCCATGCCGTCATGCCGGCAGAGCTTGGCCAGCTCGTTGGCAAAGGCGATGTTCACCGCCCGGAAGGTGTTCTCCACCACCTTGGTCATCTCGGCGGTGCGGATGTCGGTGGTGACGATCTGCCCCTGGCAGAAGGAGGCGTACAGCGCCTTGACCCGCTCGCCGATGGCGGGGTCGTCTGCGCCCAGGGTGCGGTTGTTGTGCAGCAGCTCGTGGACCATGTTGCCGGGGATGATCCGCTCGGGCGCGTGGACCAGGTGGATGTCCTCGCCGATGGTCAGCCCCTTGCCGGTGACCACCGGGCGGACGTACTTGTCGATGGAGCCGGGAGAGATGGTGGACTCAATGACCACCACGGCGCCCTTGGGGGCTACGGTGAGCACCTGCTCCAGGGCGGAAATGATATACCCCGGGTCCAGCTTTTTGCTGAAGCTGTCATAGGGGGTGGGAACTGAGATGATATAGGTGTCCGTGACCTGATACTCGGTGGTAAAGCGGATGCCGCAGGCCACTGCCTGGGCAAACAGCTCCTCCAGCCCGTCCTCCTGGAAGGTGACCTTGCCGGCATTCAGGGTGGCGACCAGCTGCGGGTTATAGTCGGTGCCCACGACTTCAACCCCGTGAGAGGCCATCATCAGCGCGGTGGGCAGGCCGATATATCCCAGACCGATTACATTAACCATGTGAAAATCCTCCGTTGGATAAATGGGTTTACTTGCCAGTATTTTAGCGAATCAGGCACGGTTTGTCAAGGCATATTCCCGATTACGGGAACATAAAGCCAAAGGGATCCTCCGTTTCGGGGGGCGTGGTCTCCTGCTGGGGCTGCTGGGCCTGGGGCAGGTCCTTGGGCCGGGCGTCAAAGGTGATCTCCAGGTCCAGATACTGGCCGCTGCGGAAGACGGTGACGGTGGTGGTGTCGCCGGCCTTGTAGTGCTGCAGGGCGGTGACCAGCTCCTCATAGGAGGAGATCACCGTGTCGCCCAGGCCCACAATCACGTCGCCCTGCTGGATGCCGGCCTTTTGGGCGCAGAAGCCGTCCACCACCTGGCCGATATAGGCCCCGGCGGGCAGGTTGGCCCCCTGGACCGCGGCGGAGTCCCCCACCTGGACGCCCAGGTATGCCCGGTTGGTCACATAGCCGTACTGCTCCAGATCGTCCAGAATGGCCATGACGTCGTTGATGGGAATGGCAAAGCCCAGGCCCTCCATGGAGGCGCCGGAGGTGGTTTCGCCGGAGTATTTGGCGGTGACAATGCCCACCACGTTGCCCGCGGCGTCAAACAGCGGGCCGCCGGAGTTGCCGGAGTTGATGGCCGCGTCGGTCTGCAGCATGTTGATGGGGCTGCCGTCGGTGTTGATGGCCCGCTGCTTGGCGCTGACGTAGCCCACGGTGAGGGTGTAGGTCAGCTCGCCCAGGGGGTTGCCGATGGTGCACACCTGCTCGCCCACCTGGAGCTGGTCGGAGTCGCCGACCTTGACCGTGGGCAGGCCCGAGGCATCAATCTTCAGCAGGGCCACGTCACAGGTCACATTCTCGTAGCCCACCAGCTGGGCGGGATACTTGGTGCCGTCAGACGTGGAGACCGTCAGGGTGGTGCCGTCCTTGACCACATGGTAGTTGGTGAGCACATAGCCGTCCTCAGACAGGATGAAGCCGGTGCCCGAGGCGGCAAAGGAGGTGGGCTGGCCCCAGATGTTGGTAGCGGTGCCCTCGGTGGAGATGCCCACCACGGCGTCTACGTTCTCCTGGTAGATCTTGGCCGGGGCGGCATAGTCCTGGGAGGTGCCGGAGGTGATGCGCTGGGTGATATCCCCGCTGCCCCGGGTGGGCTCTGCAGCCTCCTCCTCGGCGGGCAGCTCGGCGGTCGTCTCTGCAGGCAGGGTGCCGGCGTTTGCCCGGCGGGTAAGCAGATGATAGCCACCTGCGCCGCCGGCCACGCCCACCAGAATGGCCCCTGCCAGCACCAGGGCCACCAGCCAGCCCCTGCTGCGGTGCTTCTTTGCCGGCACGGCAGTGCTCTGCCCGCCGGGGGCGGAGGTCTGTTCAGGCCGGGGGTTGGGCTCTGGCCGGGCGGTCTGGGCGGTCTGCCCGGGCTGGGCGGCCTGGCCGTAGCCCTGCCAGCCCTGGGCCGTGGGCCGGGCGTAGGCCCCGGCGGCCGTCTGGCCGGGCTGCCAGGCATTGGGCTGCCAGCCGGCGTAGGGGCCGGCCTGCCAGGCGCCGGGGCTCACCTGCCGGTTGGGCTGATAAAAATGACTGGGATCGGTCTGGGCGGCGTAGACGCTGCCGGGGCCGAAATGATAGGCGCCGGCGCTCTGCCAGGCGCTCTGGGCCGGGCGGACGGTCTGCTGCGTCTCCGGGGCGGGCCGGGGGGGCTCAGACGCTTCGGGGGGATTGGCCTCCGGCCCAGCGGGCTCGGGGGCTGCGCTCACCGGGGCAGGGGCCTCCGGCCCGGCGGAAACAGGCTGCTGCTCCAGCTCGGGAACAGGCTCCGCCTGGGGTTCCAGCTTCTGCTGCGGGGCCTGCATCTCGGCCCCGGTATCGGTTTCGTTGTGGAAGAGTTCTTTCGAATCCATTCCATTGCACTTCCTTCTTTATGATTTTCCAATATCTTACTGCGTAAATGTGTCAAAAGTATGACCAGAGAAAAATAAATTTATGAGAAGAATTCCCAACGGATTTTAGTTGAAATCGGGGCCGTTTTGTGGTATTCTATACGGTAGAACTATTCTGTCCTGCACCGGGGAGGGGGAGCGCAATGCTGGATCTGCACTGCCACATTCTGCCCGGTGTGGACGACGGGGCCGACACCCCGGATACCTCCTGCCGCATGGCCGCCATGGCCGCCGACTGCGGCGTGGAGGTCATTGTGGCCACTCCCCACTGCAACAACTCCGGGCTGGAGCCGAACTTTGCCTCCCCCGGGCTGCACCGGCAGTTCGCCCGGCTCCAGGCGGAGCTGGACCGGTGGGGCATCCCGGTGCAGATTCTGCCCGGGGCCGAGGTGCTGGTGCGCAGCAGCTTTGCCGCCGACCTGGAGGCCGGCAGATACCAGACCCTGGCAGACTCCCGCTACCTGCTGGTGGAGTTCTGGTTTGACACCGACCCCCACTCCATCGACCGGGCCCTGGACACCGTTTTGCAGACGGGTCTGGTGCCGGTGCTGGCCCACCCGGAGCGCTACTTCTGCGTGCAGGACCGGCCCAGTCTGGCCAGCGCCTGGGCGGACCGGGGCTGCGTGCTGCAGCTGAACAAGGGCAGTATTTTAGGCAGTCTGGGCGCGGGCGCCTACGACGCGGCCTCCCTGCTGCTGGCCAGGGGCCTGTGCCACATCATTGCCAGCGACGCCCACCACTACCGTTACCGCAGCACAGACCTGTCCGGCCTGATGGCAGCCATGGAGCGCCGCTTCCCCGGCCTGGACCCCTTTGTGTTTTTACAGCGCAACCCCCTGCGGATCATCAACGACCGGCCCCTGTAGGGCCGCAGCGCACAAGGAGATCAAACTATCATGCTGAAAACCGTACGAGTCCTGCTGCTGGTGCTGTTTTTCCTCACCGCGGCAGCCTTCTCCACCCTGGTGGTATACCAGTATACCCACAACGACATCTCGCCCCCGGCCTTTGACATGGACACCGACTACCTGGAGGTCAGCGTCAACGACGGCAACCAGGCTCTGCTGCAGGGTCTGCGGGCCTATGACAACATCGACGGCGACGTCACCGACCGCATCCAGGTGATGCAGGTGTCCAAGCTGATCAACAACACCGACGCCACGGTGACCTACCTGGTCTTTGACCAGGCCTCCAACACCGCCACCTGCACCCGCACCATCCACTACACCGACTACACCAAGCCCAAGTTCGGCCTTTCCAAGCCCCTGACCTTCCATCTGGGCGAGGCCATCACCCTGATGGACCGGCTGACCGCCACCGACGTGCTGGATGGGGACATCACCGATAAGATCCTGCTGGTGGACAGCGCGGTGAACAATCGGGCCGCAGGCTTTTACCGGGTGGAGGTCAGCGTCACCAACTCCGCCGGGGACACCTCCTCCCTGCCGCTGACCATCATTGTGGAAAACCAGGATTACACCTCCCCTGCCATTACCCTGTCTGAGCAGCTGATTTATCTGCCTGTGGGCAGCCAGCCCGACTTTACCCAGTACCTCTACTCCGCCCGTGACCCCATGGCCCCCGGCCGCACCTATACCGACCAGGTGACCATCAACGACGAGGACGTAGATCTGAACACCCCGGGCGCTTACGAGGTATCCTACTACTACACCGGCAAGTCCGGCGCAACGGCCACGGCAATCCTCACCGTGGTAGTGGAATGAGGTGACTGCCATGGATCAAAACAAGCAACGTACTGTCTGGAGCGAAATCGAGCCATGGTGTGTGCTGCGGATGATTGTCCACAACTGGTGGATGATTTTGATCACCGGCCTGCTGTTTATGATGCTGGCCTATCTGGGCATTACCTTCTTTATGCGCCCCTCCTACTCCTGCTCGGCCACCTTTGCGGTGACCCCCCGCTACAATTCCTCGGTCTACTCCAACCAAAGCCTGCGGCTGAGCTCCGGCACCGCTACCCAGTTTGCCTCTCTGCTCAACAGCTCCTCCCTGCTGGATAAGGTACGGGAATCCTCTGTGGTGGATCTGAGCAGCGCGTCGGTGAGCAGCAAGCCCCTGGAAAACACCAACCTGATCACCGTCTCAGTCCGGGCCGACACCCCCCAGGCCGCCTTTTGTATGATCACCGGAATCATGGAGCACTATACGGAATACTCCCAGTATATCTTTGACTCGGTGGTCCTTGAGCCGGTGACCGCCCCGGCCATCCCCAGGAACAACAGCTCCGCTGCCTCCAACCGGCGGCTCATCTTCATTTTCGGCGCCCTGGGAGTTCTGGCCATGACCGCCCTGCTGGCCCTGCTGTGCATCCTGTCCGGCACAGTGCAGACCACCGTGGGCGCCAGGGCCCAGGTGGACGCCACCCTGATGGCCACCCTGAACCACGAGAAAAAGCGCCGCACCCTGAAGATGCGCCTGCGCCGGCAGAAGTCCTCGCTGCTGATTTCCAACCCGGCAACGGCCTTCCTGTATGTGGAGACCATCCACCAGCTGCGGGCCAAGCTGGAGCACGCCCAGCGCCACCACAGCTGCAAGACCTTTTTGATCACCAGCGTGGGGGAAAACGAGGGCAAGTCCACCGTGGCGGCCAACCTGGCCCTGAGCCTGGCCAAAAAGCACCGGAAGGTCCTGCTCATCGACTGCGACCTGCGCAAGTCCGCCCAGCACCTGGTGATGGAGCAGGCCCCAGACAAGGAGCACACCCTGAACGCCCTGCTCAGCCAGGAGCTGGAGCCCGCCCGGCTGGCCCAAGCCCTGCAGTACCGCAAGGCCGACAACCTGTTCTGCCTGTTCTCCCAAAGCGTGCGCAAGCGCTCGGCAGATCTGCTGGGCTCTGACCGGATGCGCCACCTGCTGGCGGTGCTGCGGGAAAACTTTGACTACATCCTGCTGGACACCTCCCCCATGGCCTTCTTTACCGACAGCATGCTGCTGGCCGACATTGCCGACGCCTCTGTGCTGGTGGTCCGCCAGGACGTGGACACCGCCCTGAGCATCAACGACGCCATTGACGATCTGAACCGCTGCCACGCCCGCCTGCTGGGCTATGTGTTCAACGACGTGCACACCCTGAACCTGGGCGCCTTCCTGGTGGGCGGCAGCCGGGGCTACGGCTACGGCTATGGCAAGGGCTATGGGTACGGCTACGGCTACGGCAAGAGCTACGGCTACGGCTATGGCTATGGGTACGGCTACGGCAGCCGCAACCGCCAGCGGATGAACGCCGACGGCGAGGTCATCGGAAAGGAGACAGAACATGGAGAATAAAAACGAACAAAACGGCTTTGAGCTCTCCATCTTCCTGCACAACTTCCGCATGACCGGAAGGCGGATGCTGTGGCTGCCGGTGCTGCTGGCAGTGCTGCTGGGCGGCCTGCGGTATCTGAGCCTGGTGCGGAGCTACTCCCCCGTGTATGAGGCCAAGGCCATGTACATCGTCAGCTCCAACTACATCGGCAATATGGATCTGACCGGCACCGGCTATTACCAGGACTCCAACGCCGCCTCCCAGCTGGCCTCCACCTTCCCCTATGTGTTTACCACCGACGCGGCCAAGCAGCTTTTAAAGGACAAAACCGGCCAGACCTCCCTGCCCTGCAAGGTCACCGCCTCCAGCCTGGCCGACTCCAACCTGCTCACTCTGACCGCCACCGCCAACCGGCCCGAGGTGGCCTATAACGCCCTGCTCACCGTGGCGGAGCTCTATCCCCAGGCCGCGGCGGAGATCATCGGCAGCGTGGGGCTCACGGTGCTGGAGCCCGCCAGCAAGCCCACCCAGCCCACCAATCCCTTCCAGCCCGTGCGGGCCACGGTGCGCTATGCGCTGATCGGCCTGGTGCTTGGCGTGGCGCTGATCGGTCTGCTGGCCTATCTGCGCAAAACCGTCCACAACACCGAGGATCTGCGCAAGCTGCTCAGCATCCCCTGTCTGGGGCAGCTGCCGGTGGTGCGATTTAAGCTCCGCTCCAAGGGCAGCCGCTCGGTGCTGATTCGCAACCCCCTGCTGGACGAGGGCTACCTGGAGAGTATCCGGGACGTCTGCTTCCAGCTGAAAAAGGAGACCGAGCTCCACCCCGCCCGGTGCATCCTGATTACCAGTACCTCTCCCACCGAGGGCAAAACCACCATCTCTGCCAACCTGGCCTTGGCGCTGGCCGAGCAGGGCCACCGGGTCATCCTGGTGGACGCCGACCTGCGCAAGCAGACCATGAAGGATCTGTTTGAGATTACCGACCACACCCGGGGCCTGGTAGAGCTGATTGCCCAGGGCGGCGAGGTCAAGGACGCCTTGGTGCCCATTGAAGACACCGGCTTGCAGCTGCTGTGCGGCGACAGCGTGGCCGACGACCCCCAGAGCTTCCTCTCCTCCCGCCGGTTTGAGCGGATTTTGGACCAGCTCAGCGCCATGGCGGACTATGTGATCATCGACTCGCCCCCCAGCGGCCTGCTGTCTGACACCGCCACCATCTGCGAGCGCAGCGACGGCATCCTCTATGTGGTGCGCCAGGACTACGCCAGCCACAACGCGATACTTGACAGCGTCCAGTCCCTGGCAGGCACGGGGGTGCGCTTCCTCGGCTCGGTGCTCAACGGCGCGATCCGTTCCACCAGCCGCACCGGATACGGCTATGGAAAGGGCTATGGCTACAGCAAAAACTACGGCTATGGCTACAGCAAATACTATGGCAAGCAGAAGAAGCAGGACACCGACGAGACTATGTAAAGGAGCTGCATATGAAGCTATCCACCAAAATTCAGAGCTGCGGCCTGTCCCCCATGCGGAAGTTCTACCCCTTCGCCGTGGACGCCGAGAGCAGCGGCAAGAAAATCTACAAGCTCAACATCGGCCAGCCGGACATCCCCACCCCGCCGGAATTCTTTGAGGCGGTGCGGAACTACTCCGACAAGGTGCTCGCCTACGCCGCCTCTCCGGGTTTGCCGGAGCTGCTGGGTGCGGTGCGGTCCTACTACCGCCGCATGGGCGTCAACTACAAAAAGGAGGATATCCTCATCACCACCGGCGGCAGCGAGGCCCTGCTGATGGCCCTGCTCTGCATTCTGGACGAGGGGTCTGAGGTCATTGTGCCGGAGCCCTTCTACTCCAATTACGACACCTTTGTCAAGGCTGCGGGCGGCCATATCCGGCCCCTGCCCACCTGCCCGGAGGAAAACTACAACTACGCCAACAGGGAGCGCCTGGAGGCGCTGATCAACGAGAACACCCGGGCCATTATGATTACCAACCCCAACAACCCCACCGGCAACTCTCTGACCGAAAAGGAGCTGCGGCTGGTTGCCAAGGTCGCCCGGGACCATGACCTGTATCTGATCTGCGACGAGGTGTACCGGGAGTTTGTCTACGACCACGACAAGCTGTTCTGCGCCGGCAAGTACCGGGACATTGACCAGAATATCATCATCATCGACTCGGTCTCCAAGCGGTTCTCCGCCTGCGGCGCCCGGATCGGTATGCTGATCAGTCGGAACCGGGACCTGATGGCCCAGGCCATGAAGCTGTGCCAGGGCCGCCTGTGCGCCGCCACCCTGGACCAGATCGGCGCCGCGGTGCTCTATGACGTGGGGCCCGAGTATCTGGCCAAGGTCCGCCAGGAGTATCGCCGCCGCCGGGACGTGTGCTACGAGCGGCTGAGCAAGATCCCCGGCGTGGTGGTCACCAAGCCCAGAGGCGCCTTTTACATGATGGCAAAGCTGCCGGTGGACGACGCCGAGCTGTTCCAGACCTGGCTGCTCACCGACTTTGAGGACAACGGCGAGACGGTAATGTTCTCCCCGGGCAGCAGCTTCTACGCCACCCCGGGCAAGGGCAAGAGCGAAATCCGCATTGCCTATGTGCTGAAGGAGGAGGACCTGTGCCGGGCCATTGACCTGCTGGCCATCGCCATTGAACAGTACAACCAACGCTGAGACAAGGGGATCTCTGAAGCTGCGTGCCGCTGCGCCGGGGCTTTGGAGGTCCCCCATTCCAACCAAAAGGAGGGAGCGCCATGCGCCGAATCGGAATCCTGCTGCTGGTGCTGGCCCTGGCGGCAGGGGCTGTGGCCCTGCTGCAGCACAGCAGGCGGCAGCAGCTGGAGGCCGCCCGCACCGCCCTGGCCGCGGAGCAGAGCCGGGCTGCGGACTTTGCCGCCCTGCCGCGGCAGCTGACGGACAACACGGAGGCCCTGGCCCTGCTGGACCAGGCCGACCCCACGCCCCCTGCCCAGGCCCTGCACACCTACCTCTCCCCGGAGGGCATCCGCTTTGAGAGCGACTGCGAGGCCTGGGACGAGACCATGCTGGAGGCCCTGTATCAGGAGCTGCTGCAAAACCGCCACGGGGCGGAGCTGAACACCCTGAGCCGGGTGACCGTCTACCCCCAGGCGGACGAGTTTGCCGCGGCCACCCACGCCCAGACCCGGGAGACCAATGAGCTGCATCTGCGCACCCCGGTGCTGCCGGACCGGGCCCTGTTCACCTTTACCCGGTCGGCAGGGGTGATCTCCCTGTACGGCGGGGAGGAGAACACCACCGTGGCCTCCATGGCCAGCTCCCTGAGCCACGAGTACGGCCACCACTTTACCCTGACCTATCTGCTCTCTGACGAGCGGGGGGCCAACCAGTACTATGAGTCCCAATACGCCCAGCTGCGGGGCCTGCGGGCGGACAACTCCTTTGTGAACACCGGCAATGCCCAGACCTATTACGACAACCACAGCCGGTACGTGGTGGAAATCGCCGCCGAGGACTACGTCACCCTGATGGGCTCTCCCCTGTCCAGAACCGTGGGGGAGTACAAGGACGTGGAGGAGTATCTCCAGGGCCTGACCTCTGAAACCGAGCTGCGGCGCAACGCCGCCCCCCAGGAGAATATGCGCCTGCCCCTGGCCCAGGACGTGCCCGGGCTGGCGGAGCTGTTCTACGGCGCCATTGACCAGCCGGTGCCGGACCTGCCCCAGACCAGGGACTTCTCCCTGCACATTGAGCCCGGCTACCGGACCTACAATCTCACCACCGGCACCCAGACCTTTACCCACTACACCATCACATGGGACAAGGTCTTTGGGGAGGACGCGGTGTACACCCTGATCTCCGCCAAGGACCAGGAGGACTTTATGCCCATCCGCACCGTCACCGGCAGCGAGGCCGCCAGCGCCACCGTGGGCAAGGTGACCGCCGACCGGGGCACCCAGGTGCAGATCTATGACGACGGCTTGGCCCAGGGCCACAGGACCTTTATGGTCACGGCCCTGCTGCCCGACGGGCGGATCTGCGTCTCGCTGCCCATGGACTATGACTTTTAGGAGGCGGCCGGCATGAGACAGAGACATTGGCTTTTGGCCGGGCTGCTGCTGGCCCTGGCCCTGCTGTGCGGCTGCACCGAAAACAAAATTGCCTGCGGCGTGGACGGGCAGAACAACGCCTACCTGCACTATGAATTCAACGTGGACACCACCGGCATGGACCCCGCCATGAAAACCGAGATCTGGTCCGGCCTGCGGCAGCTGGAGGTCTATTACCGCTATGACCTGGGCTTTACCGCCAGCGACAACTTTGGCCAGGACCCCACGGTCTACCACCTGGAGATGACCCTGCGCCGGCCCGGGGACAGCCCCGCGCAGGCCCTGACCCTGCTGGGGGAGCTGCTGCAGGACCCCACGGTGTCCCCCTTTACCGGTTCGGTCACCGCCCAGCAGGCGGACAGCCGGATCAGCACCTACACCGCCCAGGTGCGGCTGGAGGCCAACCGCCTGCTGGACACCGCCGGGCTGGAGAACTTTCCCCAGAGCCTGGAAGCCCAGCTGCGCCAGGCGGTGGACACCGCCAAGGTGGAGCTGGAGCTGACGCTCCCCGCCTCGGAGCTGCCCCAGGGGGAGGAGGCTGTGCTGGAAAACGGCCTGGCCCGTAAGACGGTGCAGCTCAGCTTTACCGAGCCCACAGAGCTGAAGCTCACCACCCTGCAGACCGACGCCGAGACCACCGTGGCCGCCGCCCTGGAGGACCTGGACGCCCGGGCCGCCACTGCCGCCCGCCGGGAGCGCTGGGCCCTGATCCTGGGGGTCCTGGCCCTGGTGACGGGGCTGGTGCTGCTGCTTGTGCCCAAAAAGAAATAGCACACTACAAAGCCGCCGTGCTCCGGAAGCCTTCGGAGCACGGCGGCTTTGTAGTGTGTTTTACAGGGCCTGGGGGGCCAGGGCGGCGCAATCCTGGGGGCCCTGGCGGAGCATCTTCAGCCCGTGGCCCACGCTGGGCAGCACCGCCTGGAGATTTTCAAGGGCGGCCTTGGGGCTGCCGGGGAGATTGATGATCAGGGTCCGGCCCAGGATTCCCGCGGCGGACCGGGAGAGCATCCCCCGGGGGGTGATCTGCATGGAGGCATAGCGCATGGCCTCCGGGATGCCGGGCACCACCCGCTCCACCACGGACAGGGTGGCCTCCGGGGTCACGTCCCGGGGGGCAAAGCCGGTGCCCCCGGTGGTGAGCACCAAGGCCACGTCCGCCCCGGCGGCGGCCCGGAGGGCCCGGGCAATCTCTGCCTGCTCGTCGGGCACCAGCACAGGCGCCAGCACCTGCCAGCCCGCCTGCCGGACGTAGTCTGCCAGGGCGGGCCCGCTGAGATCCTCCCGCTCGCCCCGGGCGCAGCGGTCAGACACGGTGATAATCTGTACCGTATAAGCTTCCATGCTCCGCCTCACTTTCCGAAGGGGCAGACCGGGTAGCGGCACTCCCCGCAGCCCAGGCAGAGCCCGCCCTCGCCCATGGCGACAAAGTCCTGTTTGGTCATCTCCACCCCGGCGGCAATCCGGGGCAGGGCCAGGTCAAAGACCGTGGCCTTGGCATACATGACGCAGCCGGGCAGGCCCATCACCGGGGTGCCGTCGTCGTAATAGCCCAGCAGGAACATGGCCCCCGGCAGCACCGGGGCGCCGTAGGTGACGATCCGGGCCCCGCTGGCCTTGATGGCCCCGGGAGTGTTGTCGTCCGGGTCCACGCTCATGCCGCCGGTACAGAGAATCATCTCCGCTCCGGAGGCCCGGGCCCGGTCAATGGCCCGGCGCACCGGGTCCAGGCCGTCGCCCACGGTCTCGTGGAAGATGACCCGGATGCCAAAAGTCTCCAGCTTCCGCACCAGGACGGGGGTGAAGCTGTCCTGAATCCGGCCGGAGGCCACCTCGCTGCCGGTGGTGACCACGGCGGCGGTCTGCTTTTCATAGGGCAGCAGCCGCAGAATCGGGGTGTCGCCCACGGCGGTCTCGGCGGCGCGGAGCTTCTCCTCGGCAATCACCAGGGGGATCACCCGGGTGCCGGCCAGCTTGTCCCCCCTGTGGACGGGGGCGCCGCCGTGGCGGGTGGCAATCATCAGCTCGTCAATGGCGTTTACCGCCATCAGCCGGGCGCTGTCTACCAGGAACAGGCCGTCCATGGCGGCGGTCAGCTCAATTTTGCCCTCCTTGGGCTGGCTCTGGTCCATGCCGGGCCCAACGCACAGCCGGGCCAGACGCAGGGCGGCGTCGTTTTCGTGGACCATCCCCTCCTCCAAAGACCAGACGTAGAGATGCTCCTTGCCCATGCTGAGCAGCACGGGGATGTCCTCGGCGGTGACCACATGGCCCTTGCGGAACCGGGGGCCCTTGAACTGGCCGGGGATGATCTGGGTCAGGTCATGGCAGAGCACATGGCCCACGGCGTGTTTGGTTTCAATCAGCTGCATGAGGTCTCCTCCTCCAGGGTAATGGATTGGCCGGGCCGAATGACCCCCGGCTCCAGCACCACGGCAAAGATGCCGTCGGTGGGCATGACACAGCGGCCGGTGAGCCGCTTGATCTCGCAGTCATTGTGGCACTGCTTGCCGATCTGCGTCACCTGCAGCAGGGTGGGGCCCACCCGCAGCCGGGTGCCCACAGGCAGATGCTTCAGGTCGATGCCCCGGGTGACGATGTTCTCCGCAAAGTCCCCGTTTTGCAGGCGCAGACCCAGCTCGCGCATGGTATCGATGCTCTCCTGGGCCAGCAGACTGATCTGCCGGTGCCAGTTGCCCGCGTGGGCGTCGCCCACAATGCCGTGGCCGCAGCGCACCTCAATGGCCGGCACCTCGTGCTTGCGGGTGCCCTTTTGTTCACTGATACAAACTGCAATCACTTCCGCCATGGTCAGCCTCCCGTCTGTTCCGCCCGGTGGTAGTCGCCGGTCTTGCCCCCGGTTTTTTCCAGCAGGCAGACGTCTGTAATGGTCATGTCCTTTTGCAGGGCCTTGCACATGTCATACACCGTCAGCGCCGCCACAGACGCCGCGGTAAGGGCCTCCATCTCCACCCCGGTGCGGCCGGTGCAGGTGACGGCGGCATAAATCTCCACCCGGTCCTCCCCCAGGGTGAAATCCAAATCCACCCCGGTGAGCTGCAGGGGATGGCACATGGGAATCAGCTCCCAGTTGTGCTTGGCCGCCTGGATGCCGGCCACCTGGGCCACCGCCAGCACGTCCCCCTTGGCCACGCCCCCCTGCCGGATGGCGGCTGCGGTGGACGGGTCCATGCGGACCACCGCCATGGCCCGGGCGGTGCGGTGGGTCACGTCCTTGGCGGTGACGTCCACCATCCGGGCACGGCCCTGGGCGTTCAAATGGGTCAATTCCATAGGTTTCTATCCTCCGATCTCGTGCATGGCACGGTCTGTCTGGCTGTGGTGGTCCCGGCACAGGTGGTGGGCCTGGGGCTTGGCCGCAATGGCCCGGGCCATGGCCCGGCGCAGGGTCTCGCCGTGGAGCCCCCGCAGGGGGAACTCCTCCCGGCTGTGGAGGCAGGGCTTCAGCGTGCCCTGGCAGGTGATGCGGATCCGGTTGCAGCTGCTGCAGAAGTGGTTGCTCATGGGGCTGATCAGCCCCACGGTGCCAGCCCAGCCCGGGGCGGTGTACAGCCGGGCCACCCCGGTCTGTCCCGCAGGCTCCAGCTGGGGCAGGCACTCCAGTACCCGGCCGGCAGGGACAAAGGTCTCGGCCGGCAGGGCCGCGCTGACCCCGATGGGCATGAGCTCAATAAACCGGACGCTCACCGGCAGGTCCCGGGCCAGGGCCGCCAGCGCCGGGATCTCGTCGTCGTTGATCCCCCCCAGGAGCACCACGTTGATCCGGGTATTCCGAAAGCCCGCCTTGGCGGCGGCCTCCAGCCCGGCGTGGAACTGGTCCAGGCTGCCGGTGCGGGTGATGGCCGCAAAGCGCTCCGGCCGGAGGGTGTCCAGGCTGAGATTCAACCGGTCCAGCCCTGCCCGGCGCAGAGGCGCCGCCAGCTGGGGCAGCAGGGCGCCGTTGGTGGTCATGGTCAGCTCCTCCAGCCCCGGCAGGGCCCGGAGCTTGGCGGTCAGCTCCACAATGCCCCGCCTTACCAGGGGCTCGCCCCCGGTGAGACGGATCTTTTTGACCCCCAGCCCCACCGCCGCCCCGGCCAGCTCCTCCAGCTCCTCCAGGGAGCAGATGTCGCCGTGGGCCCGCTTGGGCACCCCCTGGGGGCCCATGCAGTAGATGCAGCGGTAGTTGCACAGGTCGGTCACCGACAGGCGCAGATATTCAATTTCCCGTCCGTAGCGGTCTGTCATGGCAGGTCCTCCTGGCGCAAAAGCAGGATCTCTCCCCCGGGGACAGACACCGTGACGGCCTGCGCCGGGGCGGGGGGCACAAAGCCCTCCTTGGAGTGCTCCAGCCGGAGAAGGCCCTCCCCCGGGGTACGGAGCATCACAATATAGGAAAACACGTTGTCGATCACCTGCTCCACCCGGCAGGCAATGGGGTTCTCCCCCGGGCTGAGTGCCAGGCTGTGGGCCCGCAGCCCCACCCAGTTCACCCCCGGGTCAATGGGACGGTCCGGGCGCAGGGCCACCCCCCACAGGGGGCAGTACAGGCTGCCGTCGGGCTGGGGCCGGGCCGGGGAGAGATTTTTGCAGCCCGAGAGCAGGGCCGCGCTGCGGGTGCGGGGATCCCGCATCAGCTGGGATACCGTCTGCACCGGCTCGGACCGGCCCCGGGTGAGGACGCACACCTGCCGGCACAGGCGGGAGATCTCGTCCCGGCTGTGGGAGACAAACACCACCGGCCCTGCAAACCGGGCCAGCCGGTCGGTGAGCTCCAGCTCCAGCTGCCACTTGAGATAGTCGTCCAGGGCGGAGAAGGGCTCGTCCAGCAGCAGGACCCTGGGGTCGGAGGCCAGGGTCCTGGCCAGGGCCAGGCGCTGCTGCTCCCCGCCGGAGAGCTGCCGGGGCAGCTTTTGGGCCAGGTGGTCCAGGCGGAAGGCCTCCAGCTGGGCGGCGCAGGCCTGGGCCCGCCGGTCCCGGGGCAGATGGCCCAGGGCGGTGCGGAGATTCTGCTCCACGCTCATGGTGGGAAACAGGGCGTAGCTCTGAAAGAGATAGCCCACACGGCGGCGCTGGGGCGGCAGGTTGATCCGCCGCTCGCTGTCAAAGAGGGTCTCCCCGTCCAGGACGATCCGCCCCCGGTCCGGGGTGAGCAGACCGGCGATGCAGCGCAGGGTCATGCTCTTGCCGCAGCCCGAGGCCCCCAGCAGACCCAGTACCCCGGCCCCGGCTTCGAAGCGGACCCGGAGGTGGAAGTCTCCCAGGCGCTTTTCAATGTCTACCAGCAGCTCCATGGGTCAGCGCCTCCTCCGTTCCAGCAGATTCACCGTGAGCAGCACCGAGGCGGAGATCGCCAGGTTGATGCACACCCAGACCAGGGCCTGACCATCCTTGCCCAGGCGCCAGAGCTGGTAGACCTCGGTGGCTACGGTGGCGGTTTTGCCGGGGGTGTAGCCCGCGATCATGGAGGTGGCGCCGTATTCGCCGATGGCCCGGGCAAAGGCCAGCACCACCCCCGCCAGGATTCCCTGGCGACAGGCAGGCATCTGTATGGTCCAAAAGATCCTGGCGTTGCCCAGGCCCAGGGTTTTGCCTGCCTCGGCCAGGGTGGGGTCAAGGCTCTCAAAGGCGCCCCGGGCAGTGCGGTACATCAGGGGAAAGGTGACCACGCTCACCGCAAACACCGCAGACCACCACTGCATGGTCAGCTTCAGGTCAAACAGGCGCAGGGCCAGCGCCCCCAGCACCCGCCGGGGGCCGAATACCAGCAGCAGCAGATACCCCACCACCGTGGGCGGCAGCACCAGGGGCAGGGTGAGCAGCACGTCAAGGCACCCCTTGATCCAGCGGGGTGCCTTGGCAATATAGTGGGCCGCCGCGATGCCTGCGAAAAACACGATCACAGAGCTGATGGCGGCGATCCGGATGGAATTGTAAAGGGGAAACAGGTCCATACGGGGACCTCCTGTGGGGAATTATCCCAGGGGGGTGAAGCCCACGGCCCGGAAGACCTGTGCGGCCTCATCGGTGCGCAGGAAGGCCAGGAACTCTGCCGCCTGGTCGGGATGGGCGGAATTCTTCAGCACGGCGGCGGGATAGATCACCTGGCCGCACATCTCCGGGGTGGCAGTGTCCACCACGGTGAGCCCGGCGGAGTAGGCGTCGGTCTGGTAAATGATGCCGCAGTCCACCGCCGCCTCGGTGACCTGGGTGGTGACCTCCTTGACGTTGGAGCCGTAGGTGAGCACCCCGGCAGCCGCCAGGCTCTCCTCATCCAGGCCGTAGAAGTCAAAAATCTTTTGGGTGTACTGGCCCACGGGGACGTCGGCGTTGCCCATGGCCAACAGCAGGGTGCCGTTTTGCAAGCCGTCTGCCAGGGTCTGGTAGGAGTCCACCCCCTTGGGGTTGCCCTCGGGCACCGCCAGGGCCACCTTGTTTTCCAGCAGGTCCACCCGGGTGTCGTGGTCAATGAGATCCAGCCGGTCCGGGTTTTTCTCCTCGTCGCAGGTGATGTCCAGCTGGTTCATCTGCTTGGGGGCAGCGGAAATAAACAGGTCGCACTGGGCGCCCTCCTGGATCTGGGTTTTCAGGGTGCCGGAGGATTCAAAGTTGAACACCAGCTTGATGCCGGGGTGGGCGGCCTCGTACACGGTCTGCAGCTCGGTCAGGGTTTCGGTCATGGAGGCGGCGGCAAAGACCACCAGCTCCGTCTCTTTGGGCTGCGCGGAGCAGGCACACAGGAGCACCAGCACCAGGCAGAGCAGCAGGGAAAGCAGTCGTTTCATCATTTTCTCATTTTCTCCTTTTCATCTGTCCGATTTTGGAAATACAAGACCTTGTGGCGTTATTCTAGCAAAAAATAGCGCCGGATGCAACCGAATTGTTCCGTATTACAGAATTATCATTCCGTAATACGGAATTTCTCTTGTGCAGCCGGGGCGGATGTGGTACAATGGACAAAAAGGAGATGAGGCAGATGGGAACCAATGCAGAGCCTGTCCGGGCGGTGGGCAAGGCCATGGAGCTGCTGGAGCTGCTGCACCGGCGCAGGGGGCCCATGTCCCTGCAGGAGCTGGCCCTGGGGACCGGCTATCCCAAGAGCACGGTGCACGCCCTGCTGACCACCCTGCGGGCCCATGAGATGGTCCGCCAGCTCCCCGACGGCCGCTACGGACTGGGCATCCGTCTGTTTGAGCTGGGCAGCGCCGTGGCCGAGGGCTGGGACGTGGCCAAGCTGGCCCGGCCTTTTCTGGAGCAGCTGGCCCAGATTGCGGAGGCCGGCAGCTTTTTGGCCATCCCGGCGGGGGACCACGCCCTGACCATTGACCACGCGGTGTCAGGGGCGGACCTGCAGGTCGCGGTGCAGAAGGGGGTGCGCTTTCCTCTCCACGCCACCAGCCAGGGCAAGCTGTTTTTATCCGCCATGGAGCCTGGCCAGGCCCTGCGCCTGTGCCAGCGGGCGGGGCTGCAGCCCTTTACCCGCCACACCCTGGTCCAGCCGGAGGCCCTGCTGGAGGAGCTGGAGCGCACCCGCCAGCGGGGCTACGGCGTGGAGGACGGCGAGTACCGGGTGGGTCTGCGCTCGGTGGCGGCCCCGGTGTATGACCGGGGCGGCAATCTGATCTGCGCCATGGGGGTGGTGGGCCTGTTTGGCCGGGTGGGCAGTCCGGAGTTTGACCGGGTGGCCGCCCACACCTGCCGCCAGGCCGGGGCCCTGTCCGCCGCCCTGGGCAGCGGGTCCGCCGGGGCGTCCTAGGGGCCCGGGACAACGGGCCCGGACAAAACACAGGCGGGCTGCAAGCAATCCGTTTGCAGCCCGCCTGTGTTTTGGTCGGTTTGGTTATTCCCCGCCCTGATACACGGCGCCGGGATAGGTGACGGTGTCGCCGGCGGCGGTTTTCACCTCCAGCCGGCCGAAGCCCTCATCCAGCAGGGACAGGGTGAGGGTGTCCCCCGCCGCCAGGCTCACGCTGTAAAAGCTGTAGTTCATCCGGTTGACATCCAGCAGGTTGATGTCGTAAACACCGGCCTGGCCGCCAAAGGCGGAGAAGTCAAAGTCGTACCGGCCCCCGGCGCTGATTTGGGCGGTATTGATGGGCTTGCCCCAGTCGCCGGCGGAGCTGTGGGTGATGTACACCCCCTTCAGCGCGGTGTCCAGCCGGTTTTGCAGGTGCAGCTCCCCGGTGGGCAGCAGCTGGCAGGCTGTCAGGCCCAGGACAAGCAGCAAAACACAGAGCAGGGAAAGCAGACGTCTTTTCATGGCAGGCTCCTTTCTCGCGGGGCGCAGATCACAGATGCTCTAAAATCTCCCGGATCTGCCCGGGGGTGAACCGATAATCGGCATCGCAGAACTGGCACTCAATGCGGATGGTCTCTCCCTCCCGGACAATCTGCTCCAGCTCCTGCCGGCCCAGACTGATCAGGGTAGCCTCCACCCGCTGACGGCTGCAGTAGCAGCGGTATTCCACGGGCTCGGGGTCAAAGAACTCCAGGTCCATGCCCCCGGTGACCTTGGTGAGCAGCTGCTGCAGGCTCAGGCCGGCTTCCAGCATGGCGGTGACGCTGCCCGCCCCGGCAATGCCCTGCTCCAGCCGGTCAATGATCTCCTCCGGGGCGCCGGGCAGCAGCTGCAGCAAAAAGCCGCCGGCGGTCTTGACGCTCTGGTCCCGGTCCACCAGCACCCCCAGGCCGCAGGCGGAGGGGGTCTGCTCCGACTGGACCAGGTAGGCGGTGACGTCGTCGCCGATCTCCCCGGAGACCAGCTCCACGCTGCCCACGTAGGGCTCCTTCATCTGCAGGTCCCGGATCACGGTGAGCATGCCGTCGGTGCCCACAGCGGCCCCCACGTCCAGCTTACCGGCATATTTTTCCAGCAGGGTGATGTGGGGGTTTTGTACGTAGCCCCGCACGTTGCCCTGGCTGTCCGCCACGGCCAGCAAAGTGCCCAGGGGACCGCCGCCCTTGATCTGCAGGGTGAGGGAGCCGTTTTCAATCTTTTGCATATTGCCCAGGATGGAGGCGGCGGTGAGGGTGCGGCCCAGGGCCGCGGTGGCGGTGGGGGTGGTCTGATGGATCTGTCTCGCCCGCTCCACCAGGTGCTTGGAATAGATGGCCGCGGCCTTGACCCAGCCGTCTGTGGTCATGGCGCGGAGAATTTGGTCTTGCATTGCAAAATGCTCCTTTGTAAGAATTCAGGGTTTGCGGGCAGCCAGGAAGACCCGCTGCTCCGCCGGGCCCGGGGTCTCCAGCCGCCGGTCGCCGTACAGGCGGACGTCTGTAAAGCCCGCCTCCCCCAGCCAGGCGGTGAGCTCTTCGGTGCGGTAGGCGTACTCCAGGTGCTCCTCCCGGCTGCGGGCCCAGAGCCGGCCCCCGCGCCGGAAGATGTCCATGCCGTAGCGGCAGATGCGGGTGTCCGGGTCAAACTCCGCCCGCCAGAGGCAGAAGACGTCGTCGTCCTCGTCCAAAAAGATCTGGCCGTCCAGGGCCCGGAGCTTGTGCTCGGTGTTGATGTCAAACACAAACAGGCCGCCGGGGTTCAGGGCCCTGTACACCCGGGCCATGGTCTTGCGGCAGTCCTCCGGCCGGGTGAGATAGTTGATGCCGTCCAGGCAGCAGACCACCAGATCCACCGGCATGGGCAGGGTGAGCTGCTGCATTTTTTGACGGATAAAGTAGGGCGGTTGTTCCAGGTCCATGGCCTTTTCATAGGCCTGGGTGAGCATTTCCTCTGAGGCGTCCGCCCCCAGTACCCGCAATCCCAGCCCCGCCAGCAGCACCGCCATAGAGCCGGTGCCGCAGGCCAGGTCCAGGGCGGAGGCGGGGGTGAAGTCATAGGCGGCCCAGACGGACCGGTAGAAGGCCAGGATGTCCTCATAGGGGATGTCGTTGGTCAGCCGGTCATAGGACGCGGCCAGGGTTTCATATGCCATAGGGCTCCCTCCGATAAAAAAGGGACTGTTGCGGCGCAACAGTCCCTTTTGTCAGGCGAATTACTTCTTGAAGATGGAGAAGATCGCGTCGATGTCGTTGATATCGCTGTCGTTGGCCTGGGGTGCCGCGGGCCGGGGGGCCGGGGCGGCGGGCCGGGCGTTGGCGCCGGGGGCGGGGGCGGCAGGCCGGTTGCCGGCGTAGTTGTTGGTCAGGTCGGAGAAGGAGCGGCGCTCGGGCTTTTTCTCCTCCTTCTTGGGGGCGTCAAAGCCGGTGGCAATGACGGTGACCCGCATCTCGTCTTCGAAGTCCTCAGAGAAGGTGGCGCCGAAGATGATGTTGGCCTCGGGGTTGGCGGCCTCCATGACGATATTGGCAGCGGTCTCCACGTCGTCAAGGCCCAGATCCTGGGAGCCGGTCACGTTGATCAGC
This sequence comes from uncultured Clostridia bacterium, assembly GCA_946617435.1. GTDB lineage: Bacteria > Bacillota > Clostridia > Oscillospirales > Oscillospiraceae > JAFRPC01. The sequence goes on along the minus strand of CAMOKD010000016.1, from coordinate 16,345 downwards.
ACGCCGGTGGCGCCGTTGATAGAGGTTTCCAGCAGGGGGCTGGCCACGGCGGCCATGGCGGCCTGCTCGGCCTTCTCGCGGCCGGAGGCGGTGCCCACGCCCATATGGGCCCGGCCGGCGTTCTTCATGATGGAGCTGACGTCGGCAAAGTCCAGGTTGATGATGACACGGTCAGAGTAGCCCACCAGCTCGGAGATGGAGGTAACCGCCTGCTTCAGCACGTCGTCGGCAATGCCGAAGGCGTTGGCAAAGGTGATTTTCTGGTCGGTGACGTACTTCAGCCGGTCGTTGGGGATGACGATCAGGGAGTCGACCTTTTCGGACAGGGCAGCAATGCCGGCGTCGGCCTGCTTCATCCGGTTGGCGCCCTCAAAGCGGAAGGGCCGGGTGACCACGCCCACGGTGAGGATGCCTGCCTCGTGGGCCAGGTCTGCAATGATGGGAGCTGCGCCGGTGCCGGTGCCGCCGCCCATACCGGCGGTGATGAAGACCATATCGGCCCCCTCCAGGACCTTGGCAATGGCAGCCCGGGATTCCTCTGCGGATTTCTTGCCGATTTCGGGCTTGGAGCCTGCGCCCATGCCGCCGGTGAGCTTTTCACCGATGGGGAGCTTATTGGGGCACTTGGATTTATTCAAATCCTGGCGGTCGGTGTTGACCACGAGAAAATCAACGCCCTCAACGCCGGAAGCAAGCATACGGTTCACAACATTGTTGCCGGCGCCGCCGACACCAATGACCTTGATATTAACAACTTTTTCAGGATAATCAGCCATGAGTTCGTCCTCCTATGTATATCTATGATAAATCTGGATCTGGGGGATAGTGTTTGCAATCCACTTCTATTTATACTGTTTTATTTTATCGTGCTTTTCCCGTTTGGTCAATAGGCAAATCCATAAATTTGAAAAAAATTCAATCTTTTTCCCACACAGGGGGCGAAAGCTCAGCCAAAGGGCTGGAAATGGGCACGCTTGTCCTCCGTAAAGGTCAGGTCGATAATGCCGGACTGGTAGGACTCCAGCTCGTTCAGCACCCCCTGGAGATACTGCATCTTATAGGCCAGCTGCTCGGTGTTGCCCAGCTTGATCTGATACTGGGTGCCGTACCAGAGGATGATGTCATAGGAGGTGCTCACGTCCAGGGTGACAATCTCCTTGGCAAAACGGGAATCCTCCACCAGGCCCAGCACGGCGATGGCCGCGTCCTTCTTGGCGGACAGCTCGGAGATGTCAGCGCCCTCGGTGGCGGCGGGCTTGATCTCCTCCCCCACCTGGGGGACGTTGATCTTCAGGCCCTGGACCACCATGTGGGTCTTGGCCTCCTTCTCGTCGCTGGGATCCAGCACCCGGCCCTCCCGGTTCATCAGCCACCAGCCGCCGTTCTCGTCCTCAATGCCGTAGGTGACCTCAAACTCCGCCACGGTGATAACCACCCGGTTGGGCAGGGCCCGCTTGATCTGGATCTCGCTGACGTAGGGCAGATCCGCCCGGATCCTGGCTGCCACGCCGGCCTTGCTCAGCGTCAGCAGATTGTCCCCCAGGACGATGCCGGAGGCGTCCACCACCTCGTCGGCGGTGTAATACTCATTGCCCAGCACCTCAATGTGCTGGATTTTAAAGAAGATGACCAGTGCGAACACCAGGGCCGCCACCACGCCCAGCATGGTCAGCAGCTTGACGCCCAGGTTGGTGTTGCGCACCCGGTGGGGCTTGCGCTTTTTAAAGGCCGGGGCCGTCTTGCCCTTGGCCCGGGGCACCGTGGGGGTCAGATTGTCGCTGCCCGGCACCTGGGCGGGGGGCTCGGTCTCCCCCTCGGCAGGGCCGGCCTTGGCTGCCCTGGCCGCCTTGGTCTTGGCAGGCTTTTCCCGGCGGGCGGGCTTTTCCCGGCGGGCGCGCCGGGGCCGGGTCTGCGCCGGCTCGGGCGTGTCGGGGGCCTGGGGGGCATCCTCGGCTTCGTCGGGGACGTCCCGGCGGGCCTGGCGGCGGGCACGGCTGAGCCGCTGCTCCCGCTCCAGCGCGTCCCGGCGGGCCTGCTCCTCAGCCCGGGCCCGGGCCAGCTCCTCCCGGTGGCGGCGCTCCTGCTCCTCCCGGGCGGCCCGGGCAGCCTCCTCCCGCTCCCGCTCCAGCCGCTGCTGGGCGGCCTGGCGGGCCTGCTCCCGGGCCTGGCGGCGGCGCTCCTCGGGGGTCAGCGCCGGGGCCGGAATCTCCTGGGCTTCGGCAGCCCGGCGGGGTTCATTTCTCCCCCTCCGCCCGGCCTTGCTCCGGCCGAAGACGGACCGTGTTTTCTTTTCCTGTTCCATGTTGCCACCTCCGGGCATGGAGCGTCTGCTCGTGTATTTCTGCGCCCAGGCTGCGCAAATCCGGCGCCAGGGCGGCATAGCCCCGGCACAGATGGCCAGGGTCTGTCATCCGGCTGGTGCCCTGGGCGGACAGGGCCCCCACCACCATGGCGGCGGCGCCCCGCAGGTCTGTGGCCTCCATGGCCGCCCCGCGGAGGGTGGGCACCCCCCGCACCCGGGCAAGCTGGCCGGAGAGGGTGATCTCCGCTCCCAGGGCCCGGAGTGCCGGCACGTGCCGGTATCGGTTTTCAAAAACCGTCTCCTGAAAGACGGTGGTCCCCTCCGCCCGCAGCAGGGCCGCCATAATGGGCGCCTGGGCGTCGGTGGGAAAGGCGGGGTGGGGGCCGGTGCGCACCAGGCCGGGGCTTTGCAGCCCGGCAGCCCAGAGCTGGACCCAGTCCTCGCCCCGGCGCAGGGTGCAGCCGCTGCGCTCCAGCACGTCCAGCACCGGCGCAAGATCCCGGGGCCGCAGGGCCCGCAGGGCCAGGCTGCCCCCCGCCGCCGCCACGGCGGCAAGATAGGTGGCGGCCTCCATCCGGTCGGGCATGACGGTGTATTCCGCCCCGTGCAGGGGTGCGGGCTCCACCCGCAGCAGACTGCCGCTGCCCCGGACGTTCGCGCCGCAGGCCCGTAGAAAGGCGCACAGGTCGGCAATTTCCGGTTCCCGGGCGGCACCGAAGAGGGTAACCGGCTCCCGGGCCCCCAGGGCCGCCAGGAGCAAATTCTCCGTGGCCCCCACGCTGGGGTAGCGCAGATACACTGTCCCGCCCCGGACCGGGCCCCGGCAGTGGATCACCCCGTCCAGAATCTCCACCCGGACGCCCAGACGCTCCAGGCCGGACAGGTGCAGATCCAGGGGGCGTTTGCCCAGCTTACAGCCCCCGGGCAGGGGGATATGGGCCTCCCCGCAGGCGGTGAGCAGGGCCCCGGCAAAGAGCACCGACGAGCGCATGGCCCCCGCCAGGCCTGCCGGCAGGGCGGCGGACACCGGAGGCCCCCGGTCCACCACGGCGGTCTGCTCCCACAGGGTGGCCCGCAGCCCCAGGCTGCCCAGCAGCCCCAGGGCGGTATGGACATCCCGGATGGGCGGGCAGCGGCGGAGCACCGTCTGGCCCGGCACCGCGGCGGCGGCTGCCAGAATGGGCAGCACGGCGTTTTTGCAGCCGTGGACGGTCAGCTCCCCGCACAGGGGGCGCAGACCGGTAATGGTAAGGATCTTCAACCCCAACCCTCCCTTGATGGAATTTGCGTTCCATCCTATGAAGGGGGGTGGGTTTGGGTGCTTACTTGCCCGCCAGCTCCAGCACGGTCTGACAGATGCGCTGGGCGCTGTCCGCCACGGCCATCTCCTGCAGGGCGCGGCGCATGGCGCTGCGGCGGGGGGCGTCGGCCAGCAGGGCGCAGGCCGCGTCGTAAAGGGTCTGGCCGGTGCAGTCCGCCTCCAGCATCACCTGGGCGGCGCCCCGGCGCTCCAGCACCCGGGCGTTCTTCTCCTGGTGGTTGTCTGTGACGTTGGGAGAGGGCACAATGATGCAGGGGGTGCCCGCCGCCTGGATTTCCGCCAGGCTGGAGGCCCCGGCCCGGGTGATGATCAGGTCTGCCGCGGCCATCAAAGTGGGCATATTGTAGATATACTCCTTCATCTCCAGGTCGGGATGGGCCGCCAGGTCCACCCCGTGCTGGGCCACATACTCCGGCATCCAGCGCCAGCCGTAGGAGCCGGTGGCGTGGATGTGGTGGAAGGGCGTGCCGTGTTTGCACTCCAGGGCCATGAAGTCGGTGATTTTTTTGTTCATCTCCCGGGCGCCCAGACTGCCCATGGCGGAGACAATCAGGGGCCGGTCGTCCAGTCCCAGGGCCCGACGGGCCTGGGTGCGGTCGGTAAACAGGAACTCCTCCCGCACGGGCATGCCCACCACGGTGACCCGGTCGGGGTTCTTATAGTAATTCCGGCTCTCCTCAAAGCAGACCATGATCCGGCTGGCCCCGGCCTCCACCATCCGGGTGGTGAGCCCGGGCACGGCGTTGGCCTCGTGCACGGCGGTGGGGATGCCCCGCTTTGCCCCCTGCTTGAGCATGGGGTAGCTGGCGTAGCCGCCGGTGCCCACGATCACGTCGGGCTTGAATTCCTTGAGAATCCGGTCGGCCTTGCGCAGGGTGGCCCGGAGCTGGAACACCGTAGCCACGTTGTGGGCAATGGCCTTGGGGGTGAAGCTGCGCTGGTAGTTGGAGATCTTCAGCTGCCGGAGCGCAAAGCCCTCCCGGGGCACCAGCTTGCCCTCCATGCCGTCCTCGGCCCCTACAAAGAGAATGTTCACATCGCTGCGCCGGGCCTGGAGCAGCTTGGCAACAGACAGTGCCGGGTTGATATGGCCCCCGGTGCCGCCGCAGGTAAAAATCACGTTCATGCCGGTTTCTTCCTCCAGACCTCCTGATTGATACACCAGCGGGAGATGCTCAGCACCACGCCCATCTCAAACATCTGCAGCAGCAGCGCCGTGCCGCCGTAGGAGAAGAAGGGCAGGGAGATGCCCGTGGAGGGCAGCAGATTGGTCACCACGCCGATGTTGAAAAACACCTGAATGGCCAGCTTGGTGGTCAGGCCCGCCGCCACCAGGGTGCCGAACCGGTCCCGGGCGTGGAGCGCGATCCAGAAGCCCCGGACAATCAGCAGCGCAAAAAGCAGAATGACGCCCACGGCCCCCACAAAACCCAGTTCCTCGCAGATGATGGCAAAGATATAGTCGTTGTGCTCCTCGGGCAGATAGAGATATTTTTGCCGGCTCTTGCCGAAGCCCAGGCCCAAAAAGCCGCCGGAGCCGATGGCATAGCGGGACTGAATGATCTGATAGCCGGTGTCCTGGGCGTCGGATTCCGGGTCCAGCCAGGCGGTGACCCGGTCGCTGGCGTAGCCGCGGGCGGACAGGTACACCAGCAGGAACGCCACCACCACCAAGCCGCCGATGAGGAACCAGCGCTTTTGGGTGCCGCCCAGGAACATCATGGTGGCGCCGATGATCAGAATAATCAAAGTGGCGGACAGGTGCTTTTCCCACACCAGCAGGGCGGTGATCACCGCCAGCACCGCCGCGTAGGGCACCACGCCGTAGGCAAAGGTCTGCATCTTGTCCTGCCAGACCGACATCATGGCGCCGAAGAGCAGGATCATGGCCAGCTTTGCCACCTCGGAGGGCTGAAACTCAATGCCGAACAGCTGCAGCCAGCGCTTGGCGCCGTTGTGGGTCACGCCGATCAGGGGCACCAGAAACAGCAGCACAATGGACGCCGCCATAATGGGCAGGGCCAGGCGGTACCAGATAAAATAGTTCAGCCGGCCCACCAGCACCACCACCACAATGCCCGCGGCGGCAAAGCCCGCCTGGCGGACAAAGTAATAGGCGGAGTTGCCGGTGTCAAAATAGGCCCGGGCGTAGCTGGCGGAGAACATCATCAGCACGCCGATGCTGACCAGCAGCACCGTGAGCACCAGATAGGGGACGTCCAGCACGCCGGTGTCATCCAGGGTGACCTCCGGCTCCAGGGCCTTTTCCGGCTTGGATGGGGATTGGAACAGGGCCATAGCAAGCCTCCTTGAGTGAAATTGGGGCGGCGGTCAGCGCAGGGGGGCGGCGGCCAGCCAGGCCAGCAGACACATGACCACACTGACGGTAACAAACACCACCCAGATCTTCACCTCGGACCAGCCGCAGAGCTCAAAGTGGTGATGGATGGGGGTCATTTTGAAAATCCGCTTGCCGTGGGTGAGCTTGAAGTAGGTGACCTGCATAATCACAGACAGGGTCTCCACAATGTACACCAGGCCTACCAGAATGAGGATCAGGGGCATATCCAGGGCAAAGGCCAGGCCGCACACCGCGCCGCCCAAAAACAGGGAGCCGGTATCGCCCATAAAGGCCTTGGCCGGGTGGAAGTTGTAGCACAAAAAGCCCGCCAGGCCCCCCAGCAGCGCCGCCGGGAAGATGGCCAGCTCCGCCTTTTGCAGGGAAATGGCCGTGACCAGGAAGAATACCATCACCGGCATGGTGACGCCGGTGGCCAGGCCGTCAATGCCGTCGGTGAGATTCACGGCGTTGACGCAGCCCACAATCACAAACACCGCAAAGGGGATATAGATCCAGATGGGCACGTGCAGCCGCAGGGTGGTAAAGGGAATCCACAGCTCGCCGGTCATGTGGCCGGAGCGGTAGAGCAAAAACAGATACAGCGCCGAGGCCAGCAGCTGGAGGGCCAGCTTTTGCAGGCTGGTGAGGCCCAGGTTCCGCTTTTTCCGGACCTTGACAAAGTCGTCGGCAAAGCCGATCAGGCCGAAGACCAGGGCGAAGGCGCAGATCAGACCGGCGGTCCACTGCTTCCACACCAGGCACAAAACCAGGGTGCCCACCACGGCGGCCAGGATGAACACCAGCCCGCCCATGGCAGGGGTGCCGGCCTTGCTGTTGTGCCACTTGGGGCCTACCTCCCGGATGGACTGGCCGGCCTTCATGGCCCGGAGCCAGGGGATGATCACGCGGCCGGCTGCCAGAGCAATGACAAAGCAGCACAGCACCGCCGCCAGCAAAAGCAGAATCTGAGATTGGAACATGGGTGTATCCTCCGTAATATGTCAGTTTCGCCGGGCTCAGGCAAAGAAGGCCTGGAGCACCTGCTCCATATGCATACCGTGGCTGCCCTTGAACAGCAGCACGTCTCCGGGCCGGGCCTGGGCCCGCAGGGCCGCCAGAATGGCCCCATGGGTGTCAAAGCTGTGGCCCTTGTCCCCGGCGCCCTGGGCGGTAAGCCCGCTCATGGGCCCGTAGGCCAGCACCAGGTCCGCGCTTTGGGCGGCCAGGGCGCCCACCTCCCGGTGGGCCCGGGGGGCATGGTCCCCCAGCTCCAGCATATCGCCCAGCACGGCGATCCGTCTGCCCGGGGCGGGCGTCTGGGCCAGCACGGACAGGGCCGCGGCCATAGACTCCGGCCCGGCGTTGTAGCAGTCGGCAATGACGGTGTAGCCGTCCTGCCGGTAGATCCGCTGGCGGTCGCCGGTGTTGGCAAAGCTGCCCAGGGCCTCCACCCCCGCTTCCATGGGAGTGCCGGCGCACCGGCCTGCCAGCAGAGCCGCCAGGGCGTTATACACGTTGTGCCGGCCCGCCACCGGCAGCTCCACCGGCCAGCTTTGGCCGAAGCCCCGGGCGGTGAAGCGGATGCCCGTCTGGGTGGGCACGATGTCCTCGGCCCGGAGATCACAGTCGGTCTCGATGCCGAAGAACAGGGTTTTGCGGCCGGTTTCGGCCCTGCGGAGCAGGGGCTCGTCGCCGTTGAGCACCAGGGTGCCCTCCGGCCCAAGGCCCTCCAGAATCTCCAGCTTGGCCTTTAAAATGCCCTCCCGGGAGCCCAGGTTTTCGATGTGCATGGTGCCGATGTTGGTAATCACCGCCACGTCCGGCCGGGCAATCCGGGTGAGATAGGAGATCTCCCCAAAGTGGTTCATGCCCATCTCGATCACCGCGGCCTGGGTGTCCGGCCGCAGGGAGAGGACGGTTTTGGGCACACCGATGTCGTTGTTGTAGTTTTTCTCCGTCTTTTGGGTGCGCCAGGCGGCGGCCATCACCGCGGCGAGCATCTCCTTGGTGGTGGTTTTGCCCACGCTGCCGGTGAGCCCCAGCACCCGCAGGCCCGTCAGGGTGTTCCGGTAGCCCGCGGCAATCGCACCCAGGGCCCGCAGAGGCTCCGCCGCCACCACCATGGGCACGCCGGGCAGCTGCCGGCTGCCCAGGGCGCCGGCCGCCCCCTTCTCCATGGCGACGGGGATAAAGTCGTGGCCGTCCCGCTTGCCCTGCAGGGCAACGAACAGCTCCCCGGGCACCAGGGCCCGGGTGTCAAACTGGACGCCGTCAAAGGGGACGTCCGCGTATTCCGGCAGCACTGTGCCGCCGCACCAGAGGGCGGCCTGCTTGAGGGTGATCATACGCGCCCCTCCCCGGCCAGGATCCGGGCCACCTCTTCCCGCTCGTCCAGGTGGGTCTTTTCGGTGCCCAGGATCTGATAGGTCTCGTGGCCCTTGCCGCACAGGACGATAATGTCGTCCCGCCCGGCCTCGGCCATGGCCCGGGCAATGGCTTGGCGGCGGTTTTCCACCACCAGGTAGGGCTTTTGCAGATTCCGCACGCCGGCAAGAATGTCTTCAATGATCTTGGCCGGGTCCTCGGTGCGGGGATTGTCAGAGGTGATGATGGCCAGGTCGGAGCCCTCCACGCCGATTTTGCCCATAATGGGCCGCTTGATGGGGTCCCGGTCGCCGCCGCAGCCAAAGACCGCGATGACCCGGCCCTTGCAGAAGCCCCGCACAGAGCGCAGCACGTTCTCCAGGGCGTCAGGGGTGTGGGCGTAATCGATGAGCACGGTGTAGTCCTTGCCCGGGGTGGGTACCACCTCTACCCTGCCCTTGACCGCCTTGGCGGTTTTCAGGGCGGCGGCAGCCCGGTCCAGGTCAATGCCCAGGGCCAGGGCCATGCCCAGCACCGTCAGGGCGTTGTACACCGTGAAGCCCCCGGGGATGCCCAGCCACACCGGGCAGCACCGGCCCTGATACCGGGCGGTGAAGGCCACATGGTCCGCCCCCAGGCAGATCTCCTCCGCCTGCAGGTCGGCCTCTGCGCCGGCGGCGGAGGTGGTGAGCACCCGGCAGGGCGCCTGGGCGGCAGTCATGGCCACGGCGGGGTCGTCCAGGTTGAAGACTCCCGTTCCGGCCTGGGCAAAGAGCAGAGCCTTGGCCCGGCGGTAGGCCTCCATGGTCTTGTGGAAATCCAGGTGGTCCTCGGTGAGATTGGTGAAGGCGCCCACGGCAAAGTGCACGCCCCCCACCCGGTGCAGCGCCAGGGCGTGGGAGGAGACCTCCATCACCACATGGGTGCAGCCCTTGGCCGCCATATCCGCAAACAGGCCCTGGAGCTCAAAGCTCTCGGGGGTGGTGCGCTCGGTGTGGAGAATCTCGTCGCCGATCATGTTCTGGATGGTGCCGATGAGGCCCACCTTGGCCCCCAGGCACTGCTCCAGCACAGACTTGAGCAGAAACGTGGTGGTGGTCTTGCCGTTGGTGCCGGTGACCCCCAGAATGGTCATTTTTTCCGCCGGGTGGCCGTACCAGTTGGCCCCCAGCACGGCCAGGGCCGCCCGGGAGTCCGCCACGCGGACGTAGGGGAGCTCCCCCGCCGGGGCCTGCTGGCACAGCACGCAGGCCGCCCCCTTTTGGGCCGCCATGGGGATGAACCGGTGGCCGTCGGCGGCAAAGCCGGTGATGGCCACAAACAGGTGGCCGGGCCGGGTCTGGCGGGAGTCGTAGCTGACGCCGGAGATCTCCATGGACAGGTCCGCGTTGGTCTCCAGCACAGGGATATGCTGCAGTAGTTCAGATAGCTTCATAACAGTACCGTCTTTCCTTTGGCATGGCCCGGGCATCAGTCCTGGGCAGTGGGGTCGGTGAATTCGCAGGTGATGGTGGTGCCCAGGGGGACCTCCTCCCCGGCGGCCCAGTCCTGGCTGGTGGCCACGGCCTTGCCCGCAGAGGAGCCCTTGGTCTGCAGATACAGGCCCACGTTGGCCGCGGCCTGCTGGGCCTGGGCCCGGGTCATATTGGCAAAGTTGGGCACGGGCACCTTGTCCTTGGGCACGGGCTCGCCCATGTACAAAATAACCTGAGAGTTGCCCGGCAGCATGGCGCCGGTATCGGGGATCTGGCCGGTGACCTCGGCCCCGGTGCCCACGGTGATGTAGGTCAGGCTCTGGGCGGCCAGGAGCTCGGCGGCCTCGGCCTCGTTCAGATCCCGAAGCTCGGGCATCTGGACGTTGACCGTGCGCATGTCCACGTCGGTGTAGTCCGGCTGGACGCCCAGATACAGCAGGGTGTCAGAGAAAATGTCGCGGACCACCGGGGCGGCCATCACGCCGCCGGAGATGTAAATGCCGGTTTTGGTGCTGGGGGTATCCAGGGCCACCAGCACGATATATTGGGGCTTATCCATGGGGGCAATGCCCACGAAGGAGACGATCTTATCCTCGGTCAGGTTGCCGTCCTCGTCGTAGACGTCCAGCTTTTCGGAGGTGCCGGTCTTGCCGCCCACCCGGTAGCCCGGGATCTCGGCGTTGCCCGCGGTGCCGTCGGTGACCACGGACTCAATGAGCTGGCACATGAGCCTGGAGGTGTCCTCGCTGATGGCCTGGCGCAGAACGGTCTTGCCGTTTTTCTGGATCACGTTGCCGTCGGCGTCCAGAATCTCCTCTACCACATAGGGCTTGAGCACATAGCCGCCGTTGACCACCGCCGCAATGGCCCGGACCATCTGGATGGGGGTGGGCTTCACCGACTGGCCGAAGGCCACGGTGGTCAGCTGGGCGTTTTCGGACATCCGCTCTTTGGTGTGGAACACGCCCCAGCCCTCGCCGGACATATCGATCTTGGTGCGCTCCAGCATACCGAAGGCGTCAATGTAGTCGTAGAGCTTTTCGCCCCCCAGCAGCAGGCCCATGTCGGCAAAGGCGATGTTGCAGGAGTTCTGCAGAGCCTGGGCGGTGTTCTGGGTGCCGTGGCCGTAGGCCTGCCAGCAGTGCAGGGTGTCGTCACGGCCGGGGTAGTCCTTTTCGCCCCCGCAATAGAAGGTGTTATCCAGGCTGACCGCCCCTTCCTCCAGGGCGGCGGCCAGGGTGATGGTCTTGAAGGTGGAGCCGGGCTCGTAGCCGTCAGACACGCAGCGGTTGCGCCACTGGGACAGCCGGGCGGAGACCACCTCCTGGTTGTACTGGTCCGCCAGGGCCTGGTAGGCGGCGGTGCCCTCCTTCTCCTTGTCCATCTCCTGGCTGAGCTTGTCAAGATCCTCCAGGACCCGCTCGTCCAGGATCTCCAGGTAGTTGTTGGGGTCATAGCCCCCCTCGGTGGCCATGGCCAGGATGGCCCCGGTGTTCACGTCCATCACAATGCCGAAGGCGCCGTGCTGGACGTCGTACTTGGCAATGGCCGCCTGGAGATTCTTCTCCAGGTAATACTGGACGGTGGCGTCCAGGGTCAGCACCAGGGAGTTGCCGTTGGTGGCCTCGTAATACTTCTCAAAGGAGAAGAGCATCTCGGTTTCGTAGTTGCCCTTGGTGGTGATCACCGCGCCGGCGGTGCCCTGGAGGGTGTTGTCGTAATAGGCCTCCAGCCCCTCGGAGCCCCGGTTTTCCGCGTTGGTAAAGCCGATCACCTGGGCCGCCAGGGTGCCGTAGGGGTAGTAGCGCTGGGAGTCGGACTCCAGGTGGATGCCGGTGAGCTGGTTTTCGTTGATAAAGGCCCGCACCGCCTGGGCAATCTCAAGGGGCTGCTTGCGGGCAATGACCTTGTAGCGCATATTGACGTCCGCCGCCTGCTCCAGGATGAAGGAGGGCTCCACGCTTAAAATCCGCCCCAGATTCTGGGCGATAAATTGGACGTCCTCCTCGGCCCGGTTGATTTCAAGGGGGTCGATGAAGACGTTTTCCACCGTGGTTGAGGCGGCAAGGGCATTCATATTGCGGTCGTAGATGGTGCCCCGGTCCGCGGAGACTGCGGTGGAACGGGTCTGGTTGTCAATGGCCTTGCTCTCGTAGTACTCGTGGTCGAGAATCATCACCCGGAACAGCTGGCCAATCAGCAGCGCAAAGAGCACCACCGAGCAGAAAATCATGATTCCCGTGGTCCGCCGCAGCACCTGCAGATTGGAGCGCTCCTTGTCGTAGCCGCTCTTCTGCCCCGGGCGGAGAATGCGGATATTCGGTTTTTTCGCCATGAACGCACCTGCCTTCCTGGAAAAATGCCGTCGCCGGCGGGCCTGTCGCCCCGGGTCTTAACGGCCAGAAAAGGGCGGCAACGGACTGCCGCCCTTTTTATGTATGTGTTTATTTGCGGAAGTATTCCACAATGCCTGTGAAGCTCTCGCTGATGGCATCCCAGGTCTTTTCCGCAAAGCCCCGGTCGTCCACCTGGAGGAGTTCGGTGTGGTCGGCGCCGGCAATGTTGAGATACACGGTCTGCTTGGCCGTGGGCTGGCGCATACCCAGCTCCCGGGCGTCGGCCTCAATCTTGGTCAGGTCGATTTTGCTCTCATAAGAGGAGCGGAGCTTGGTGTTCTCCTGCTGGGCGGCGCTGAGCTGGCTGGCCAGCTCCCCCACCCGGGAGGTGGCCTCATAGTACTGCACATAGCCGTAAACCACCATGGCCAGCAGGGCCACCACCACCAGCATGCCCACCGCCGCAAAGGGGGAGATGACGATCTTTGCCTTTTGGACGGTTTTCTTTTGGGGCAGCTGCACCTCGTCGGGCAGAACCGCAGGCTGCGGCTTCCGGGCGGCGGTGCCGTCAAACCGGGTGGAATACAGGTCGTACGCCGCAGAGCCGTTGACCATATTGAATTGTCTTCTCTCAGCCATGACGTACTCCTTACTTCGGCAGCTTCTCCGCCACGCGCAGCTTGGCGCTGCGGGACCTGGGGTTTTCCTCCAGCTCCCGGGGGGAAGCAGTGATGGGTTTTCTGGTAATGATCCGCACCTGGGGCGTTTTGCCGCAGACGCAGACCGGGAATTCCGGCGGGCAGGTGCAGCCCTTGGCTGCCTGGGCCATGCCGTTTTTCACGATCCGATCCTCCAGCGAGTGGAAGGTGATCACCGCCAGCCGTCCGCCGGGGGCAAGACGGCCAATGGCAGCTTGCATCATCTCGTCCACCGCGCCCAGCTCGTCGTTCACCGCAATGCGGATGGCCTGAAAGGTGCGCTTGGCCGGATGCTGCTTTTCCCGCAGGGCCTTTTGGGGCATGGCCCCGCGGATGATCTCCACCAGCTCCAGGGTGGTTTGGATGGGCTTTTGCTCCCGGGCCCGGACAATGGCCGCCGCAATGAGCGGGGCGTAGCGCTCTTCGCCGAAGGTGAAGAGGATCCGCCGCAGCTCCGCCTGGTCCCAGGTGTTGACCACGGTGTAGGCGCTCAGACTGTCGTCGGGGTCCATGCGCATGTCCAGGGGGGCGTCGTGCATATAAGAAAAGCCTCTGGAGGCCTCGTCCAGCTGGGGGGAGGACACGCCCAGGTCAAAGAGCATGCCGTCCACCTGCGCAATGCCCAGCTCGTCCAGAATGGAGGCCAGCTGCCGGAAATTGCCCCGCACCAGGGTGACCCGGTCCTGCCAGGGGGCCAGCCGCTCCCGGGCGGCGGAAAGGGCGTTGGGGTCACGGTCGATGCCGATGAGGCGGCCGGTGGTGAGCCGGGCGGCAATCATGCCGGAATGGCCCGCGCCCCCCAGGGTGCCGTCCAGATAAATCCCGTCCGGCCGGATGGCCAGAGACTGGATGGTCTCCTCCGGCAGGACCGAGGCGTGATAGAACCCGCTCACAGCCCCAGCTCTCCCAGGGCAGCAGCCAGGTTGTCAGGCCCGGCCAGGAACTCGGCCTCTTTGGCGGCGTAGTCGGCGGCGTTCCAGATCTCGGCGTGGTCGCCCTGGCCCAGGAAGGTGACGTCGTCCTTCAGGTTGGCGTAGTCACGCAGCAGCTGGGGGATCAGGAAGCGGCCCTGCTTGTCGGGCTCGCACTTGGCCACGTTGGCGTAAATGTAGCGGATGGCCTTGGCCTGGGTGAGGCGCACCTCGTTGAACTTGGCGGACAGGGCCTGCCACTTTTCCTCGGGGTAGACCAGCAGGTTGTGCTCCAGGCCGATCATCACATAAAAGGTCTCGCCCAGCTCCTGCCGGAGCTTGGAGGGCACGAACAGGCGGCCCTTGGCATCAACGTTATGGGTGTATTTGCCCAGCATCCTGTTCACCTCCTCCACGAGACTGGGATTTTGTGGCACTTTCTGCCACTTCGCTCCACTTTGCTCTTAGTATAACCCCTCGGTATCAAAAATGCAATCACTTTCTCAAACTTTTTTCAGAAAAAAATAATCCTCCCGGGCCGAAACCCGGGAGGAAATCCCATCGTTTGAATATTTGTTTAAGTTAGCCGGTTACAAATCGGTACACCGCCGCGGTCGGTTTACTGGGGGGTGACCTCCACCCGATATTCGATCTCGCCGCTGCCCATTTCCTCAATGGTGATTTTGTAGGCCACCCGGAAATTGCCGCCCCGGGCGTCCATGTGGCACTCCATCTGGGTGGTGCGGATGGTGAGCAGCACCGCGCCGAAGCCGGTGTCATACAGGCTCTGGTCCACCCGGCCCAGGACGAATTCCATGCGGGAGTTTACCCTGCCGGTGCGGATCAGCCGGATGCGCTCGCCCTCCAGCTGGAAGAACGTGGTGGTCCCCTCCAGGCCGGTGAGCTCGCTCTCCTCATACTGCAGGCAGAGCACCCCGTCCTGCTCCCAGAGCAGGCCGTCGGTGGTGAGGGTGATGGTCTCGGGCCGGGCGTTTTCGTAGCGCTGGATGCCCGTGACCTGGAGCAGCACGTTGCGGGGCTCCATCTCAGGCCTCCATGGCCAGCTGCAGCAGCCGGTCGATCAGCTCGTTGTAGGGGATGCCGCTGGCGGCAAAGAGCTTGGGATACATGGAAATAGAGGTAAAGCCGGGCAGGGTGTTGATCTCGTTAAAGACCACCTCTTCCTTTTCCCAGGTGACAAAGAAGTCCACCCTGGACAGGCCGGTGCAGCCCATGGCCCGGTAGATCCGCACCGCAGCCTCCCGGACGGTCTCCATGGTCCGCTCGGAGATCCGGGCGGGGATGTACAGGGTGGAGGTGGAGGTGTGGTACTTGGTCTCGTAGTCGTAGAACTCCGCGCCGGTGTCAATCTCGCCGCAGACGGAGGCCACAGGATCCCGGTTGCCCAGGACGGCCACCTCTACCTCACGGCCGGGGATGAACTCCTCCACCAGGACCTTGGCGTCAAAGCGCACGGCCTGGGCCAGGGCGGCGGACAGGGCCTGCCGGTCGCCGGCCTTGCTGACGCCCACAGAGGAGCCGGTGCCCGCAGGCTTGACAAACACCGGGTAGGCAAACCGGGCCTCTATCCGGTCCAGGACGGCAAGCTCGTCTTCGGCCAGCTGCCGGCGGGTGACCAGCTCCCAGGCGGCCTGCCGGACCCCGGCCTGGTCGGCGATGAGCTTGGTGAGACTCTTGTCCATGCAGGCGGCGGAGGCGGCCACATGGCAGCCCACGTAGGGAATGCCCGCCAGCTGGAGCAGGCCCTGGACAGAGCCGTCCTCGCCGTTTTCCCCGTGGAGCACCGGGAAGACCACGTCGATCCGCTCCCGGACCACGGTGTCGCCCTCAAAGCTCAGCAAGCCCTGGCCCCGGATGGGGGAAAAGGCCGCCGGCCGGTTGGCGGGGCACTCCATCCACCGCTCCCCGGGCAGAAGGCTGTAGTCCTTGCCGCCGTAGAGAATCCACCGGCCGTCCTTGGTGATGCCCAGGGGATAGATGTTATATTTTTCCGGGTCCATATGGCTCAGCACCGACTCCGCCGAGCGCAGAGACACGTCGTGCTCCGGGGAGATGCCGCCGAACAGGACACAGACATTGCGTTTTTTCATGGTGATTACCTCGTATGCAGTGAAATATCCCACATACTATACTGCAATTTCCCCAAGAATACAAGTGCTTTTTGAAAAAACCTCCCCCGGCAAAGCAAAGCCCGGCGGCCTCAGCCTCCGGGACGGGGGGACGGATCATCGGCAGAGGCGGACGCCCGAAGCGGGGCGTCCGCCCTTGCTTTGCCCCGCGGCGGCCCTGTCGGAGGGGAAAAGCGCGGTTTCCGGCGGGAATTCCCGGCCCGGCAGGGCAGCTTGGAGCTTTCGGGGCGGGGAGGGAAAAAAAATTCCATTCCATAACAAAAATCAGCGGAAAAGGCTGGACAAGCTGACGGTTTTGGTATATAATAGCGCATATCGGTTGGAAGATATCGATTTATTTCATGATTTAGCGCCACAGGCGCATGAAACGGAGGAAAACTATTATGTCTGTTAAAGTTGCAATCAATGGCTTTGGCCGCATCGGTCGTCTGGCTTTCCGTCAGATGT
>CAMOKD010000015.1:0-36995 GCA_946617435.1 uncultured Clostridia bacterium | reverse complement strand
CATATCGAAGCTAGGGCTTCTCTTTTTATTGGTTCATATCATTTTACACCATACAGAATTTGCTTTATTTGGGATTTCTTTCCTCGATAGAGCCGCCGTTGGACAGATCCTTGCCCTCCAACAGAATCAGCTTTTCCGCAAACAGCCGGGACAGCCCGCCGATGATGGCGTAAGAGGTGATTAGATCCTCCACGCTGTCGGTGGCAAAGGGCGCCTTATCCTCGTGCTGCAGAATAGGCCCCGCAGCGGCCCTGACGGACTCCATAAACAGCTGGGCAGACATCCGGTGGCGCTCCACATAGCTGCCGTACAGACTTCGGACCTCGTCTTCGGGGATATTGGTGGGAAGAATCTTTTGAATCATGGCGATGCTCAGGCTCTGCTTGAGGGTGCAGATCAGCACCAGATAGGCGATATGAATGCGATAATAGCGCTTTTTTCTGGGCTCCGGCATGATTTTGGTGCGCACATAGTTGTTCACCGTGGCGGCGGTGATGAACTGCTCCTCCTTCAGCTCGGGGGGCAGATAGTCCAGATACTGCTTCAGCAGGGCAATCACCTGCTCCATATACAGGCCAAGATCTGGAATCTCCTCCCAGGTGGGCAGCCGGTATTTATCCAGATATTTTTCCCAGCGGCGGAGCTTGCCGGCCACCAGCATGTTGTCATAGGTCATGGGTGTTTCCTCCTGTAGGCCTTTTGTCAATGTGTATTATACTACAACTCCTCTGAAAAAGCAAAGGGAATCTGAAAAATCTTTGTCTTGACAACATAATGCTCATGTGATAATATAATATTCAATATTAGGTGATATTGAGACGAATGAAAAGTAAGTTAGCGTTGTGCAACTGCTTTGGAAGGAGCTTCTATGAACCGATATGTGATTTTTGCGGATTCGTCCTGCGATATCCGCCCCGAACTGCTGGAAAAGTGGGAGGTTCCCTTTTGCAGCCTGACGGTGAAGTTTGACGACGAAGAAAAGAGCTTTCAGAATTTTGACCGACCCTCTGCCGAGTTTTACGGCAAAATGCGCCAGGGCGGCGTGGCCCGCACCGCAGCAGCCAATGTGGCGGAGTTCATGTCCGCCTTTGAGCCCGAGCTGCAAAAGGGAAACGACATTCTCTACATCGGCTTTTCTTCCGGCCTGAGCACCACGGTAAACTCCGGCGCCATGGCGGCCAAGGAGCTGCTGGAGCGGTATCCGGAGCGGAAAATCCTCACGGTTGACTCACTTGCGGCTTCCGCAGGATACGGTCTGCTGCTTTATCTGACCGTGCAAAAGAAAAATGCCGGTGCATCCATCGAGGAGGCGGCAGCCTTTGCAGAGGCCACACGGCTGCACATCTGTCACTGGTTTACCGTGGACGACCTGGTCTATCTGAAGCGGGGCGGCAGGGTGAGCGCCGCCGCTGCCCTGGTAGGCGGCTTGCTGAACATCAAGCCGGTGCTGCATGTGGACAACGAGGGCCACCTGATCAATATGTTCAAGGTGCGCGGCCGCCGTGCGTCTATCAAGGCCCTGGCGGAAAAATTCGGTGAGCTGGCGGTGGACAAAACCGACAGCACCCTCTTTATCTCCCACGGCGACTGTATCCAGGATGCCGAGCTTCTGGCCAAGATGGTCAAGGAGATGTACGGACTCGATGTGGAACTGATTACGGACGTGGGTCCGGTGATCGGGTCCCATTCCGGCCCCGGCACGCTGGCGTTTTTCTTCGTGGGGACGGAGCGCTGAGCCATGGCCCGGCAGAAGCGCACCAAGCTGAAGGACCGCCAGCTGCCCGCTTACACCAAGGGAGAGGAAATCTTCAACTTTGTCTCCCATGTGGTGGGCGGCGCCTTCGGTGTTGCTATTTTGGTGCTGTGCGTGGTCCGCGCGGCGCTGCACCACAACCCCTGGGGCGTGGTGTCCTGCTCCATCTACGGCGCGTCTATGGTGATGCTGTATACCATCTCCAGCATCTACCACGGGCTGCGGCCGGGAATGGGCAAAAAGGTGCTCCAGGTGCTGGATCACTGCACCATCTATTTCCTCATCGGCGGATCTTATATGCCCATCTTGTTCTGCTCCATCCGGCCGGTATCTCCGGCCTGGTGCTGGGTGCTCTTCGGCCTGGTCTGGGGCTTTGCGGCCATGGCCACAGTGTTCACCGCCATCGACCTCAAGAAATATCGGGTGCTTTCCATGCTGTGCTACATCGGCACCGGGTGGTGTATTATCCTGGCGGCACCCATTGCCATCCGGGCCATTCCGGTGCCGGGGCTGGTGTTTCTGGTGCTGGGCGGTGTGGCATATACTGTGGGTGCGGTGCTGTACGGTCTGGGCAAAAAGATACGGTACATGCATTCGGTGTTTCATCTGTTTGTCATTGCGGGCTCGCTGCTCCAGTTCTTCTGCATTTTCTTTTACGTGATCTGAGAAATCAGAGTCTGCGACGGGCTTCGACCCTTCCTGCAGGGGAACGGACATATAATAGACACACACGGCGATCGTGTGTGTCTATTTTTTATGAAAAAAGGAGTGAGCAGCTTGAATTACACCAGCTTTCTGCAGGACAAGCACCTGACCATTCTGCTCAGCGGCGAAATTGATCACCATACCGCAAGGAGCATTATGGCCGCGGTTAGCGCTAAGATTGACTTGTACATGCCCCTGCGCTGCACCCTGGATTTCGGCAGCGTCAGCTTTATGGACTCCAGCGGCATTGCCGTGGTGATTCACACCCTGCGGGCCATGAACCAGCTGCAGGGCAGGCTTTTTTTGTCCAACGTACCCGACCAGGCCCGAAAGGTGCTGTTTGCCGCCGGGATTGAGCGCCTTGTGGCGGTGGAAGAAAGGAGCCCGGCATGAAAATTCTCAACGAAGCGACAGTCCGCTTTCTCAGCCTGAGCCGGAATGAGGCCTTTGCCCGTTCGGTAACCGCAGCCTTCGCCGCCCAGCTGGACCCCACCCTGGAGGAGCTGGGGGACGTGAAAACCGCGGTGTCAGAAGCGGTGACCAACTGCATTGTCCATGCCTATCCGGACCGGATTGGCCAGGTGGTGCTGCGTCTGCGGATTCTGGAGCGGGGAGTGCTGGAAATCACGGTGCGAGACACCGGCCTTGGGATTGAGGACGTGGCCCGGGCCCGGGAGCCGATGTTCACCACCGGCGGCGCGGAGCGCTCCGGCATGGGCATCACAATTATGGAGAGCTTTATGCACGAGTTCCATATTCGCTCCCGCCCGGGCAAGGGCACCACGGTACGGATGCGGAAGCGGATACTTTCCCGGGGGGATGCGCCTTGCAAACCGGAGAGCTGATCCGTCTGTGCCACCGGGGAAACCGGGAGGCCAGAAGCCGCCTGGTGGAGGAAAACACAGGGCTGATCTGGGCGGTGGCAAAGCGGTACTTTGGCCGGGGCGTGGACGGAGAGGATCTGTTCCAGCTGGGCTGTGTGGGCTTTTTAAAAGCGGTGGACGGCTTTGACCCGGATTACGGCACCCAGTTTTCCACCTACGCGGTGCCTAAAATCGCCGGGGAGATCCGCCGCTATCTGCGCGACGACGGCACTGTCAAGGTCAGCCGCTCTTTGAAGGAGCGGGCATCCGCGGTGCGCCGCTGCGCCCAGGAGCTGCGGGGCAGTCTGGGCCGGGAGCCCACCCTGGGGGAGCTTGGGGATGCCCTGGCGCTGGAGCCCGAGGAGGTGGCCGAAGCGCTCAATGCAAGCCAGAGCGTAGAATCTCTATATAAAACGGAGGGAGAGGAGGGCCTGGCTCCGGAGGAGGTGCTCTCTGATTCCGGCGGGGAGGAGGCGCTGCTGGAGTCCATTGCCCTGCGCCAGGCCATAGAGCAGCTGGAGCCCAGACAGCAGAAGGTGCTGCGCCTGCGGTACTATCACGGCCTGACCCAGACCCAGACAGCCCGGCTGGTAGGCGTCTCCCAGGTGCAGATTTCCAGAATTGAAAAGCGCGCTCTGGAGCGGCTGCGGGAAATTTTGTAAATTTGGGCTTTTCTTTCAGCGCTTTTCGGTGTAGAATATAAGAAAAATACAGAAATGAGACCGAATGCCTTATGACAGAAGACGAAATCCGCCGATTTCTCACTGCCCGCCGGGAGCTGATCCGGCGGCAGTTTGCCCATTTGAACCCCCAGCAGCAACAGGCGGTGCTGACCACAGAGGGTCCGTTGCTGCTCCTGGCCGGCGCAGGCAGCGGCAAGACCACGGTGCTGATCCACCGGGTGGCAAATCTGCTGCGCTTTGGCGCGGGCTCCGACAGCACCGAGGTGCCAGATTATATCACTCCCGCCAATGTGGAGGAGATGGAATTCTCCGTGGCCCACGGCGGGCCCATGGACGCCCGGCTGCAGGCCCTGTGCACGGTGAACCCTGTGGCGCCGTGGAATGTGATTGCCATCACCTTTACCAACAAGGCGGCAAACGAGTTGAAGGACCGCCTCCAGAACATGCTGGGCCAGGAGGCCGAGGGTGTGTGGGCCATGACCTTCCACTCCGCCTGCTGCCGGATTCTCCGCCGGGAGATCGAGCGCCTGGGCTACAACAGCCGGTTCACCATCTACGACACCGCCGACTCCGAGCGGGTGCTCAAGGACATCATCAAGGAGCGGGGGCTGGATGAAAAGACCTTCTCCGCCCGGATGCTGCTGACCCACATCAGTCGGGCCAAGGACGCCATGCAGCAGCCCGAGGACTATGCGAAGCAGGCCCGTACAGCCGGGGACTACCGTGTAGAGCTGATCAGTCAGTGCTACACTGAGTACCAGCGCAGACTCCGGGAGTCCAACGCCCTGGACTTTGACGATATTATTCTGCTGACTGTCCAGCTGCTGCAGCAGTTTGAAGAGGTGCGGGAGTTCTACCAGAAAAAGTTCCGCTATGTGCTCATTGACGAGTACCAGGACACCAACCACCTGCAGTATTTGCTCTCCTCCCTCCTGGCAGGGGGGTATGAGAACATCTGCGTGGTGGGGGATGACGACCAGAGCATCTACCGCTTCCGCGGGGCAACCATTGACAATATCCTGAACTTTGAGCACCAGTTCCGGGGCGCCCGGCTGATCCGGCTGGAGCAGAACTACCGCTCCACCCAGTCCATCCTGGACGCAGCCAACGCGGTGATTGCCAATAACCGGGGCCGAAAGGGCAAAAAGCTTTGGACGGAAAACGCCTTCGGCGAAAAGATCCTGCTCTACCAGGCCATGAATGAGTCTGACGAGGCCCGGTTTGTGGCCTCCAGGATATTTGCCATGTCTGCCAAAAACCGGTTTAAGGACTTTGCGGTGCTCTACCGCACCAACGCCCAGTCCAACGCCCTGGAGCGTGCCTTCAAGGCCAACGCAGTGCCCTACCGGATCATCGGCGGCACCCGGTTCTTTGACCGGGCTGAGGTGAAGGACATGCTGGCCTATCTCTGGGTGCTGAACAACCGGGCGGATGATCTGCGCCTGCTGCGGATTATCAACAACCCGCCACGGGGCATCGGCACCAAGACCCTGGAGACTGCCGGCCGCCTTGCCGACGCAGCGCAGCTGCCGCTGTACGCGGTGATTGCGGACGCGGGCAACTACGCCCCCTTGCAGCGCAGCGCCGAAAAGCTTGGCAAGTTTGTCTCCATGCTGGAGCAGTGCGCCGCCCTGCTGGACACCCTGCCCCTGCCGGAGTTTTATGACAAGCTGGTGGAACTCACCGGCTATGCCGCCATGCTGGAGGAGAAGGGGGACGTGGAGAGCCGCACCCGGCTGGAAAACGTCCGGGAGCTCCGCTCCTCTCTGGTGGGCTATGTGGAAAACCACCCGGACGACGCCAGTCTCAGCGGCTTTTTGGAGGAGATTGCCCTTTACACCGACATTGAGCAGTACGACCCGGATGCCGACGCCGTGGTGATGATGACCATGCACGCGGCAAAGGGACTGGAGTTCAACCACGTTTTTCTTGTGGGCCTGGAAGACGGCCTGTTCCCCAGTATGCGCAGCATCGGCGAGCAGGAGGAGATGGAAGAGGAGCGCCGGCTGTGCTACGTGGCTATCACCCGGGCCAAGCAGACCCTTGCCATTTCCTACGCCAACCAGCGGATGCTCTACGGCCACACCACCATGGGCAAGCCCTCCCGCTTCCTGGAGGAGATCCCTGCCCAGCTGCTCTCCGCCCCGGTGCGGCGGCAGAGCCAGCCCTCTTTTCTGGATAGCGGCGCCGGGGCCCCGTTCCGGCCATCCTATCAGCGCCCGGTGTCACCGCGCGCCCAGCGGGGGCCGGACCAGCCCGTGCCGGAGTTCCGGCCCGGGGAGATGGTGCGCCACGCAGCCTTTGGCCGGGGGATGATTCTCTCTGTGCTGAAAACCGGCAACGACGCGCTTTTGGAAATCGCCTTTGACAACACCGGCACCAAGCGCCTGATGGCCCGGGTGGCCAGCCAGCATATGACCAAGCTGTAATACATATTTGCCCACCCCGGCGCATAGACTCCCGTGAGGTGAATGCCATGGGACGTACTGTGCGCTTAGCTGCGGCGCTGCTGCTGCTTTTGCTGGCGGCGGGCGGGCTGCTGGTGCATTTTCGGCTGGTGCCCATCGCCCGGTCTATGATTGCCCTACGGCTGGACAACCGGGCGTCCAACCTGATCAACGACGCCGTAGACGCAGTGCTGGAATCCGGAGATTTTCCCTACCAACGCCTTGTGACGCTGGAGCGGGATCAAACCGGGGCGGTGACCGCGCTGACCACAGACATGGCCCAGGCAAACCGGCTGAAATCCTTGATTTTGCGCCAGCTCGGCGACCGGGTCGTGGAGCTGACCGCAGAGCAGATCAGTGTGCCGGTGGGCAATGTGGTGCTGCCGTCGCTGCTCTCCGGCCGGGGCGGCTGGGTGCCTGTGGGCATGGTCACCATCCAATCCTCCAACGCAGAGCTTCACAACCGTTTCTCTCAAGCCGGGTGGAACCAGACCCTGCATGAGATCACCCTGGACGTGAACGTCCAGATTACCGTGCTGGCGCCCGGCGGGGAGCTGTCAATCCCGGTGAGATCCGAGATTCCGGTGGCTCAAACCGTCATCGTGGGCACGGTACCCCAAACCTTGATTACACCTGGAGAAGATTAAACATGGACAATAAAACAGAGATCGCGCGGCTGACCGCCCTGTTGAACGAGGCCAATTACCGCTACTATGTCCTGGACGACCCCACCATGACAGATTATGACTACGACATGGGTCTGCGCCGGCTGGAGGAGCTGGAGGCTGCAAATCCGGAACTGCGGCTGCCGGATTCACCCACCCAGCGGGTGGGCGGCCAGGCGCTGAGCAAGTTTGAGCAGGTAGAGCACCCCGTTCCCCTGGAGAGCCTGCAGGATGTATTCTCCCTGGAGGAGCTTGCAGAGTTCACCCAGCGGGTGGAGGCTGCCCTGCCGGGCGCGGAATATACCGTTGAGCCAAAGGTGGACGGCCTGTCCGTGGCCCTGGAGTATGTAAACGGCGTGTTTGTCCGGGGTGCCACCCGGGGCGATGGCCGGATCGGTGAGGACGTAACAGAGAACCTGCGCACTGTCCGCTCCATTCCCATGCGCCTGGAGAACGCCCCCGCCCGGCTGATTGTCCGGGGCGAGGTGTTTATGCCCAAGGCGGTGTTTGAAAAGCTGAACGAGGCCCGCCAGGCGAGCGGAGAGCCGCTGTTTGCCAACCCCAGAAACGCCGCTGCCGGCTCTCTGCGCCAGTTGGACCCCAAGGTTGCCGCCAAGCGGCAGCTGGATATTCTGGTGTTCAATTTGCAGCTGGCGGAGGGAGTGCAGTTTACAACCCACGCCGAGACACTGGATTATCTGCGCAGCCTGCGCTTCAAGGTGATTCCTTATACGCTGTGCTCCCATCAGGAGGAGATTGACGCCTGTGTGCAGGCCATCGATGAGGGACGGTATGACCTGTCCTATGACATTGACGGCGCGGTGGTCAAGCTCAACTCTCTGGATGGCCGGGCCCAGCTGGGCTCCACTGCCAAATATCCCCGGTGGGCTGCCGCCTATAAATATCCGCCTGAGGTAAAGGAAACTGTGGTGCAGGATATCCTGGTCCAGGTGGGCCGTACCGGCGTGCTCACCCCCAAGGCAGTGGTGGCTCCGGTGCGGCTGGCCGGCACCACGGTGACCAATGCCACCCTGCACAATCAGGATTTTATCACCCAGAAGGACATCCGCGTGGGGGATACGGTGCGCATCCGCAAGGCAGGGGAGATCATCCCCGAGATTTTGGAGGTGGTGCTCCAAAAGCGGCCGGCGGACACCCATCCCTATCTGCTGCCGGAGACCTGCCCGGTCTGCGGAGCCCGGGTGGAGCGGGACGCGGACGGCGCCTTCCTGCGCTGCACCGGCGCGGAGTGCCCCGCCCAGCTGAGCCGGAACATCGCCCATTTTGTCTCCAGGGACGCCATGGACATTGAGGGCCTGGGCAGCGCCATTGTGGAGCAGCTGATTGCTGCAGGCCACATCCAATCCCCGGCAGATCTGTACTATCTGACTCTGGATCAGGTCTCCACCCTGTGGAAGAAGGGGGACAAGGCTCCCAAAAAGCTCCTGGCTGCCATTGAAAACAGCAAGCAAAACGACCTGTCCCGGCTGATTTATGCCCTGGGAATTCGCCAGGTGGGAGCCAAGGCAGGCCGGATTCTGGCCCGGGAGTTTGGCACCCTGGACCGGCTGATGGAGGCCTCCGCCGAGGAACTGACTCAGGTACGAGACATCGGCGGGATCACTGCGGGCTATCTCCACGACTGGTTTGCCAGCCCCCAATCCCAGCACATGATCCAGCGCCTGCGTCAAGCCGGGGTGAATTTCACCTCCAAGGAGGAGATCACCGACCGCCGGTTTGAGGGCATGACCTTTGTCCTCACCGGGTCGCTTACCATGTTCACCCGGGAAGAGGCTACCCAGCGCATTGAACACCTGGGCGGCAAGGCCAGCGGGTCAGTGTCCAAAAAGACCACCTATGTGGTCGCCGGGGAGAACGCAGGCTCCAAGCTGCGCAAGGCCATGGAGCTGTCAATCCCTGTGCTTACCGAATCGGAATTTATGGAGATGCTGGACGAGGCCTGACTGCGGCAGGCAGAAATTTGATCAATATGAAAACCGGGGCGGAGAGGCCGTTTGGCTTCTCCGCCTCGGTTTTTATGCGCTGTTATTTGTCCAGTGCCAGGCTCATGCAGTCCACGTCGTAGTATTGACCGTCGATCTTAAAATACCTTGGGAAGGTGCCGAAGGTTGTGAAGCCGAACTTCCTATAGAGCGCTTTCGCCCGGGCATTGTCAGCGCGCACCTCCAGGCTCAAAAGCTCTGCGCCGGTTTCACGGGCAAAGGCAATCATCCGCTCCATCAAAGCGCTGCCGATGCCCCGGCCCCAGTAGGCGCGCAGCACCGTAACAGCCAGATTGCGGCGGTGGGAGAACCGCGGATTGCCGTTTCCGTTCACACAGGCGTTGCCCACAATGTTGTCTCCATCCAGGGCAAGAAAGAAGCGGCTGTGGGCACTGCGTTCCATCCGTGTCAGCAGCGCCTCCTCCTGCGCCACCGTAAGCGGGATTCCCTCTGCGCCAAAGGTCAGGTTGTCCGTCTCGGCGCCGACTGCCTTCAGATACTCCAACAGCTGCGCGGCGTCGTCCGGCACGGCAGTGCGGAAGGTGATGCTCATATGTGCAACCTCCTATTCTGTGGCTGGCTCCAAAAGAGTCAGTGTTTTCCGGTCTGCGTCCAAACGGCAGCGGGCGCCGATGGGGAGGATGCCAATGGGCTCCGCGTGGCCGAAGTTCACGTTGTATAAAATAGGTAAATCGGGCCGCCCGGCCTCAAAGCCCACCACCTTGCGGTAGACCTCCTTGTAGGGTTCGTATTTGCTCCGGCGGGCGGGCTTGCCCACCAGAATGCCGGCAAGAACGTCAAAAATCCCCTGGGCTGCCAGATTCCGCAGGATCCAGGCCAGCAAATCGCAGGACATATCCTCCTCACTGGTCTCTAAAAACAGAAGCTTCCCCTTCCAATCTGCCAGGGTGGGCCAGATGGGGGTGCCAATCGTGTCGATAAACACATCCACGCAGCCGCCCAGCAGCTCCCCCTCCACGACGCCGCTGCCCTGGAGAACTTCATAGCCGATCTCCTCCGGGTGGTACTGCCGCAGCGTGTGGATGTTTTCTTCCTTCCACCAGATCTTCTCGTCCTCGTCGTCGTACCAATAGGGGGCCGAAGGAATCTCCTGTTCAGGCTTGGGATCAAACAGGATATTGCGAATCGCGGCGGCGGTGTAGTCGTTGATCCTGACATACTCGGCAAAGTTGGTCATGATGCTGGCCCCGTAGTAGGACATGACCCCGGCCTTGTACATCATGAAATGGTTGGAGGTGGTATCAGAAAAGCCGGTAAAGATCTTCGGGTTCTGCCGAATCAGGTCAAAATCGATATAGGGCAGCAGGCGAATGGTGTCGTCCCCGCCGATGGCGTTGAAAATGGCTTTGATCTCCGTGTCACGGAAGGCCTCCATCCAGTCTGCGGCCCTTGCCTCCGGGTGCCGGTAGAGGTATTCGCGCCCCTTCAGGGCGTTGGGCATTGCCCGGACCTTCAGCCCGTAATCCCGCTCCAGCCGCTCTTTGGCAATGTAATACTTGTGAATTGCCCAGGGCTCCCCAAGGGTCCCGGCGGAGAGGCTGACAATGGCAACGGTGTCACCGGGACAAAGATGCTTCGGCTTGCGCATGGCGCGCACCTCCTCATAAGTTTCTCCTCGTTTCGCACATTCTACCATAAAAGCGGGACAGATGCAATATCTTGCAGTGCCCTCGGGGCAAATAGGACTTCGGTAGATCGCTTTTTGTGAAATAAATTCTTGACAAAGCTATAAGACAGATGTATTATAATACAAGACAAATGTCTTATAGACAGGACAGGTGAGCTTATGAAATCGGGAAAAGAAAATCCGAAATTATCAGACAGCGAATTGAAAATCATGGAGCAGCTCTGGAAGCAGGGGGATTGCACCGCCAAGCAGCTGGCGGAGGAAATGGCCCTGCGTTATGGCTGGAACGTCAACTCCACCTACACGCTGATCAAGCGATGCATCAAAAAGGGGGCCATTGCCCGCAGTGAACCCGGCTTTGTGTGCCACGCCCTGGCGGATTGGGAGAGTGTCAGCGTGGCAGAGACAGAAAAGCTGCTGGATAAGGTGTTTGACGGCTCGGCAAACCTGCTCTTTACCGCCCTTTTGGGCAGCGGCAGGGTTTCCAAAGCCCAACTGGCCCAGATGAAGCGCCAGCTGGAGGAGCTGGAGGAGGAGCTTTAAGATGTGGGCCCGGAGCTTACGGGGGGCCGCGCTGGTGTGTGCAATCAGTCTTTTCCGTCTGCTCTGCGCCAGGCATCTGCCCAAGCGGATGCTGGTTCTGCTGTGGAACGCTGCGTCTTTGGCCCTGTTGCTGCCTGCGGCGCTGTCGTTTCGCGGCAGTGTGTACGGGCTTTTGCCGGGGGCCGGGGCGGAAAGCGCCGCGCATCTCGTGCCAGTATGGCCGTTGGTGTACCGTTGGGTGTGCTGCACTCTGCTGGCAGGCTTAGCCGCCATGTACCTGTTGGGGCGAATGAGATTGAGCCGGGGCAGACGGGCGGAGCACTGCGAGCAGATACACGACTGGTATGTGCGCCATCCCATGCTACGTCCGCTGCGGATCGTGGTGGGCGATGGCGTTCGTGCGCCGGTGTGCGGGGGCGTGCTGCTCCCGGTGATCCAAATGCCGGAAGCAATGCTCTCCGGCAGCCGGACAGACCTGGAGTGCGCCCTGACCCACGAGTATCTACATCTGTGCCATTTTGACCCGTTTTGGAAGCTGCTGTATCTGATTTGCGCCTGCCGTTACTGGTACCTTCCGCCGGTTTGGCTGGTTCCGATTTTGGGCGGCAGAGACCTGGAATACGCCTGTGACGAGGCGGTGCTGGATGCCGGCCTGTGTCCAGGGGCCTACAGCAGGATGCTGCTGCGCACCCAGCTGCTGGCGCAGGGGCATTTGACCCCGGATACAGGACTGGCCCTGGGACAGGTTGGGCTGCGGGTCAAACGCATTATGAGGCACAGACAATATCTGCCGTGGCGCTGGCTTGTGGCAGGGGCGCTGGGGCTGTGGATCCTGTTGACCTTTGCAACCGTGCCCCCGACTGGCGGGACGCCTGCGTATGGGAGTCCTGCCCCGGAGGAGCCGTCGCTTCATCTGGCGGTACAGTGGGCAGGTCCGACGCTGCTGGTTCCCAACGCGGCAGGGGAGCTGCTGGCGGTGCGGCCGGAGCAACCGGCATCACATGCAGAGACAGACCCCTATGGGAATTACCGGCTGCTTTACAGCCGTTCAAACGTCGGATCCGGGGAGGTGGATCAGGCCATTGCTGCATTGCGGCAGGAGGGCCTGGGCTGCTTCATACGGGTGACAGAACAGAACGGAGAGCAGACGCTTTACCGCGTACGTGTATATGACCCGCCCGGCGACCCGTGATGGATCACCGGGCTGAGAGGAGGGCAAAATGCAGCTGAAATACGGATTGAAATCCGCCCTGCGGATGCCCGGAGGCTCTGTGCTGACCATGCTGCTGTTTTTCCTGGCGGCAGCACTGCTGGGAAGCATATTTTCAGTGAGTGCCGGGGTGCGGCGGACGCTGCGGCAACTGGATCAGAGCTACGTCACCCTCGCAGTGATCGAGGCGAAGGATCCGGAGACCGCAGATCCGGAGCTGTTGTCTCAGCTCGCCGCGTCTTTGACAGCACTGCCCGATCCTCCCGGCGGAATTCTGTGGCAGCCGGAGACCCGGGGCCAGGCCTGGCTGCCGCAGGCGCAGCAGATTCTTCAGGCTCCGCTGGTCTCCGGCTATGGTGTGGCAATTGTGTCCACAAGGGAGCCCGGCGCGTCCTCCTCCCGCGGAACAGTGCCCGGTGTGGTGCGGCAGGTGCTGTTTTCCCGCCGCGAGGTAGAGGGCAAGACCGTTGAGCTATACCATCCGGCGCTTCTGCCCGGCAGGGAGTATCTGGTCTATGGACGCTGGTATGAGGGGGATCTGTCTGCCGCTGCCAGCATGGAGCTGCTGCGCCAACCGCTGGAGCTTCAGGACGCGGCACACTGGGAAGACACACCCGGCGCGGAGGAATATGCCAATCTGGCGCGGCAGCTTGCAGTGCGTGCCCGCAGTGCCCCGGTGGTCAGCGTAAGCAGTGTGGAAACAGCGCTGCCTTTTCAGCAGGGCCTGCTCAAACTGACCCAGGGGCGGCTGTTTACCCCTCAGGAGCTGGCGCAGGGCGCACGGGTCTGCCTTCTACCGGAAAAGCTGGCCTCCAGGCTGGGCTGCGCCGTGGGGGATTGTATTCCCATGTCCATTGCCGCGGGGGACTGCTGCCCGGCGCTGGAGAGCTATGATCCATCCAGAGGCTTTGACCTGGAGGACAGCTATACCGTGGTGGGGCTGCTGTACGGAATGGAGGAATGGGCGGGGGTCATTGTAATCCCGCCCCAGCCAGGACTGGATCTGACCCGGGGGTTCAGCAGCGCAAGATTGGGCGCCTGGCTGCTGGAGAATCCAAAGGCGGAGGAGTATCTCATCTGGGCAGAGGCAAATTTGCCGCCGACACTCAAAACCACCGTCTATGACCAGGGCTATGGAGAGACGGCCCGCCCGCTGAAAACGCTGGAGCAGACCACCGTGGTGCTGCTGGCCGTCTGCCTGCTGGCGGGTGGCTGCTTTCTCTGCCTGAGTCTGTGGCTGTATGCCCAGCGCCAGGGCAAAACCTGTCAGCTGATGCACCGGCTGGGCGTTTCCGGCCGCGGCATTTGGCTGTATCGCTGGGCGGGATTGCTGCCCTCTGCGGTGCCCGGCATTCTGGCCGGCGTCTGGCTGAGCGGGGCTGTCGGCAGCAGGCTGGCCCGGCTGCTGGCCCGGGGACTGGCAATCCCTGCGGTGGACGACCGGTATTCTGATGCAGGGCTCTCCTTTACCAAAAGGGTGCCTGTTTTGGTTGCCGCTCCGGGCAAGGAGCTGTATCTGCTGCTGGGTCTGGGCCTGTTGGCCTATGCCTGTCTGGGCTGCGTGGTGCCGACTGCTCGAAAAACAGGCAAGGGGACAAAGCATGCCGTCCACACCGGGCGCAGCTGGGTCCGGACACAGAATCTCAGCGGCGGGGCAGGGAAGTACGCCCTGCTCTGTGCCCAGCGCGGCGGATTCCGTACCGTGGTCAGCCTGGCAGCGCCCTTTGCGGCGGCGTGCCTGTTCTGCGCTTTGTCAGCGGCTTCTGTCCACGGGCAGACCCAGCTCCGCCTGTTGGAGCAGCAGACCACGATTCGGGGGGCCTTTGTCAGCCTGGACGGCGCATCCTTCCAGCATCTGGTGCTGCATTATTCCGACGTGGCAGCGGTGGCGGATCTGCCCCAGTCCCTTCATCTGACGGTTCTTCAGAGCGGCGAGAACCTGGACTATGTGGGAAAGCTCCGGGATTGGACCTATCCGGACGGCTTTGCCGTTCCGGAGGTTCCTCACGGCAAGTTCCGCACCGGAATCACAGCCGCCAGATTGCTCCGCAGCGGCATCCATACGGTGTATACAACGTCTATGGAGGACGTTCCGGATCTGCAGAGTCAGGCCGGTGGCGCAATGCGGTGGATGGATGGGGTAGACGATTCCATTATGGCCGGGTGGAGATATGCCCACTGGCCGCTGAACGTTGCAATAGGAACCGTCAGCGGCAGCGCAGATTGGGCCGAGGACGTAGAGGCAAACCGCCAGGCAGTGCTGTCGCTGACCACACCGGAGGAGCTGCCGGAGGCCATGCCCTGCGTGGTGTCGGCGCAATTTCTGACAACCCATGACCTGACCCTGGGGGAAGACTTCGTGCTCTGCGGTTACAGCGACGGCGTGCTGAATCTTTACCGATTCCAGGCAGTGGGGTGTTATCAGTCGGATTTGCCCAGACAGACCGTATATCTGCCATGCAGCGTCCCGGCCTCTGTGGGAGCCGGCGCGGAGCAGGAGCGGCTGGACTGGGTTGACCGCAATTGGCGTGATGGACATAGTCAGAGTTACGGACGCCGGATTCTGGACCGGCAGACGGTGGAGGGTGCTGTATTCCGTTTCCGCTGCAGCGACCTTACCGCAGTGCGGGATGCCCTGGAAGCCCTGGGCATGACGGAGGTAAGAGAGTACGGCCGTGTTCGAAAGCCCTTCCTGCTGGAGGATCAGAGCTTTCTGACCACCCGGGAATCCATTCGGCAGCGGATTTGGCAGATGGACCACACCTTTCCCATCATCACAGTGCTTGCCATGCTGTTGGGCTTGGGGCTGAGTGGTCTGCAGACGCAGCTGCGCAGCAGAGAGCTTTGGCTGATGCTCTGCATGGGCACTGGCAGGGGGAGAACCTTTTTCAGCATCTTTCTGGAGCAGGCGGTACTGTGCCCGGCCGGGGCCGTGCTGGGGGCGTGCCTGCTGTGGAATCCGGATCAGGCGCAGGCTGTCGGCCTGGCGCAGACGGCGGTGTTTGTGCTGGTATGGCTGGCCGGTACCGCCGGGACATGCCTCCGTCTGATGATACGCCCGAAAAAACGAACCAAAGAGGAGGAGTAGTATGACGACCTTAGAACTACAAGAGGTCTCCTTCTGGTACGGCAGAGGCACCAAAAAGAACACGGTTCTCGTGGGGGCAAACGCGAGCTTTCGCCGTGGCAGTTTTTATGCGCTCACAGGCAGATCCGGCGCCGGCAAGAGCACGCTGATGTCGCTGCTGGCGGCGCTGTGCAAGCCCTGTGAGGGCAGAATCCTGTTTGAGGGGAGAGATATTCAAGGCCTGGATCCGCTGGCCTATCGCAGGCGCTGCGTCAGCACCATCTATCAGGATTTTGCGCTGTTTCCGCTGCTGAATGTGACAGAGAACATTTGCTATCCCATGGAGCTGCAGGGAGTCCCGATTCAGCAGCAGCGGCAGCGGCTGGAGGCGCTGATCCGGCAGGTCAATCTGGGGCCGGAGCTGCTCACCAGATATCCCTCCGCTATCAGCGGCGGGGAGCAGCAGCGGGTGGCCATTGCCAGGGCCCTGGCAACCGGCGCGGCGGTTCTGCTGGCCGATGAACCCACCGGGAATCTGGACGAGGCCAATGCCGCGCAGATTGTGGACCTGCTGCGCCGCAGCGCCCATGAGGAGGACCGCTGCGTCATCATGGTCACCCATGACACAGAGGCCGCAAATGCCGCGGACGCGGTGCTGCGGCTTTCAGACGGCAGGTTGGAATGGTGCTGAGAGAACAAAATACGCCGCTCCGAAAAACGGAACGGCGTATTTTACTTGGCAAAAAGATTACAGCACGCCAAGCATCACCAGCAGCAAAAGCACAAAGGTGACCAGAATGCCAAACCCCAAAAGGGTGAAGCTGAGATGGAAGCCTTTGCCTGCGCCGTGAGAAGGCTCAGCAAATTGATATTTCCGCAGGGCGCCTACCACCGGCTTGTACAGCAGCAGCGTAATGCCGGCATTCAGCCCCCCCTTCACCAGGTTGAAGGGCAGGAACACGGTTGCCAGCATCCCGGCCACCTGCTCCCGGGGCACGCCCATATAATACGGGGTGATAACGTAGTTCCAGGCCAGCATGCACAGGGTCATGCACACCACACCCAGCGCCAAACCGCCCAGTGCGCCGCCCTGGCTGCGATGGGCCCGGTAGACAAATACTGCCGGCAGCACAAAGGACAGCGTGGCCACCACGTTCATCAAAAATCCGTAGATTCCGGTGCTGCTGATGCTGACCATCTCCAATAGAGAGGTCAGCACAGACACCGCCACACTGGCCAGGGGGCCGTAGATAAAGCCGGCGATGGCAATAACGGCGTCCTTGGGCTCATAGCTCAAAAAGCCCGCCACATTGGGGATGACCTTGCTGATCACCACTGACACAAAGCTCAGCGCGGTGAGCATGGCCAGGGCCGCGATGGTTTTTGGGGTAATGCCTCGTTGCATAAGAATCCCTCCTGATAAAAAAGTATGCCTGAAAACGTATGTCTCCAGGCACTCAGGCGGGAGCTCCCGCGTGAATTGCATCTTCTTTCATCCAGACTATTACTGTCGGTTTCGGAGTTGCACCGAATCGGCCCGAAGGCTCGCGGACTGTACCGCCGGTCGGGAATTACACCCTGCCCTGAAGATATACAATTTCAATCAAATCTATTATACACACTTTTTCCTAAAATGCAAGTCTTTTCTTTTGGTATCATTTGTGTTACAATTTAGTTACAAAAGTATATGCTATTTGGGTAGGGCAAACCCGTGCATTTTCCCCTCCGGAGCGGTGTTGGTCACGTCTCCGCCGATGATTTTGCCGTCGTATACCAATAGGGTGGCATAAACCGGCTCGGTGGCGTCGGGGTAATTCAATATCTCATAGAGATAGCGCATCACCTGCTTACCGGCGTAGGGAGTCAGGTCATAGCCCTGGCTGCGCTGCAGCTCGTTGTAGCGGCTGTACACCTCGCTGTCCTCCGTCGATGGGACGGTGACGCTTTGGGCCTGGACCGGCTCGGCGTTCACATTCCAGCCAAACTGGGCCAGAAAGGTGATTCGGCTGTCATTGGTGTCGGCATCGGGGGTCTGTTCCGGCTCCGGGCCGGAACGGGCGGTCCAAAAGATGACCACACCCACCACCAGGGCAAGCAGCAGAGTGACGCCGGCAGCAAGCTTGGTTTTATGGACCTTAGTGGTATAAACAAACATGTTCGTCCCTCCAGAATCATAATCACACCCAAGCATATGGGCATCCGGCGGGGGATATGACAGGAGAGTGCTATGCAAAGATTGGATCAGTTCTTGTCCCAGGCCGGCGTGGCCTCTCGCAGAGAGGCGAAGGCGCTGCTGAAATCCGGTGCGGTCCAGGTAGACGGCCAGCCCGTCCGGGACCCGGCACTCCGGATCGATGAAGCCACTGCAGCGGTCACAGTGCACGGCAGGCAGATTGCGGGAATGCGCAGGGTTGTATTGATGCTCCATAAGCCTGCAGGATATGTCACTTCCACCGAGGACCCGAGAGACCGCACCGTGATGGAGCTGCTCTCGCCGGAGTACCGGCGGCTGGGCGTGGTGCCTGTGGGCCGGTTGGACAAGGACACCGAGGGCCTGCTGCTTCTGACCAATGACGGAGAATTGATCCACCGCCTGATTTCCCCAAAATACGAGGTGGAAAAGTGCTATTATGCCCGGCATGAGGGGCAGGCGGATGCAGCGGACGCAGAGGCCTTTCGCCAGGGGCTGATCCTGCGGGACGGGACGCGCTGCCGCCCTGCGGTGCTGGAGCCCCTGGGCCCCGGGCAGAGCCGGGTTACTGTGACCGAGGGAAAGTACCATCAGGTCCGCCGGATGATGGCAAGCCGGGGCATGACGGTGACCTATCTGCGCCGGGAGCGGGAGGGCGGCTTGTCCCTGGGGAATCTTGCCCCGGGGCAGCTCCGAGAGCTGACAAAACAGGAGCAGGCACTTTTGGAATGTGCAAAATGACGAAAAAAGATTCTTGCCGATTTCCGCAAAAACCCGGGGAGAATTCAGGCGCAGTTTGGGTAGATTGCCGGTTTTGTGGTATTTTTGCATAAAAAATCAGCGGGTTTTTGAAAAGAAATGTCAAAAGACTCTTGCAAAGTCTGAAAAAATGCGTTAGAATATAGCGTAGAACTTGTACAAAACTAATTGCAGGAGGCTTTTCTCATGGCCAACCATATTTTTTCCGGTGTGATTTCCCAGATGAAGGAAGCAACTGACCGCACCATCGGTGTGATCGACGCGGAAGGCACTGTTGTCGCCTGCAGCGATGGTGCGCAGGTAGGGGCCAAGTGGCCCAAGCTGGCCCGTGTCGTCAGCCTGTCCGAGGAAAACACTGTCCCCTTCTCAGGGAAAACCGTCAAGGCGCTGAACAACTACGGCAACACCTTCGACTTCGCTGTTTTTGTTGACGGAGAGGACGACCTGGCGCGCAGTCTTTGCATCATGGCCCAGGTTACCCTAAACAGCACCAAAACCTATTACGAAGAAAAGCATGACAAGGGGACCTTTGTCAAAAACATTATCACCGACAACATTCTGCCCGGTGACATCTATATTCGCGCCAAGGAGCTCCATTTCCCCGCTGACCAGAACCGCACGGTTTTTCTGATTCGGCAGACTGAGTCTCCTGACGTGGCGGCGGTAGACGTGCTGCAGGGCCTGTTCCCCGACCGGCAGCAGGATTTTGTCATCTCCATCAACGAGACGGATATTGCGGTGGTCAAGCTGGTGTCGGCAGACGCCGAGCAGGACGAGCTCTATGAAATCGCCGCCAATATGGAGCAGGCACTGAAGAATCAGCTCTTTGTCAAGACCACCATCGGCATCGGCACGGTGTCACAACACTTGCGTGAGCTGGCCGACTCTTATAAAGAGGCCCAGGTGGCCATTGAGGTCGGCAAGGTGTTCGACACCGAAAAGACCATCATCAACTACGAAAATCTGGGGATCGGGCGGCTGATTTATCAGCTTCCCACCACCCTGTGTGAGATCTTCCTGAATGAGGTATTCAAGAAGAACTCTATCGACTCCCTGGATCAGGAGACGCTGTTTACCATCAACAAGTTCTTCGAGAACAACCTCAACGTCTCCGAGACCTCCAGAAAGCTCTTTGTCCACCGCAACACCCTGGTTTACCGGCTGGAAAAGATCAAAAAGCTTACCGGCCTGGACCTGAGAGAATTTGACCATGCCATCATTTTCAAGGTGGCCCTGATGGTGAAGAAATATCTCTCCTCCCGGGACAATCGGCTGTTCTGAATCCCAACTACAAGGAGTATGCCATGATCGACTTTGAAAACGTCACCAAGGTCTATGAGGCCGGCAACCGCGCGCTAGATGGCATCACCCTCCACATTGAGGACGGTGAGTTTGTCTTTCTGGTGGGCCCCTCAGGCTCCGGAAAGTCCACCATCATCAAGCTGCTGACGGCTGAGCTGGAGCCTACCTCCGGGTCGGTGACCGTAAACGGCTACCAGCTGGAAAAAATCAAAAAGCGTGCCATTCCTGCCATGCGTCGTACCATCGGCGTCATCTTTCAGGACTTCCGCCTGATTGAAAACAAAACCGTGTTTGACAACGTCGCCTTCGCCATGCGGATTGTAGGCGCCAGCAACCGGGAGATCAAAAAGCGCGTGCCTTATGTGCTGGATCTGGTCGGCCTGGAAAATCGCGCCAGGCGCCTGCCCAACGAGCTTTCCGGCGGCGAGCAGCAGCGTGTGGCCATTGCCAGAGCCCTGGTGAACAACCCCGCTATGATCATTGCCGACGAGCCCACCGGCAACCTGGACCCTGCCCGGTCCTACGAGATTATGATGCTGCTGGAGCGTATCAACGCCCTGGGCACCACGGTCATGGTGGTCACCCACGAGAAGGAACTGGTCAACCGCTTTACCAAACGAGTCATTGCCATCGACGAGGGCCGCGTGATCAATGACGGAATGGATGGGTACTATACTTATGAAGAGAGCTAGAAAACTGGGCTATCTGTTTAAAGAGGGCGTGCACAACATGTTCAGCCACGGCTTCATGTCCTTTGCCGCCATCTGCGTAACAGTCGCCTGCCTGGTCATCATCGGCAGCTTCTCCATGATTGTGTACAACATGCAGCTGATGGTCCAGGACCTGGAACAACGGAACAGAATTCTCGTCTACATTGACGAGAACTATAACACTGCCGAGGCCAAGAGCGTCGGCTCCCAAATCAATCTGGTCAACAACGTCCAACAGGCGGTTTTCCAATCCCGCACCGAGGCCATGGAGCGTTTTGTGGCCCAACAGGGCGGGGGAGAGGCCTATGCCGGCATTGACGCCTCCACCTTCCGTGATCGCTTCATTGTCACCCTGGAGGACAACGCCCTGACCCAGCAGACGGTGGACGCGCTGCGCCAGATCAAGGGCGTGGCAGATATTGCCGCCCGCAGCGAGATTGCCGAGGGCTTTACCACCCTGCAGCGGATCTTAAACATCGGCTCTGTGGCCATCATTGTGGTGCTGCTGGTGGTTTCCCTGTTTATGATCTCCAACACCATCAAGCTGGCCATGTACGACCGGCGTGAGGAGATCGGCATCATGAAGATCATCGGCGCCACCAACCGGTTTATCCGCTTCCCCTATTTTGTTGAGGGCTTTCTGATTGGCGTCATCTCCGGCGCGGTGGCCTTCTTCCTGGAGTGGGGCGTATACGATCTGCTGACCAACCGGCTCATGCGGGCTGACAGCGTGGGGCTTCTCAGCTCCCTGGTGCCCTTTAAGCAGGTGCTCTGGGTAGTGGCCATTGCCTTTGGCGTAACCGGTCTTTTGGTGGGTATTATCGGCAGTGTGATGTCTATTCGCAGATTCCTTGATGTCTAAAGGAGGGTAACATGTTTAAGTATCGCCGAGTAATTGTCAGCGTCATTGCAGTGCTGCTTGCGCTGTTGATGGTGACCGGACTGGTGATCTCCGCCTTTGCAGCAAGCTCCAGCGAGATCAAAGAAAAAATCGCGGCGCTGCAGCAGCAGGCGGCTCAGATCACGGCGGCCCAACAGGAGCTCCAGGGTGAGATTGCCCAGAACAAATCCGAAATGATGGATCTTGTGGAGCGCAAGGGGCAGATTGACCGGCAGATCAAGCTGACCCAGGATGAGATTGACAACAAAAATGCCCAGATCCAGGAGTACAACCTCCTGATTGCCGAAAAGCAGAATGAGCTGGACGACGCCTTGGAAGAGCGTGACGCGCTGAACGTACAGTACCGTGCCCGTCTGCGCTCCATGGAGGAAAACGGCAAGCTGACCTATTGGTCGATTCTGTTTAAGGCCAGCAGCTTTTCCGACCTTCTGGACCGGGTGGATATGATCAATGAAATCGCCGCGGCCGACAGCCGGATGCTGGACCGCCTGCAGAAGGTGGCCGATGAAATTGAGCAGACCAGAGCCGAGCTTGCAGAAGAGAAGGACTCTCTGGAAGCGGCCAAGGAAGAGCTTGCCCAGACCGAGCAGACACTGGTAGAGCAGCGGGCAGAGGCGGACGACATTTTCGCCGAGCTCCTGTCTGACAAAGAAGCCCTGGCTGCCGCTGCTGCCAAGTACGACGCCATGGAGATCCAGGTGGCCAATGAAATTGCCACCCAGGAGGCAAACTATCAGCAGGCCCTGGCCGAGGAAGAGCGCGCCAGGCAGGAAGCCGAACGCCGCGAGAAGGAGCGCCTTGCAGCCGCAGCGGCTGCCGCCGCAGCCGCCAGCTCCGGCGGTTCCGGTTCCGGCGGCTCCGGTGGTTCCGGCTCCGGCGGCTCGGGTTCCGGCGGCAGCGCTCCTGCGGCCTCCTCCGGCGCGGGCTTTATCTGGCCCAGCGGCTGCCATACCATTACCTGCCCCTACGGCCCTCGTGTTCATCCGGTTACCGGCAATTACAGCAGCCATACTGGCATTGACATTGGTGCCAGCTATGGCTCCGCCATCTATGCTGCAGCCTCCGGTACGGTGACGACCGCCACCTATGGCGCGGCTTACGGCAACTACGTCACCATCAACCACGGCAACGGGTTCTCCACCCTGTACGGCCATATGAGCCAGTATATTGTCTCCCCGGGGCAGTATGTGTCTCAGGGTCAGGTAATCGGCTATGTGGGCAGCACCGGCTGGTCTACTGGGCCGCATCTGCACTTCACAGTGTACTATAACGGCTCGCTGGTCAACCCGCTGAGCTATCTGCCCTGATCTTATCAAAGCAATCATCCCACAGCTCCTTTGCGGGCTGTGGGAAATCATATTTTAAGGAAACGAAGTTATGAAAAAATCCACAGCGATCGTCATCATTTTGGTCAGTGTTGTGCTGGCCTGCTTGCTCACCTTCAGCGCCACGGTGCTGGTCCTTGTGCGGGTTCTGCCGGCACCGACTGTCACACCTGCTGTGACTCCCGGCCAGAGTGACGACTCCTATCAAAAGCTCCGGGAAATTCAAGCGTATCTTGACACCTATTTCATCGGCGAGGTGGACGAAAAGCAGATGCAGGATTCCCTGGCCGAGGGCATGATCAACGGCCTGGGGGACCGGTGGAGTTACTACATTCCCGCCGAGCAGTACAGTGCTTACCAGGAGAGCATGAACAACGCCTATGTGGGCATCGGCGTGACCATTACCGCCGACAGCGACGAGGGCCTGCTGATCACCGATGTGACACCGGACAGCCCTGCCTATCACGCTGGCATCGAGATCGGGGATATTATCGTCCTGGTGGACGGCGAGTCCGTGCTGGAGTTGGGCATTGAAGAGACCAAAAACCGGGTCCGGGGTGAAGAGGGTACCGACGCCCACATCACCGTTCGCCACGATGGGGTGGACCGGGACCTGACCATCACCCGGGAGCGGATCCATGTGGTAAACGTGACCTGGGAGATGCTGGAGGGCGACCTGGCCTATATCAAGATTCGGAATTTTGACGCCAATGCTTCCAAGGATTCCATTGCCGCCATTGAGGAGGCCATGGGCCAAGGCGCCAAGGGGCTGATCTTTGACGTACGCTTCAACCCCGGCGGCTTGAAAAACGAACTGGTAAAGCTGCTGGACTATCTGCTGCCCGAGGGCCCGCTGTTCCGCAGCGAGGACTACACAGGCCGGGAGTCTGTGGACTATTCTGACGCCTCCCACATTGACCTGCCCATGGTGGTGCTGGTCAACAAAGACTCCTATTCCGCGGCGGAGTTCTTTGCCGCTGCTCTGCAGGAGTATGAGGCTGCCAAGGTGGTGGGGACCCAGACCTTTGGCAAGGGCTATTTCCAGACCTCCTTCCAGCTCTCTGACGGATCTGCCATCAACATCTCCATCGGCAAGTACACCACCCCCAAGGGTGTGAGCCTGGTGGGCACCGGCATCACGCCGGACCAGGTGGTGGAAATCTCCGATGAAGAATATCAGAGCATCTATTACAGCCAAATGACCCACGAGGACGACGTCCAGCTCCAGGCGGCCATAGCCCTGCTGCAGTAGTCCCCGCGCCTTGAGAGGAACCCATGAATATTGTCACACAGCTTTCCAAAGAACTGAACCAGAGCCAGACCCATGTGGAAAACGTGATACGGCTCCTGGATGAGGGGAATACCATCCCCTTTATTGCCCGTTACCGCAAGGAACTCCACGGCTCTATGGACGATACCACCCTGCGCAATCTGGAGACCAGGCTGCAATATCTGCGCAGCCTGGAGGAGCGCCGGGAAAACGTGGTCTTGTCCATCGAAAAGCAGGGCAAGCTCACCCCCGCCCTGCAGTCTGCCATTGCCTCCGCCGCCACCCTGGCAGAGCTGGAGGATTTATACCGGCCTTATAAGCCAAAGCGCAAAACCCGCGCCTCCGTCGCGAAGGAGAAGGGCTTGGAGCCCCTGGCAAAGCTGCTGTTCTCTCAGGGCAGAACCTGCCCGACACCCGAGCAGGCTGCACGTGGTTATGTAAACCAAGACCTGGGCGTAGAGGATGTGCAGCAGGCCCTTGCAGGGGCATCGGACATCATTGCCGAGTGGATCAGTGATTACGCTGAGCTGCGCAAGGCACTTCGGGCCCTGCTGGGAGAGAAGGGCGTGCTGCGGTCCAAGGCGGCAACTGAAGAAGACTCGGTGTACGCTATGTATTATGACTTCTCCCAGCCGATCTCCAAGCTCCAGGGCTACCAGATCCTGGCAATCAACCGGGGGGAGAAGGAGAAGTTCCTGAAGGTTACCTTGGAGCTCAACGAAATGCTGGCCATGCAGACCGTCCGCCGCTCCGTGCTGCGGTTTGGCAGCCCTGCCACAGAGTTTGTCAATGCAGCCGCGCAGGATGCCTATGACCGGCTGATTTTCCCCTCTCTGGAGCGGGAGCAGCGCGCCGCGCTGACCGAGCAGGCAAACGCCGGTGCCATTGAGCAGTTTGCGTTAAATCTCCGGCCGCTGCTGCTCCAGCCCCCGGTAAAGGGAAAGGTGACCATGGGGCTGGACCCGGGCTACCGCATGGGCTGCAAGGTGGCGGTGGTGGATGGCACCGGCAAGGTATTGGATACCGCGGTGGTTTACCCTACCTACGGCGAGCGGCAAAAGCAGGAGGCCATCGAAGCCCTGCTGCGCCTGGTGCGCCGCCACGGGGTGGAGCACATCGCTATCGGCAACGGTACCGCCAGCAGGGAGACCGAGCAAATGACGGTGGAGCTGATTCACCGGGCAAAGGAGCTGGGCCACAGCCTGAGCTATATGATCGTCTCCGAGGCCGGCGCCTCGGTGTACTCCGCCAGCCCCCTGGCGGCGGAGGAGTTCCCCCAGTACGACGTCAATCTGCGCTCTGCAGTCTCCATTGCCAGGCGCCTGCAGGACCCCCTGGCGGAGCTGGTGAAGATTGACCCCAAGGCAATTGGCGTGGGACAGTATCAGCATGATATGCCGGAAAAGCAGCTCTCCGCCGCCCTGGACGGCGTGGTAGAGGATTGCGTCAACTCTGTGGGTGTGGATTTGAATACGGCCTCTGCGTCGCTGCTGCAGCGGGTAGCCGGCCTGAGCGCGACCACCGCAAAGAACATTGTGGCCTATCGTGAGACCAACGGAGCTTTCTCCGGCAGAAACCAGCTGCTTAAGGTGCCGAAGCTGGGGCCAAAGGCCTATGAGCAGTGCGCGGGCTTCCTGCGTGTGCCGGAGAGCCGGAATATCCTGGATCACACCGGGGTCCACCCAGAGGCCTACAGGGCGGCGGAGCAGCTTCTGCACCTGACGGGATACACCTTAGACGATGCTGCCGGCGGACGCCTGGGCGGCTTAAGCACCAAGGCAGAGCAGCTGGGCGAGGAGAAGCTGGCCTCCGCCATCGGCGTCGGAGTGCCCACCCTGCGGGACGTGATTTCTGAGCTGCGCAAGCCCGGTCGGGATCCCCGGGAGTCGCTGCCCCAGCCGATTTTGCGGACAGACGTGCTGGAGCTGAAGGATCTGAAGCCCGGTATGACCCTGTCGGGAACAGTGCGCAACGTCATCGATTTCGGCGCCTTTGTAGACATCGGCGTCCACCAGGATGGATTGGTGCATGTGTCTGAGATTGCCGACCGGTATATCAAGCATCCCTCTCAGGTTCTGTCGGTCGGGGATGTGGTAAAGGTCAAGGTTTTGACCGTAGACGAAAAGAAAAAGCGGATCGGCCTTTCCATTCGCCAGGCGGATTAAGGAAAACAAAGGATTATCTTGACAAACTCCCACCTAAAGGGGTACAATAGTAATACAGACGAGGCCGGAAAAACGGATCGCTGCATGCAATGAGATTGAACCAGGAGGAATTATCATGATTGAGATTGAAGAACTGCCCGTAAGACGTGGAAATGTTCCCTTCCGTGTGGCCAGAGGCCATTTTGCCACCAATCACAGCCATATCAACTATTACATCGATATCTCCTACCAGAAAACAAGACTCAGCGAAGCAAAGGACGTTGCGAAGGTCCTGGCGCCCCACTACAGCAATATTCATGTAGACACCATCCTCTGTCTGGACGGCACCGCGGTCATTGGCACCTGCCTGGCAGATGTGCTGGTCTCTCAGCTTCGGGGCATCAACGCCCGGGGCAACATCCATGTGCTGGAGCCCGAGTACAACGCCAACAGCCAGATTATCTTCCGTGACAATGTCCAGCACCTGATCCGCAACAAGGACGTGCTGATTCTCATGGCCAGCGTGACCACCGGTTTCACTGCCAACCGTTCCATCGAGGCCATCGGCTACTACGGCGGCAATGTGTCCGGCGTGGCCAGCCTGTACAGCGCTGTGGCGGAGTCCGGCGGGCTGCCGGTACACTCTGTGTACGACGTCAATGACCTGCCCGACTATGCCAGCTATGACTACCGTGACTGCCCCTACTGTAAAAAGGGCAGAAAACTGGATGCCTTGGTGAACAGCTTCGGCTACTCCGCCCTGTAATAGGCGCAAAAAAGCACCGCCTGCCATCTCGGCAGGCGGTGCTTTTGTCCTCAGCGGGCGTCCTTATTCATGGTAAAGCCCCGACCGCGGACCTCGGAGATGGGGTTGATGACCACAAAGGCCTTGGGGTCGATGGCGAGAATCTTTTCCCGCATGGCAAACAGAGAGCGCTTGGGGATCACCGTCTGCACCACCCAGGTCTCCTCCCCGGTGAAGCCGCCCTTGGCAGGGAAGAGGGTGCAGCCTTTGTCCATGCCGGTGAGAATCATCCGGTTGATTTCCTCCCATGCGGAGGAGTACACCATAATCTGAATTTTATCCTGTCCAAAGAGAAGGACCTTCTCCAGCACAATGGAGTAAATCAGCACAAACACCAGGCCATAGAGGATCTGGTCAATGGAGGAAAAGGGCGTCTGGGCCAAAAGAATGATAGCCTCGGTGAGATAGATGATATGGGAGACAGACAGCCCGTACCGCTTGTTCAGTACCATGGCAATCACGTCCGACCCGCCGGAGGAGGCGCCTGTGCGGAGGATCAGACCCACGCCCACGCCAAAGATCAGACCGGCAAAGACGGTATTGAGCACGATGTCCTGGGTCAAGGGGCCGCGGGCCGCGGCAAGCCGGCTGAACAAGCTGAAAAACAGGGGATAGGCCACAGTGCTGACCAGCGTGGAGAGGGCAAACTCCCTGCCCAACAGAATCGCGCCCAGCGCAAAGAAGAAAATGGTAAGCCCCCAGATCCAGACCTCCAGAGGCACGCCGGGCAGCAGGTGGTGGGCCGCCAGGGACAGACCTGTCGCCCCGCCGGAGATCAGCCCGGCAGGCACCACAAAGTGGGACACACAAAACGCCAGCAGCAGATTGCCGGCAAGGATCATCAACAGGTGGAGCAGCTTTTTCACGGTATATACCTCCTCAGACGGATAAACCGGTGGAATGCTTTGTGCATGCCAAAACGTGCAGCCCGTCCGTAGCTTCATTATAGCATAAAAGCCCGGATTTGTAAACGGAAATCGGGCAGACAAAAGGGACCGCACTCCGATCGGAATGCGGTCCCTTTGTCACCGTGCTCAGCGGAAGAGGGTAAACCGGGTGAAAATGGGCAGCAGGGTGTTGGCCACCGTGGACATGGTCTTGATGAAGATGTCCAGCGCCACACCCACCACGTCCTTGCGGGTGTCGCCTACGGTGTCGCCGGTGACGGCGGCCTTGTGGGCCGCGGTGCCCTTGCCGTGGCCCTGGATGGCGC
The DNA here is from genome assembly GCA_946617435.1 of uncultured Clostridia bacterium. GTDB lineage: Bacteria > Bacillota > Clostridia > Oscillospirales > Oscillospiraceae > JAFRPC01. The sequence goes on along the minus strand of CAMOKD010000015.1, from coordinate 8,788 downwards.
CGCTTTCAATATACTTTTTGGCGTTATCAAAGGCGCCGCCGGAGTTGCCCATAAAGATGGCCCTGGGGATGGCCACAATGGTGGCGCCCACCAGCAGGCCGCCCACGAACTCCACGCCGAAGAGGAAGCCGCCTACAACGGGAATCATCAGCGCCAGCACAGAGGGCAGCAGCATCTTGCGCAGGGCCTGCTTGGCGGCCATCTGGATGCAACGGTTGTAATCGGGCTTTACCTTTCCCTCCAACACACCGGGGCGGGAGAGCTGACGGTCGCCCTCGTCGGCCATGAGGCGTGCGGACTCGATGGTGTTGTCGGTGAGCAGGGCGGAGAAGTATTCAATCAGGGCGCCGCCGATGATGCCGCCGGCTACCACCACAAAGGAGGCAAAGTTCAGCACCGGCTCGCCGGTGACCAGCACGGCGGAGCTCTTGCCGAAATCCGCACTGCCCACAAAGGCCACAATCAGAGACACCGTTGCAAAGGCGGCGGAGCCGATGGCAAAGCCCTTGCCGATGGCAGCGGTGGTGTTGCCCACGGCGTCCAGCTTGTCGGTAATCACACGGACCTTTTCATCCAGGTGGCAGGACTCGGCAAGACCGCCTGCGTTATCCGCAATGGGGCCAAAGGCGTCAATGGAGACCGTGGCGCCCACAAAGGCCAGCATACCCAGGGCGGAAAGGGCAATGCCATAGGTGCCGCAGAGCTTGCCGGAGACAAACAGGGCCACACCGATCACCAGAATGGGCAACAGGCAGGAACGGGAGCCGATGGCGTCGCCCTTGGTAATCACAAAGGCCTCGCCCTCAGTGGCGATTTCCGCCAGCTTTTTGGTGGGCTTGTAGTCGGTGCTGGTGTAGTACTCGGTGATGGAACCGATGGCAATGCCGCTGGCAATGCCCAGCACGCTGGACACCCAGGGACTCAGCCAACCAATGCGGAAGGACGCGTGGGTTTTGCCATGGAAGGAAAACCAGCAGGCAGCCAGGCCCAGAACCACGGTGAGACCTGCGGAAATCCAGGTGGCCAGGTCCAGCTCGCGGGAGGGGTTGTCGCCCATTTTGCGCACAGAGGCAAAGGCCAGACCAAGCAGGCAGCCCACCAGGCCGCCGCCGGCCAGCAGAATGGGGAAGGTAATTCCGGATTCCAGCAGGGCGCTGTCGCCGCCGTGGAACACGGTCAGGGCAATCATGATAGCCGCCACCATGGTGGCGACAAAGCTCTCCAGCAGATCAGAGCAGTTGCCGGCAATGTCGTTGACGTTGTCGCCGATAAAGTCAGCCACCACGTTGGGCACCCGGCTGTCGTCCTCAGGCATATCGTGGCGAATCTTTGCCAGGATGTCGGAGGAGATGTCCGCTGCCTTGGTGTAGTTGCCGCCGGCCACACGGTTGAACATGGCAACCAGAGAGCAGCCCAGGGAATAGGTGGTAATGCGCATAATGGTGGGGTTGCACTCCAGCCCTGCCACAAAGCCGGTGCCCACAGCATCTGCCTTGACGCCGCCGAAGATCAACAGAATGGCCACCAGGCCCAGCATACCAAAGGCCTGCACGCTCATGCCGCTGATGCTGCCGCCGCAGAGGGCTACCTTCACCGTCTCGCCGATGTTCATGGTCTCCCGGGCACGGTTGGCAGTGCGGACGTTGGCATAGGTGGCGCTGCGCATGCCGAGAATACAAACACAGCTGCTCATCGCCGCGCCGAACAGGAAGGTCAGGCCGCTGGTTTTTTCGATAAACAGGCTGAACAACAGGGCCAGGGCCAGGCAGACAATGGCAATGGTTTTGTACTCTGTTTTCATAAAGGTGGAGGCGCCGTCCCGGATGATTCCGGACATCTCTACCATCTCAGGCGTGCCCTCCTTCATCCGCCGAATCTTCCGGTAGTTGAAGAACACGTAACAGATGGCCAGAACCACCAGAAACAGAACACCGCAATACAGATACGTTGACATATTCTCCCCTCCATTGAAATGATTTCAGAGTTTCAGGATCCTCTGTAAGTCAAACTTAGCACAATTTCAAATCAAAATCAAGTGTCGGAGAGATTTTTGTTTGTCCGGGTGCCGACCTGCAGCCACAGCTGGCGCAGCACGTCCTCTGTCACGCATCCCACGGTGACCTTCAGGGCGTTGCAGTCCTTCCACCGGGGGAGGATCCGTTCTACCTCGCTCTCGGTCAAGGCGGGGAAGCAGGGCGGGCAGAGCTGCCGGATCAGGTTTGACAGCGCATCCACAGACAGGCCGGCTGCCCGACACAGCATCTCAGCGCGGTCCGGCACAGCAGCCGCACAGTGGGCCAGCAGCCAGGGCTCAAACACTGCGCAGGCTGCACCGTGAGGAACCCCATAGGTCTCGGTGAGATAATAGCCCAGGTTGTGGGGCAGCACAGTACCGGTAATGCTGATGGCCATCCCGCCCAGAATGGAGCCCTCATACAAATCGGCGCGGGCAGCCGGGTCGGGGGTCCGGCCCGCAGACAGCTCCATCAGCCGGGGAACCAGCTGCCGCACACCGGCCAGAGCCAGGGCGGAGGATAAGGGGGTCGCCTTCCGGCTGAAAAAACTCTCAATGCAGTGGGCCAGGGCATCCACACCGGTGTTCGCGGTCATGGTCAAAGACATGGACGCCGTGTATCGTGGATCGCCGTAGGCCAGGCGTGCATAGAGACAGTCGTGGCGGAAGCTGTGCTTGCGGCCCACGGTGTCGGTAATCACCGCAACGGGGGTCACCTCGCTGCCGGTGCCTGCCGTGGAGCCCACCAGGGCAATGGGCAGGGCGGGGGAGGGCCAGTTCAGCCTGTACAGCCCCGGACCGTCCAGCTCGGGGTTTGCGGCACTCAGTGCAATGGCCTTGGCTGCGTCCAGAGCGGAGCCGCCGCCGATGCCCAGCACAAAGTCCGCACCAAATGCGTGGGCCATGCGCCCGGCCTGCACGCAGGTTTCAATGCCGGGATTGGGCAGCACGCCGTCAAAGTGGAGATAGGGGATGCCAAGCCGCTGCAGGGTGTTCTTGGCGTCCTGCAGGGCCGGACAGGTGAGACTGGCTTGTTTGCCGGTCACCACAAGGCAGTGGGTTCCAAGCTCTGCCAGCAGCTCACCCCGGCGCAGGAGAATCTCCGGCCCGGTGAGCAGTCGGGTGGGCAGGTAAAAGCTCACACAGACCCCTCCTTTCGCAGGTGCCTCCAATAGAAGGCCAGGGCGGTGCCCATCAGCCCATGGCTGAACTCCGGGCTGCCGAATTCCTCCAGTACCCGGCCGGTGGGCACCAGCTCGTAGCGCAGCAGCTCGTCCGCATCCAGATGCTGGGTGCCGGTGGGCGTAAGCTCCGTGGCCAGGAAACAATGAAAGCGGTTTTTAAACAGGGCGGGGTTGGGGCTGCAGCTGCCAAGGCAGATCAGCTTCCCTGCCCGGAAGCCGGTCTCTTCATACAATTCTCTGACCGCGGTGACGGCGGGATCCTCTGCAGGATCGGCCACGCCGCCCGGAAACTCCAGGGTCAGCTGCTCAGAGGAGTGGCGCCACTGCCTTACCATCACAAACCGGTCGTTCCAGACGGGGATGGTCATCACCCAGTCCGGGGCCTGGATGGCCACATACCGTCCCCGGATGCCGGTGGCGGATTCCTCCTCCTGCTCCAGCACATCGTAGACCGGGGTGTGGAGCAGCGGAGTGCTTGACAAAATGGACCAGGTCAGGTCGTTGTTGTCCATCATGAATTCTCCTTTCAATCGGGGTCGGTAAAGCGCTCCTTGGCGTGGAAGCAGTTGCAGATCTCGGCATATTCACCGAAAACCGTCAACCGGTCCCCCGGCAGAAACACAGTTTCGGCATCCGGCTGGCAGGGCGGCTGCTCCGGCCGCTGCACGGTGAGTACCAGGATGTTGTGTTCACTTTTCAGCCCGGTTTCAGCCAGCGCCTTGCCGATCAGCTCCCTGGGCATCCGCCGCAGGGTCACCTGGGCAATGGTGACAGTCCCTACCTGGTCCAGCAGCAAAATGCTGTTTTGTCCGCCCTGTCCGCCCAGACGCCCGGCCCAAGCCTCAATCCGCCGGTCGATCCAGTTGCGAATTCGCCGCACCTTGGAGAGCACTAAAATTGCAGCTGCTGCCAGCAGCGGAATAAACAGGCTGAGCACCTTGGAACCGAGAATGGACAGCTTCAGCGAGACAAAAATATTCACCAGCGCGGAGACAAAGGTGATGTTGAACACATAGCCAAAGAGCATGGTCACTCGGGCGAGCCGGCGCCTGGACCGGGTAGAGAGGATCATCTCGCTCTCCCGGGTGGTAAACCCAGCCCCGGTGAGCAGAGAGACCACCTGAAACCGGGCCTTTTCCTCCGGCAGACCGATCAGGCGGAACAGCACCGTAAAAACCTCCGAGATGATCCAATACAGCAGGATCAAAAACGCAAACAGGGAGGCCGCGACGAAAATATTCATAGGGCACCTCCGAAATACAGAATCAGCCCCCGGCGCACGTCCGGATCTGGCAGAGCATCCCTTGGCAGGGCTGCAGGGGGAACAGCTCCATGGGACAGGGGCCGGTAATCAGCAGGCTCTGCTGTGCCTGCAGGGAATAGCTCTCGCCTCCTGCCAGAACCCGGCACGCTCCGCGCACCAGATACAGCAGCACCGTGTCAGCCGCCGGCGTTAAGGCAGGGGAGAAGGGCTTGTTCAGATACAGGGGCATCATGCTCCCTTCAGCCTGTCCCCGGCGGAGCATCAGGTTAAAATCTATACACCGGCCACGGCTTGTAGTCGGTACCGCGCCGGAGAAGCGGTGCACCTGCCCCGGGGTAAGGGCAACAGGGGGCGCATCCGCGTGGTGCAAGGTGACAGAGCCCTCCAGAATGGAAATCAGGCGCTCATACTCCGGCAGGGGGGTGAAGTCGGACTGCTCCAGCTCCACCCGGGCAGTGCTGATGCGCCAGAGAAACCGGCGGTCTGCGTATTGTGCCTCCGGGGGCCAGATCGCCAACTGGGTGGTGGTGCCCCCGGACCACCGGGAGGTCCGGTAATCCCCCGGGGAGAGAATGCGGCCCTCCATCAGTCCTCCACCACAATGGAGCCATCCCGGCCCATGTGCAGACTGCTGCGGTAGAAGGCGGCGCAGGCGCGGATCAGGTAATCCAGATCCCGCACACCGGCGGTTTCATAGGCACTGTGCATGGCCAGCTGGGCCAGGCCCAGGTCAACCGTATGCATGGACACGTGGGCCATGGCAATGTTGCCCAGGGTGCTGCCGCCGGCCTCGTCCGAGCGGTTGGCAAAGAACTGGAGCGGAACGCCGGCCCGCTGACAGATCCCCCGGAACAGGGCCACAGAGACCCCGTCACTGGTGTACTTCTGCCCGGCGTGGGACTTGACCACAATGCCCTCGTTCATGTAGGTGCAGTTTCGGGCGTCGGTTTTTTCCGGGTGATTGGGGTGTACGGCGTGGGCGTTGTCGCAGCTGAGCATCAGGCTGCGGGCCTGCATGCAGCGGAAGTCCTCGTCGTCCAGACCAAGCCCCAGGGCGATGCGGTACAGCACGTCCTGCAAAAAGGTGGAATCGGCGCCCTGCTTGGTGCCGGAGCCCACCTCTTCGTTGTCAAAGCAGCAGTACACCTGGACACCCCGGGGGCACTTCCCCTGCAGGAAGCCCTGAAGAGTGGCATAGGCACATTCCAGATCGTCCAGCCGGCCTGCGGAGAGATACTCTTCCTCCGCGCCCCACACCGTGGGGGCCATGCGGTTGTACAGATACAGGTCGCTGCCCAGCACGTCCTCCGGCTCTGCCCCGGCCTGGGCGGCCACCAGCCGGCGGAAGCTGCCCTCCTCCAGGGCGCCGGAGCCCAGCAGCGGCAGCATATCCACCTGCTTGTTGTATGCCATGCCCTCGTTGACCTTGCGGTTCATGTGGATGGCCAGATTGGGGATCAGCACCAGGTCCCGGTCAAAATTCACCAGTCTGGTTTCAAAGCACTCTCTGCCCTGCTCGTCCCTGCGCCGCACCAGAACTCGGCCGGCTACAGACAGAGGACGGTCCAGCCAGGTGGAGCAGATCATCCCGCCGTAGCCCTCGGTGTTCAGCTGTACATAGCGGTCCCGGATCCGGAGCTCGGCGTTTTCTTTGATTTTAAAGCAGGGCGAATCGCTGTGAGAGGCAGTGACCATAAAGCCTGCCCGGGAGGGCTCCTGCCCGATCCGGAAGGCAATCACGCTGGACCCGTTCCGGGTGGTAAAGTAACTGCCGCCGGGGAGCAGCGTCCAGCGCTGATGCTCTGCCAGCTCTGTAAAGCCGGCAGCCAGCAGCCGCTGCCGGATGCCCTCTACGGCGTGGAAGGCTGTGGGGCTTTGGCTTAAGTATTCCATCAAGCCCCGGACAGCGGGCTCAAGGTCAACATGGGAACAATGGTTCATGAGTAATGCGCCTCCTGTTTACGTCATGGGTTGGGGATACCGGCGGAACCGGTGTCTTCTCAGTGGGATTCTGCCTCTATTATACTCCAACACCGGGGGAAAGTCTATCTGTTTTTCCCGGGAAATCCCTGCCCCGGGGCAGAAGCCCGCGGGGGCAAAAAACAGCGCCTGCCGGAGGGTCCGACAGGCGCTGGTGCAAATTCTGTTCAGATTGGATCGTCGACGGGCCTGTCAGGCGCCGCAGCGCTCCATCAGCTCGGCGCTCCACTGGGCGTAAGCACTGCTGAAATCGGTGCCAAAGGCCTCTTCAAAGGTGGCCTGGTCAAAGCAGAAGCTGCTCACCCGGTCAAAGCCATAGTGATCACTCAGCCAGCCGATCATGGACACTGCCATAAAGACACTCATCCGGTCACCCGGGTCGTCAGTTCCGATTGGGGCCTGGTACAGAGCCGTCTTGCTCAGCGGCCAGCTCTCATAGGCGGAGCCCCAGTACATGCCCTGCTCCAGACATACACAGCTGGTTGCGTCGATCAGTCGCCGGAAATTTTCCAGGTTCACCTCCGCAGTACCCCCAAGCCGGGTGTAATATTCAGCGTAGGGATACTCGGCGATAGTGTCCATACTTGTCCGCGCCAGGACCTCGGAATAGGGATCCACGCAGCTTGCCAGATACCAGGCGTAGCCCAGCTGCTTCCACTGCACCCGCTCGCTTCCCAGCAGGGCAAGAAGGTATACCTCCTCCCGGTGCCAATAAAAGCTGCCAACCTCCAGCTTCAGACGGTCTTCCCGCTCAGACCAGCTGTAGCTCTCGTTTTGATGGATGGTCAGATCCACATACTTGGCAGCCCGCTGGGCGGGGTACTGTCCGGCGCAGTTCTCTTGCAGATAAGCCCGCAGGAACCGGAAGCTGGCGTCGGTCCGGTCCAGATACTGCTTCAGATAGGTGACCATATCCGGCTCCTGTTCACGCAGATGGGGCAGATAGACAGACAGATGGAAGCTGTCAAACTGGGCGTCAAGAAATTCCGCTTCCTCAATCTCAGGCGGGAAGACGGTCTCCGCCTGCACGTCGTTGCCGTATACCACCATGGTTTTGGAGGCCTCGTCATAAGACACTGCATTCTGCGCAATCTGCTCCATCAGCTCGCTGTTTTTCTGCTTTTGGGCCGCCAGCTGGGCGGCCGCCTGCTTCTGCTGCAGATGCAGATAGAAGAGAAGTCCCCCTGCCACCACCGCCACCGCGGCAAGGCTGCAGGCAAGAAGACGCAATCTGTTCTTGCGGAGCTTTTTCAGATAGTCCACCTCGGCCTCCGCATCCACGGGTGTGGGCTCGGGACTGGTCATCTCCTCATAAATCCGGCGGCACGCAGGGCACTGGGCCAGGTGGGCCTCCAGCTCTGCCTCACTGGCCGGAGACAGCAGCTTTTCCGCGTACTGGGGCAGCAGATCCTGCGCTACGTTACAGGAAAGATTTGATTTCATTTTTGATTCCACTCCTTTACAAGTGTTTGCTTTGCACGGTAATAATTCACTCTTGCCCAGGTTTCCGACTGGCCGAGAACAGCGCCGATTTGCCGAAAGGACAGTCCGCCCAGCAGTCGCAGGTGCAGAATCTCCCGACCCGGCTCCGGAATCTTGTGGATGGCCGCCAACAGCAGCTCCTGATCCATTGCGCCAAGCACGGTCTGTTCTGCGGAGCTGACGCTGACCTCCGGGGCATCGTCCAGGCTGGCGGTCTCGTGCCTTTTTGACTTATAATGCGTGTAAAGCACGTTTTTTGCAATGCCGCAAAGCCATGTGCTGATTTTACACTGGCCGTCATATCTGCCGATGCTGCCCACTGCCTGGAAGAACGTCTCCTGGGTCAGCTCCTCGGCAAGATCTGCAGAGCCTGTCTTAGCCAGCAGAAAGCGGTATACCGTCTGGGCATGCTGACGATATACCAAGTCAAGATCCTCCACCATGTTCACCTCCTGTCAATAAATGTCTGAGCATGGGGATTTGTTACAAACAATTGTAAAAAATTTTTTCTGAGTCGGAAATGGCCCGGAACGGACTTGCGGCTCCGTGCGCCTGCCCAGCGCACAGAGCCGCAAGCCACGGAGCCTGCCGGGAAGCCCGACAGGTGCTGGGAGTCTATCGCACAGTTCGGCCCTCCGATTCGGAGATCGAAACCCCTTAATAGCGTAACGTTGCTTTTTCTTGTAAAACTATAAGTCGCTATCACTTCTCATATCTAACTGGAGTATGGCGTACATTTTGGTGTGTTGGTGTACTCATGTGCTGTTCGATAAACAGTGTGAAGTATGATAGCACAGACAAGCTCATGATTCAGTGGTAGATGTTGAACATTTGTGACACAGGTTCATAGCCGTTGGCTTCGAG